>NZ_JBEYYJ010000006.1:0-338185 GCF_040645475.1 Streptomyces sp. NPDC046759 | reverse complement strand
TGTCCAGGCGGCGCTTCATGCCGCCGGAGTAGGTGGAGGCGGGCTTCTTCGCGGCCTCGGTGAGGTCGAAGCGCTCCAGCAGCTCGGCGGCGACCCGCCGCCCCTCACGCCGGGAGAGGTGGTGCAGGTCCGCCATCAGCAGCATGTTCTCCTCGCCGGTGATCAGACCGTCCACGGCGGAGAACTGGCCGGTGACCCCGATCGCCGCCCGGACCGCCTGGGCCTCGGCGGCGAGGTCGTGCCCGGCGATCCGGGCCCGGCCGCCGTCGGCGGAGATCAGCGTGGACATGATGTTGACCGCCGTGGTCTTGCCGGCGCCGTTCGGGCCGAGCAGGGAGAAGATCGTCCCGGCGGGCACCCGGATGTCGATGCCGTCGAGGACGGTCTTGTCCGCGTAGGACTTGCGCAACCCGGAGGCCGCGATCGCGAGTTCGTGTTCCGTCGTCGTCATGCCGCAGAGCGTGCGGCCGAGGGGGTTCAGATCGGCTTCAACCCGGTTTCAGCGCGGCGGGCGGGCTGCAGCGCGCTGAAACCCGCAGGTGGGCCGCCGGTGACGGCCCGGCCTTTAGGCTTCCTCTTGTAGGAAAGTCGCTTCGGAAAGAGGTCCCGTTGAGCTTCTGGTCGATCTACCAGCACGGCTTCGCGCGCGTCGCCGCGTGCACGGGCCACACCGTCATCGCCGACCCGCCCGCCAACGCCGAGGCGGTCCTGCGCCATGCGCGCCGGTGCGCCGAGGAGGGCGTGGCCGTCGCGGTGTTCCCGGAGCTGTGCCTGTCCGGGTACGCGATCGACGACCTGCTGCTGCAGGACGCCATGCTCGACGACGTGGAGGCGGCGCTCGCGACGATCGTGGCCGCGTCGGCGGACCTGCTGCCGGTGCTGGTCGTCGGCGCCCCGCTGCGCCACCGCGACGTGATCTACAACTGCGCGGTGATCGTGCACCGCGGCCGGATCCTCGGTGCCGTACCGAAGTCGTACCCGCCGAACTACCGCGAGTTCTACGAGCGCCGGCAGATCGCCGGAGGCGACTCAGAGCGCGGGGGCACGATCCGGCTCGGCGGCGCGGACGTCCCGTTCGGTGTGGACCTGCTCTTCACGGCCGCGGACGTGCCCGGTCTGGTGCTGCACGCGGAGATCTGCGAGGACATGTGGGTGCCGGTGCCGCCGAGCGCGGAGGCGGCGCTGGCCGGGGCGACCGTCCTCGTCAACCTCTCGGGCAGCCCGATCACGGTCGGCCGTGCCGAGGACCGCAAGCTGTTGTGCCGCTCGGCGTCCTCGCGCTGCCTCGCCGCGTACGTCTACGCGGCGGCCGGCCTGGGCGAGTCGACCACCGACCTGTCCTGGGACGGCCAGACCCTGATCTACGAGAACGGGGTGCTGCTGGCCGAGACCGAGCGGTTCCCGCTCGGCGAGCAGTACGCGGTGGCCGACGTCGACCTGGACCTGCTGCGGCAGGAGCGGCAGCGGATGGGCACCTTCGCCGAGAACCGCCGTACCCACGCCGCGCGCACCGCCGACTTCCGGACGGTGTCCTTCGCACTCGCCCCTCCGGCCACCGCCGACCTGGGCCTGCGCCGCCGCGTCGAACGCTTCCCCTTCGTCCCCGCCGACGCCGAGCGCCTCGCCCTGGACTGCTACGAGGCCTACAACATCCAGGTCGCCGGCCTCCAGCAGCGCCTCGCGTCCATCGGCGGCCCCAAGGTCGTCATCGGTGTCTCCGGCGGACTCGACTCCACACACGCGCTGATCGTCGCCGCCCGGGCGATGGACCGCTCCGGCCGCCCGCGCAGCGACATCCTGGCCTTCACCCTGCCCGGCTTCGCCACCAGCGACCACACCAAGGACAACGCCCACCGGCTGATGCGGGCCCTCGGTGTCACCGCGGCCGAGCTCGACATCACGCCGACCGCACGGCTGATGCTGAAGGAGATCGGCCACCCCTTCGCCTCGGGCGAGCCGGTGTACGACGTCACCTTCGAGAACGTCCAGGCGGGCCTGCGCACCGACTACCTGTTCCGGCTGGCCAACCAGCGCGGCGGCATCGTGCTCGGCACCGGTGACCTCTCCGAGCTCGCGCTCGGCTGGTCGACGTACGGCGTCGGCGACCAGATGAGCCACTACAACGTGAACTCCGGCGTGCCCAAGACGCTGATCCAGCACCTCATCCGCTGGGTCATCAGCAGCGGGCAGTTCGACGAGGAGACCGGCAAGATCCTCGCCGCGATCCTGGACACCGAGATCAGCCCCGAGCTGGTGCCGGGCGAGGAGATGCAGTCCACCGAGTCGAAGATCGGCCCGTACGCGCTGCACGACTTCACCCTCTTCCACGTGCTGCGCTACGGCTTCCGGCCCTCCAAGATCGCCTTCCTGGCCTGGCACGCCTGGCACGACGAGGAGGCCGGCGCCTGGCCGCCCGGCTTCCCGGAGGCGGACCGGGGCGCGTACGACCTCGCGCAGATCCGGCACTGGCTGGAGGTCTTCATCCGCCGCTTCTTCGCGTTCTCCCAGTTCAAGCGCTCCGCCATGCCGAACGGCCCGAAGGTCTCGGCGGGCGGCTCGCTGTCCCCGCGCGGCGACTGGCGAGCCCCGTCGGACGGAACGGCGCATGCGTGGCTGCGGGACCTCGAGCGGGTGAACGTGAAGGAGGCAGAGGCGTAAGCGCCCCCGAGCCGTCAGGCGAACTCGGTCAGCAGCAACGCCAGGTCGTCCGGCGCGGCAGCCAGCCGCACCGAGGTCCCCGCGTCGTCGAGCTCGGCGACATGCCAGCTGTGCGGAACGAGTGCGGCCTCCTCCCGCCGGGCCCGCCGCACGCGGCGGAGGGTGAGTCGCCGGACCGGTATCGCCTTCGCCGCGAACCGCCCGGGACCGGCGTGCGGTGTCACCGCGGGCCCGCCCGCACCGAGGACGACATGGGTGCCGAAGTGGTGCGGGTTGTAGTCGGTGTCCTCCAGGAACCGGGCGGACAGGAACATGTCCTTGCCGTGCGGGGGTCCGGGTGCGGCGCGCACCGCCGTGCCGGTCTCCTCGGGTACCCGGATCCGCGTCGCGTGCCAGGCCCAGCCGAACACGCCGAGGCTGACCAGCCCGCCGACGGCCCACCGGGTCATCGCGCCCGTGGAGCCGAACAGGGACGTGGGACACCGGTAGCACAGCGGCAGCAGCCACACAGCGGTCACGAGGACAGGGGCCAGGAACGGCAGCGGCGACGGCAGGACCTCGTCCGCCGGCCGGCGGCGCCCGCGCACCCGCGCCAGCAGCCGTGCCCCGGGGAATGCGGCGCACAGCGCGAGCCCGGCGGCGAGGACGGCCATGCTGCCGCCGGTGACGACGTGCTCGTGCCAGACGTAGTGCACCCCGGAGACCTTCATCACCTGACCCCGCCAGAGGGTCAGCTCGACCCGGTCACCGGCCCGGAACGCCGCTGCGGCCCCCGAGGACACCTCCAGTTTCGGCCGCGGCACGCCACCGGTGAGGTACAGATGGCTGCGCCCCCTCGGCGGGTGCGGATCCGTCCGCTCGATCTCGGCGGGCACGGTGCTCAGACAGTCGTCCCCGCGCTGCCCGGCCGCGCAGGGCCCGGCCGCGTGCCACGCCTGCTCGTACGCGGTGGTGCCGGCCACGGACCGGGCGACGGCACCCGCGCACAGCAGCAACAGCAGACAGAGGGCGAGCGGCTTGGCCCAGCCGCTCCGCGCCGTACCTTCCCGGGTGTTCATGACCGGCATCTTCGCGCCACCCGGATCCGCCATCATGTGCCGGATCCGGCAATGTGGCCGGGCCCGGACTGCCGTGATCCGGCGTCCGGCCCGCTCAGTTGTTCCAGGTCTCGTCGTACGGGTCGTGCGGCACCGGGACCGGCTCGGCCGCGGTGACCTTCAGGTAGGGGATCGGGCCGTTGTTGACCGGGTCGTGGGTCAGGCGGGGGGTGTAGGTACCGGTCACCTCCAGCCAGGCGTCCGGGCGCAGGACCGGGGGCAGCTCGCCGGTCAGGGCGATCTTCACCGGTTGGGCGTCCGCGGCACAGCAGTTGAGGGCCATGCGGACCAGGTACGGCGCGCCGGAGTGGTCCAGGGCGAGGAAGCCGGTGACGCGGACCGGGCGGCCGTGCAGGGAGCGGCCGTGGTCGTAGACCGCGCGGGAGGCGTAGTCGATGACGGACAGCGGGGCCGGGTCGGCGGCGGGCAACGCGCCGTAGGTGTACGGCTTCTGCAGGGCCGTACCGGAGCGCAGGGCGCTGTAGGAGCCGAGGGCGGGCGGGGCGACGAGGATGAGGGCGAGCAGGGGGAGCACCAGCAGCCAGGAGATCCGGGGTTCGGGGTGGGCGTGGGCGCCGGCGTGGTCGT
Organism: Streptomyces sp. NPDC046759; assembly: GCF_040645475.1. Taxonomy (NCBI): domain Bacteria; kingdom Bacillati; phylum Actinomycetota; class Actinomycetes; order Kitasatosporales; family Streptomycetaceae; genus Streptomyces; species Streptomyces sp. NPDC046759. The sequence goes on along the minus strand of NZ_JBEYYJ010000006.1, from coordinate 333,842 downwards.
GGGCGTGTTCCTCGGCGGGGACCTGCCGGCGGGCCCGCCGGCGCTCGTACCAGACCGTCGCCAGCGCCGCCACGATCAGGACCGCGCCGGAGGCCAGCAGCAGCGGCTGCAGGCCCGCCTTGACGTACCGGAGATAGAGGTCGGTGCTGCCCGCGTGGAGGAGAGCGGCGCCGAGCAGGAACATGACGGCGCACTGGGCCTGGCGGTTCACAGCAGCACCGTCCCGGTCACCACGGCGCCCGCGATCGCCAGCGCGAAGGTGGCGGGGGCGAAGCGCAGGGCGAAGGTGCGGCCGAAGGTGCCGGCCTGCATCGCGAACAGCTTGAGGTCGATCATCGGGCCCACCACCAGGAAGACCAGCTTCGCCGTCAGGGAGAACTGGGTCAGGGAGGCAGCGACGAACGCGTCCGCCTCCGAGCAGATGGACAGCAGCACGGCCAGGACGGCCAGCGCGAGGACGGAGAACGCGGGGTTCCCGGCCGCCGTGCGCAGCCAGTCCGCCGGGGTCGCCGCCTTCAGCGTGGCCGCGGCCATGGCGCCGAGCACCAGGAAGCCGCCGGCATGCATGGTGTCGTGCCGCACCGAGTGCCAGAACGCCTCGCCCTTCGTCGCGCCCTCGTGCGCGCCGTGGGCCGGCGGGCGCAGCCAGTCGGTGCGGCCCAGCCGCTGCCACAGCCAGCCCATCGTGCACGCCACCAGCAGGCTCGCCAGGAACCTGCCCAGCACCATCTCCGGATCCCGCGGGAAGGCGACGGCGGTGGCGGTCAGCACGATCGGGTTGATCGCGGGGGCCGAGAGGAGGAAGGCGAGGGCGGCGGCCGGGGTGACTCCTCTGCGCACCAGCGCACCCGCCACCGGGACCGACGCGCACTCGCAGCCCGGCAGCACCGCGCCCGCGATGCCGGCGACCGGGACGGCCAGGGCGGGGCGGCGCGGCAGGGCGCGGGCGAAGAAGGACGGCGGCACGAAGACGGCGATCGCCGCCGACAGCAGCACGCCGAGCACCAGGAACGGCAGGGCCTGCACGGTCACCGCGACGAACACCGTCATCCAGCTCTGCATCAGCGGGGTGCCGAGGAGGCCGCGGATCGGGGACTGGGCGAGGACCGCGAGCAGCAGGACGAGCGTCAGCACCAGCGGGGAGCTGAGCCGACGGCCGCCGTCCTGGCCGGACGGTGCGCCGGCGGGGCCGACCCTCCCGCCGGGCGGGGCGTCTTCGGTGATGGCCACGGGTGGATACCTCCGGGTCTCCTCGCTCCCTCCCCGTCAGTACGCGCATCGTCCCGCGAGTGTTCACACCACCGCCGGAACCACTCACCTCCTTGGGGCACTCTTTTCCCTCGTGGGGAGCGTTCCGTATCAAGGTGGGCCCAGTGCCCCGCACATGGTGGTGTGCGGGGACGACGGGCTCGCGCACCGGCTGGCCGCCGAGTTGCGCGGCGTCTACGGCGAACAGGTCACCCTGGTGGTGCCGCCGAACGAGCGCACCGCCAGGCCTCCGGTGGTCGGCCGGTCCCGGTCCGCGTCAGCGGCGCTGTTCGACCGTGTGGTGAGCGCCGCGGTGGGGCGGGCGGGCAGCATGCCCGGGACCGGGGCCGGGTCGACCGGTACGGCGACCGGCACCGGCAACGGTGGCAACAGCGGCAACGGCGGGAGCGCCGCACGGGTGCTGGAGGCCGCCGAGATCACCGAGACCGTGCTCGCCGAGGCCGGAGTGGACCGGGCCGCCGCGCTCGCCCTCGTCTTCGACGACGACGAGACCAACATCCGGGCGGCGCTGACCGCGCGCCGGCTCAACCCGCGCCTGCGGCTCGTCCTGCGGCTCTACAACCGGCGGTTGGGCCAGCACATCGAGGAACTCCTGGACCATGCGGCCGCGTTGGCCGCCGGTGACGGCGAGGGCGGCACCGACGCGTCCACCACCGTGCTGTCCGACGCCGACACCGCCGCGCCCGCACTGGCCGCCACCGCAGTCGCCGGCACCAGCAAGGTCGTCCAGACCGAGGGGCTGCTGCTGCGGGCCGTCGAACGGCCGGCGGCGGGCACCGGACTGTGCACGCTCGCCCTGCTCTCCCCGGCCGGCACGGACCCCGGCGCCGCCTACGGGCCCGAGGGCGGCGGGGAGCAGGAGCCGCGGCTGCTCCCGGACGACGACGAGGTGGTGCAGGCCGCCGGGCGGGCGGCCGTCGTGCTGGAGCAGGTGTCCTCGGCGGGCGGCGGGGAGTCGGCCGCGCCCGGCCGCGGCGGGGTGTCGCTCGGCTCGCTGTTCTCCCGGCGGCTGCGGTGGTCCCTGGCGGGCATGGTGGCGTGCGTGCTCGCACTCGCCGTCGCGCTGTGGGTGGTCACCGGCATCCATCCGCTGCGTGCCTTCTATCTGACGCTGCTGGACATGTTCGCCATCGACGACCCGGCCATCGGGGCGCCGCTCGGCCGGCAGATCCTCCAACTCCTCTCCGGGCTGGTCGGGTTGCTGCTGCTTCCGGTGCTGCTGGCGGCCGTGCTGGAGGCGCTGGGCACCTTCCGCACCGCCTCCGCCCTGCGCAAACCGCCACGGGGTCTCGGCGGGCACGTGGTGCTGCTCGGGCTCGGGAAGATCGGCACCCGGGTGCTGACCCGGCTGCGCGAGCTGAACATCCCCGTGGTGTGCGTCGAGTCCGACCCCGAGGCGCGGGGGCTGGCGACCGCGCGGCGGCTGCGGGTGCCGGTGGTGCTCGGGGACGTCACCCAGGAAGGGGTGCTGGAGTCCGCCAAGATCCACCGGGCGTACGCGCTGCTCGCGGTGACCAGCGCCGACACCACGAACCTGGAGGCCGTGCTGTACGCGCGGTCCGTACGGCCCGATCTGCGGGTGGTGCTGCGGCTGTACGACGACGACTTCGCCACCGCCGTGTACCGGACGCTGCGGGCCGCGTACCCGCAGGCGCTGACCCGGAGCCGGAGTGTCACGCATCTGGCCGCGCCCGCGTTCGCCGGGGCCATGCTGGGGCGGCAGGTGCTCGGCGCCATCGCGGTGGAGCGGCGGGTGCTGCTCTTCGCCGCGGTCGATGTCGACGGGCATCCCCAGCTGGAGGGCCGGACGGTGCGGGACGCCTTCCGGGCCGGGTCCTGGAGGGTGCTGGCGCTGGAGGGGCGGACCGACACGGCGCCCGGCCATGTGCTGGAGAAGGGGGACCGGGTGGTGGTCGCCGCCACGCGCAGGGGGCTCGCGGAGCTGCGCTGACCCTCCCGGGCCCCCGAGGCCTCAAAGGGCCAGGTGGCGGGCCGCGAAGTCCATCTCCAGTCTCACCTGCCTGATCCGCTCGTCGACCACCAGGGAGCCGTGCCCGGCGTCGTAGCGGTACACCTCGTGGGTCGCGCCTCTCGCCTCCAGGCGCTTGACGTAGTTGTCGATCTGGCGGATGGGGCAGCGGGGGTCGTTGACACCGGCCGAGATGTACACCGGGGTCTTGACCTGGTCGACGTAGGTCAGCGGGGAGGAGGCCCGGAAGCGCTCGGGGACCTCTTCGGGGGTGCCGCCCAGCAGGGTGCGGTCCATGGCCTTCAGGGCCTCCATCTCGTCGTGGTACGCGGTGACGTAGTCCGCGACGGGCACGACCGCGATGCCCACCGCCCATGCGTCGGGCTGGGTGCCGAGGCCGAGCAGGGTGAGGTAGCCGCCCCAGGAGGCGCCGGTGAGGATCAGGCGGTCGGGGTCGGCGAGGCCGGAGGAGATCGCCCAGTCACGGACCGCGGCGACGTCCTCCAGCTCGATCAGGCCGACCCGGTGCTTCAGGGCGTCGGTCCAGGCGCGGCCGTAGCCGGTGGAGCCGCGGTAGTTGATGCGGATCACCGCGTATCCCTGGTCGACCCAGGCGGCCGGGCCCGCGGCGAAGGAGTCGCTGTCGTGCCAGGTCGGGCCGCCGTGCAGATCGAAGACCGTCGGCAGGGGGCCGCTCGCGCCCGCCGGCTTCTGGATCAGGGCGTGGATGCGGCCGCCGGGGCCTTCCACCCATGCGTCCTCCACCGGCACCGAGGGCGGGCAGGCCATGCCCGGAGGGTCCAGGACGACGTCGCCGGAGGCCGAGCGGACCGCGGGCGGCTCGGCCGCCGACGACCACAGGTACTCCACGCCGCCGTCGGGGCGGGCGGTGGCGCCGGAGACCGTGCCGGGCGGGGTGGGGATGCGGGTCAGCCCGCCGGTGGCCAGGTCATGGCGGAACAGCTCGCTGCGGCCCTCGAAGCCGTGGACGATGAGCAGGGCCGAGCCGTCCGGGTACCACTCGGCGGTGACGTCGCCCGGCAGGTCCAGGGCGAGGTCGGTCTCCTCGCCCGTGGCGACGTCCCAGACCAGCGGCTCCCAGCGGCCCCGGCGCTGATGGCCGATGAGCAGGCGGGTGTCGCCCTCGACCGGGGCGAACCCGAGCACCTCCAGGCCCAGTTCCTCGGTGCCGCCCCTGGTGTCGTCCAGCTCGGCGACCGGCGTGCCGTCGGGGCGGAGCACACGCAGCGCGGCGTGCATGGCGTCGCCGTGCTCGGTGTGCTCGATCGCGATCAGGGAGCCGTCGTGCGAGAGGTCGCCGACGCCCGCCGACTCGCGGTGCCGGTAGATCTCCACCGGATCCGCGCCCTCGCGGGCCAGGTGGATCGTGGTGCCGTCCTCGTCCGTGGAGCGGCCGACGACGGCCGTGCGGCCATCGCGGGCCAGGGCGAGTCCGGCCGGGTAGGAGGCGTCCAGGCCGGGGACGGCAGGCTCGGCCTGCCCTCCGCCGAAGGGCTGGCGGCGCCAGATGCCGAACTCGTCGCCGTCCTTGTCGTCGAACCACCAGATCCAGGCGCCGTCCGGGGAGAGCACGCCGTCCGTCGTGCCGTTCGGCCGGTGCGTCGCCTGCCGCTGCTCGCCCGTCGCCCGGTCCCAGGTGTACAGCTCGTACGTGCCCGTCGCGTTCGACACGAACAGGGAACGGTCCGGTGCGTCCTCCGCCCAGTCGGGCAGCGACACCCGCGGCGCCCGGAAGCGCTTCTCCCAGTCCGGCATGCCGGTCGCGTCCACAACGCCCGGCTCCCTGCTCTCACTCATCGCCCCAGTCATGCGCCCATATTGCCTGGCCGCGCCGACAATTGGGTGGCGGCTGTACGCAGCCTGTGGATAACTTCCCGAGCATGCGCACAACCATCACCGATCCGTCCGTCCCCGAGGGCTGGCGCGAGGACAACCGGGCCCTGTGGGACGAGCGCGTTCCCGTGCACGTCGCCGGTGAGTACTACGATCTCGACGCCTTCCGGGCCCACCCGGACGTCCTGCGGGACTTCGAGACGGCGGAGGTCGGCGACGTCACCGGCAGGACGCTCCTGCACCTGCAGTGCCACATCGGCACCGACACCCTCTCCTGGGCCCACCGGGGCGCCGCCCGCGTCGTCGGCGTGGACTTCTCCGCCCCGGCCGTCGAGGCCGCCCGCTCCCTCGCGGCCGACCTCGGTCACGGCCCCGAGCGCGCCGCGTTCGTCACCAGCGACGTGTACGACGCGGCCGACGCCGTGCCCGAGGCGACGTACGACATCGTCTACACCGGGCTCGGCGCGCTGTGCTGGCTGCCCGACATCCGCCGCTGGGCGCACACCGCCGCCTCGCTCGTCGCCCCCGGCGGATTCCTCTACCTCGCCGAGTTCCACCCGATCACCGAGGCCCTGGACGACGCGACCGGATCGCGGATCGTGCGCGACTACTTCGACCGGACCGCCCAGGTGTACGACGCACCCGGGACCTACGCCGACCGGGACGCCACCACCGTCCACAACCGCAGCGTGGAGTGGCAGCACACCCTCGGCGACGTCGTCTCCGCGCTCGCCGCGACCGGGCTGCGGATCGAGTTCCTGCACGAGCACGACGTGTCGCTGTTCCCGCGCTTCGAGAACTTCGAGGTGCGTGACGGCTACCACCGCTTCCCGGCCGGCCGACCGCGCATCCCGCTGATCTACTCCCTGAAGGCCACGAAGAGCTGAGAACCGCCCCGCGAGCGGGCCCCCGGCGGCGGCGCCGTACCGTGGAAGGCGTGTACCGGTTTCTGCTGACACCCCGCTGGTGGGGCATCAACGTCTTCGTGCTGCTCGCCATCCCGTTCTGCATCTTCATGGGGTCCTGGCAGCTGAGCCGGTTCGAGGGGCGGGTGCACGACAGCCGCGCCGCGACGCAGCAGGCCGCGTCCGACCAGCACGAGACCGCCCGCCCGCTCGACTCGATGCTGCCGGTCGACAAGGCCACCTCCGGGCGCCGGGTCACCGCGAGCGGGCACTACGGCACGCAGCTGCTGGTGCCCGGCCGCCGGCTGGACGGCAGGAACGGCTTCTACGTCCTCACCCTGCTGCGCACCGGCTCCGGCAAGGCGCTGCCCGTGGTGCGGGGCTGGCTGCCCGGCACGGCGGACGCTGCGAAGGCGCCCGCGCCGCCGAGCGGCGGGGTCACCGTCACCGGCGCGCTGCAGGCCTCGGAGACGCCCGGCGACAACGGGGTCAGTGCCCAGGGCGGGCTGCCGGCCGGGCAGACGTCGGCGATCAGCTCGGCGTCGCTGGTGAACCTGGTGCCGTACAAGCTGTACGACGCCTGGGTCACCCTCGACAAGGCCGACTCCGGGATGAAGGCCGTGCCCGCGACGGCGCCGGACGGCACGGGGCTGGACCTGAAGGCGTTCCAGAACCTCGGCTACACCGGAGAGTGGTTCGTCTTCGCCGGGTTCGTGGTGTTCATGTGGTTCCGGCTGGTACGGCGGGAGGCCGAAGCCGCGCGGGACGCGGCGCTGGGCCTGGTGCCGGAGGAGGACACCCCGGAACCGGTGGCCGCCGGCTGACCGGTGGCCGCACCTGACGGGCGGCTCGTGCCCGTGCCGGCGGTGTGTCGCGCTCTCAGGCCCCCGCCAGCACCCCGGTGTAGTACACGGTCCCCGCGCACTCCCCGGGCACGGTCGCCGTGGCCGAGGGCGAGCCCCCCTGCGCCACGTGGGTGATCTGCACACTGCCGTCCGCCGTGCCGTCCTCGGTCGTCAGCTGGGCGGTGGTGCCCGCCGAGCCCCCGCTGTCGGCCGATCCGCCGGTAGCACTCGCGTCCTGCGTCGGCGTCGGGTCCGGCGTGGCGCCGCCGGTGCCCGAACCGCCGGTGGTGCTGTCGCCGCCGGTGGTGGGGCAGGTCTCGGAGGGTACGAACGCGAACTTCTCCTGGTAGGCCGCGCTCGGCTGCAGGACCAGCCCGGAGACCTCCTGCGACGGGTCGGGCAGCGCGGTCGCCGCGTCCCCGGCCGTATGGCGGGCGGCGACGATCTTGGCCGGGTCGGCCGCGCCCACCGCGGTCGGGGTGATGGTGCCCGCGCCGGCGACGGTGCAGGCGGTGGAGGAGATGTTCACGACGCGGAAGGTGCCGTAGACCACGCCCGCGGTGTCGGGGGCGTCGACGGTGCCGGTGGCGGAGCCCAGCTGGGCCGCCGTGCACAGCGGGGTGCCGCCCGTGGACAGCGTGGAGGACGGGGTGGCGCCGCCGGTGGAACCGGTGCTGCCGCCGCCGTTCCTGCCCTTCTGACCGGGCTCGCCGGGTTCCTTGCCGGGCTTCACGCTCGTGCCGCCGGTGTCCTTCGTGCCGCTCGTGTCGCCCTTGTCCTTGCCCTCCCCGGTGCCGCCCTGGGCCTGTGAGGACTGGCCGGCCATGGCGGTGTTGGGGTCGGAGCCGCCGGCGTCGGAGACATGCACGAGCGCGGGGATCGCGGTGCCGATGAACAGGGCCGCGGCTGCCATTCCGACGGCGGCGTGCCGCTTGCGGGCGCGCCGCGCGGGAACGGCCCGGCGCAGATGCTCCAGCGTGCCGGTGCGCGGCTCGATGCCGTCCACCGCGGAGTGCAGCATCCGGCGCAGGGCCGACTCGTCGCCCCCGAGCCCGTCGGGATCACCACCGGACCCGTCCGGCTGCCCGTCGCCATACCCCTCGGGGCCATTGCCGCGCCCCTCAGGAATGAGGCCGGGCTCCTCGTACCCCTTGCCCTGACCGTCAGGACCCTTGCCGTGCCCGTCGGGACCCTGGTCGAGGCCCTCGGGGGCCTTCTCGTCGGGGCCGTGGTTCACAGTTCCGTTCCCAGCGTGCGATTGCGTGTGGTCTTGCTCGTCCCGGTTCGCCCGTTCGTGCGGGGCGAAGGGCTCGGGACGTTCGTGGTCATGACGTCTGTCGGGACCGCCCCCTGGGGCGCGCGCGCTCATACCGGCGTCCCCATGGCCACCCGCAGCGCGGCGATGCCCCGCGAGCCGTACGCCTTCACCGACCCGAGGGAGATCCCGAGGGTCTCGGCGACCTGGGCCTCGGTCATGTCCGCGAAGTAGCGCAGGACCAGGACCTCGCGCTGGCGGCGCTGCAGGCCCTTCATCGCCTTGATGAGATCGCGGCGCTCCAGCTGGTCGTAGGCGCCCTCCTCCGCGCTGGCCATGTCCGGCATCGGCTTGGAGAGGAGCTTGAGCCCGAGTATGCGGCGGCGCAGTGTGGACCGGGAGAGGTTGACGACCGTCTGCCGCAGGTAGGCGAGGGTCTTCTCGGGGTCGCGGACGCGCTTGCGGGCCGAGTGCACGCGGATGAAGGCCTCCTGGACCACGTCCTCGCAGGAGGCGGTGTCGTCGAGGAGCAGCGCGGCGAGGCCGAGCAGTGAGCGGTAGTGCGCCCGGTACGTCTCGGTGAGGTGGTCGACGGTCGTGCCGGCGGCCTCGGCCGTCACGGCGCCCGCGGTGTCCTCGGAGCCGTCACGCTGACTGGGTATGCGGGCGGGCCGCGCTGCGGGCATGGGCGCGATCACCGGCATGCCGCCGCGCGTGCGGGGCCGGAGCGCCCCACGGGGCGGCCGCAGGGCCGCCGTGCCGCGGGCCGCGCTGAGTTCGAGTACCTCTGCCACGCCAGTTGGACACGTTTCCCCCCGGCAGGGTTGTACGTGCCGGGCGTCACATGTGCGACAACCACCGGCCGTGCCTCAAGTGCCGTCATGCGTCCCGCTCTTCCCTTATGTCCGATGTGGACGGGCGTTCCCCTGCATCCACCCGATCACGGCGCCCCCACGCCCGAAGAGTGACCGCAAAGACGCTCCCCGCCCTCCGCACGGTTGCGGAGGGCGGGGAGAGAAATCCTCTGTTGCCCTGAGCAATGATTCAAGTGGATTGGACCATGCTCCCGGCCACGCCTCTTACGTTGATCCTACAAACTTCTCGTCCGATCTTGGCGGCGGCACCGTCATCGGCCGGCCCACTCCGCCGCGACCAGTTCCGCGATCTGCGCGGTGTTCAGCGCGGCCCCCTTGCGGAGGTTGTCGCCGCAGACGAAGAGTTCCAGCGCGGTCGGGTCGTCCAGGGCCCGCCGCAGCCGGCCCACCCAGGTCGGGTCGGTGCCCACGACGTCCGCGGGGGTGGGGAACTCTCCGGCGGCCGGGTCGTCGCACAGCACCACACCGGGTGCGGTCGCGAGGATCTCCCGGGCGCCGTCGACCGTCACCTCACGCTGGAAGCGGGCGTGCACGGTCAGCGAGTGGGTGGTGATCACCGGGACGCGCACACAGGTCACGGCGACCGGCAGCTGCGGCAGACCGAGGATCTTGCGGGACTCGTCGCGGACCTTCATCTCCTCCGACGACCAGCCGTCCTCCCTGAGCGACCCGGCCCACGGGACGACGTTCAGCGCCACCGGGTCCGGGAACGGCCCGGTGTCCTCCCCGACGGCCCGCCGCACGTCACCGGGCTTGGTGCCCAGCTCGGTGCCGGCCACCAGGGACAGCTGGGCCCGCAGCGTGTCCACGCCGGCCCGCCCGGCCCCGCTCACCGCCTGGTACGACGACACCACCAGCTCGCGCAGCCCGAACTCGGCGTGCAGCGCGCCCAGGGCGACGATCATCGTCAGGGTCGTGCAGTTGGGGTTGGCGACGATCCCGCGCGGGCGGGTCCGTACGGCGTGCGGGTTGACCTCGGGCACCACGAGCGGCACCTCGGGGTCCAGCCGGAAGGCGGCGGAGTTGTCGACGACGACCGCACCACGGGCGGCGGCGATCGGCGCCCACTCGGCGGCGACCTCGTCCGGGACGTCGAACATGGCGATGTCGACCCCGTCGAAGGCCTCCTCGCTCAGGGCCGCCACCTCGACCTCCTCGCCGCGCACGGCCAGCTTGCGGCCGGCCGAGCGCGGGGAGGCGAGCAGGCGGATCTCGCCCCAGACGTCCGCGCGCTGGGACAGGATCTGGAGCATGACCGCGCCGACGGCTCCGGTCGCTCCCACGACCGCGAGCGTCGGCTTGCCGGTCATCGTCGTACGCCTCCGTACGTCGGGGAGACGGTCATCGGCCGGTGCCGCCGTAGACGACGGCCTCGTCGGTGTCGGAGTCCAGCCCGAAGGCGGTGTGCACGGCGCGGACGGCCTCCGGCACGTCGTCGTTGCGGGTGACGACCGAGATGCGGATCTCGGAGGTCGAGATCAGCTCGATGTTCACGCCCGCGTCGGACAGCGCCTCGAAGAAGGAGGCGGTGACGCCCGGGTTGGTCTTCATACCCGCGCCGACCAGGGAGATCTTGCCGATCTGGTCGTCGTAACGCAGCGAGTCGAAGCCGATGCCGGAGCGGCTCTTCTCCAGCGCGTCGATGGCCTTGCGGCCCTCGGTCTTCGGCAACGTGAAGGAGATGTCCGTCAGGCCTGTGGAGGCGGCGGACACGTTCTGCACGACCATGTCGATGTTGATCTCGGCGTCGGCGATGGCCCGGAAGATCGCGGCGGCCTCACCCGGCTTGTCCGGCACGCCGACGACCGTGATCTTGGCCTCGGAGGTGTCGTGCGCGACACCGGAGATGATGGCCTGCTCCACCTGCTTGTCCCCAATCGGCTCACTGCTGACCCACGTGCCCTGCAGCCCGCTGAAGCTGGAGCGGACGTGGATCGGGATGTTGTAGCGGCGGGCGTACTCCACACAGCGGTGGAGCAGCACCTTGGAGCCGGAGGCCGCGAGCTCCAGCATGTCCTCGAAGGAGATCCAGTCGATCTTCTTCGCCTTCTTCACCACGCGCGGGTCGGCGGTGAACACGCCGTCGACGTCCGTGTAGATCTCGCAGACCTCGGCGTCGAGCGCGGCGGCCAGTGCCACGGCGGTGGTGTCGGACCCGCCGCGCCCCAGCGTGGTGATGTCCTTCTTGTCGGCGCTGACACCCTGGAAACCGGCGACGATCGCGATGTTGCCCTTGTCCAGCGAATCGCGGATCCGGCCCGGCGTGACGTCGATGATCCGGGCTTTGTTGTGGACCGAGTCGGTGATGACACCGGCCTGGCTGCCGGTGAAGGACTGGGCCTCGTGGCCCAGGTTTTTGATCGCCATGGCCAGCAGCGCCATGGAGATCCGCTCTCCGGCGGTCAGCAGCATGTCGAATTCACGCCCGGCAGGCATCGGAGAAACCTGCTCGGCGAGATCGATCAGCTCGTCCGTCGTGTCGCCCATCGCGGAAACGACGACGACAACCTGGTTGCCGTTCTTCTTCGCTTCCACGATCCGCTTGGCGACGCGCTTGATGCCCTCGGCATCGGCTACGGAGGAGCCTCCGTACTTCTGCACGACAAGGCCCACGTGCGCTCCTCGCTCGGTTCGTTTGTGTCGGCTCAGTCTAACGAGCGCCCGAATTCCACCACCCTGCTCCCGCATGGTGAGACGTCGGCCGCGGTGTTCCGGAAGGGCTCTTGCCCACCCCTGGGGGGACCACGCGGAAAGTGCCCCGGCTCACAGTGAGCGCCGCTAGTTTTCGCATGAGGAGGGCATGCCATGACGGAGGCGCTGCTCGGCGGCATCGTCCGGGCGGCGGCGATGGTCCCGCTCTGCGTCGCGGCGGCCCGCACGGTACCGGCGGACACCTGGAGGACGCGCCGACTCCCCCGCCCGGTCCCGCTGTCGCCGGGGCCGAGCCGAGGCTGAACACCGCGCTCAGGCAATAGAGTTCACCCGACACGACGACTGAGGTACGGGGGGACTGATGGCCGGTCAGTGGGAGACGCTCGGCGAAGCGGAGGGCATCGAGGCGTACGTGCACCGCCCGGTGGGTGAGGTGCGCGGCGCGGTGGTGATCTGCTCGGAGCTGTACGGAGTGAACACCTACGTCCGCGACACGTGCGCGGAGCTGGCGGCAGCCGGGTACGTCGCGCTGGCCCCCGACTACTACTGGCGCAACGCGCGCCGCACAGCACTCGGGTACTCCGCCGAGGAGCGCGAGGACGGCCTGGGGCTGATGCGCGCACTGGACCGGGACGAGCTGGTGGCCGACGCCTCCGCGGCGCTGGCGGCGGCGCGCGCCGAAGCCGGGGAGCGGGGCGTGGCCTTCCTCGGACTGAGCATGGGCGGGCACATCGCGGTGCGAGCGGCGACCGAGCTGCGCTTCGAGCTGGCCGCCGTCTTCTACCCGGGGTGGCTGCTGAACAGCGGCTTCCCACTGGTCGGCCCCGTGCCTCCGCTGGAGACCAGTGACCGGATCGCCGCGGGCGGCGCGTTCCTGCTGGGCTTCCGCGGCGAGCTGGACCACATCATCCCGGCCGAGGAGTGGGAGCAGGCCGAGCAACGGCTCACCGAGGCGAAGGTGCCGCACGAGCTGGTGACCTACCCGGGCGCCCGGCACGGCTTCGCCTGCTCGGACCGTCCGGCCGACTACGACCCGCAGGCCGGCGCGGACGCCTGGCGGAAGGTCTACGGGGCTCTGGCATCGCATCTCTGACGCTCGCGCCTCGCAGAAGGGCCCGAGGCTCAGGCCTCGGGCCGAAGCGCGGAGACGAACGCCGACCAGGCGGGGGCGGGGAGGTGGATCTCCGGGCCGGTGGGGTTCTTGGAGTCGCGGATGTGGATGCGGGGCGCGAACGCGACTTCGATGCAGGCGCCGCCCTCGGAGTCGCTGTAGCTCGACTTGAACCAGTTCAGCTGGTCACTCACGGCGATCCACCATCCGTTCGAGGAAACGGGCCGACTCAGCGGGACTGAGAGCCTGCGCGCGGATCATGCTAAGCCGCTCGGTCGCACGGCTGACAACCCCTGGATCGGCCGACAGTTGGCTCCCCAACGGGCCTTCCGTATAGGCAAACCGCTCGTGATCACGGGTCTCCAACAGCACCATGGGGCCCATCAGCGCCACTGCGACGGCCCGCTCGAACGGGAGCAGCTGGATCACGACGTTCCACAGACGGGACACCTCCAGCAGGCGGCTGAGTTGTTCCGTGTCCACATGGGGGCCGCGCAGCCCAGCCTCATAGACGACGAAGCTCAGGGCCACCGGGGGTTTCCTGTCGGTGAGGATCGCCTGCCGTTCCATACGGGCCGCGATCCGCTCCCCCGCCGTCTCCTCGTCCAATGGCGGAACGTGGTTCTCGATGAGCGCCCTCGCGTAGCCCCTTGTCTGCAACAGCCCGGGAATGTAAGCGGTTTCGTACCACCAGAGGCTGATCGCCTCCCTCTCCCGCTCCATGAACTCCTGCGCCCGCGGCGGGAACTTCTCCCTGCTGAGGTACTCCTTCGCCGCGCTCAGCAACCCCTCGGCCCGGCACAACTCGTCGGCCACGTCGAGGACTCGGGGCGTCGGCATGCGTACCCCCTGCTCCATCGCCTTGATGGTGTCCGGGGAGTAGTTGGACGCGGCGGCCAGTTCCTCGCGGCTGATGTTGGCCTTGGTGCGCCACCGTTGCATCTGGTTGCCGCTGAAACGCCACATGGGCGGCGACTGGGACACCGCACGCACCTCCGACCGGTACACCCCGCCGTGTATCACCGGGGTCACTACCGAGGGTAGCGGTGCAGACCTCACTCTGTGACCATGACGAACCCGATTCACCGGCCCGCCTGGGTGCCCGTCCGCGGGCACCGGCTGCGCGTGGCCGGCGTGCACTTCGACGCCGTGCGGATCCAGGGGAGATGGGGCGAGGCCGTCGCCGACTGGCTGGTCGAGCGAGGGGACGGTGACGCCGGGCCGATCGTGTGCGAGGGCGGCGGCGGGAGGCGGTGGGTGTACTTCCTGCTGTCGCCCGGGGTCGTGCACCGTTACGACTGGCCGCTCGGCGTGCAGTCGTTCGGCCGGCGGGCGGACCGTACCGTCTCCTACATCGGCGTCCCGGCGCTGGAGGGTGAGACGTGGCCGCTGCGCTGGTACAGCGAACCGACGCCGACCGCGCCGTACGTCGATGCGGCGGCGCTGCTGGCGGTCACTTGCCCGGCCGCGCTCCCAGTCGTCCGCCGATCTCCTCCGCCATGACGCGGCCCGCCTCGAACTCCAGGGTCTCGTCGCCCATCGTGGCCTGATCGGTGTCGAGGCCGTCCAGCTCTTCCAGGGGCTGGTCGAGGCGGACGTGGATGAGCACCGACTGCAGGGCGCGCAGGACGGCGGAGGCGGTGGGGCCCCAGTTGGAGAAGTAGGAGAACTGCCACCACCACAGGGCCTCGGTGGTGCGGCCCGAGCGGTAGTGGGCCATGCCGTGACGCAGATCGGTGATGATGTCGGCGATGTCGTCGGAGATACGGGCCGGCACCGGAGCCTTGCGGGGCTCGTACGGGTCGAAGACCTCGGAATAGACGTCGACCGGCTCGAGAAGGCGGGCCAGGTTCTCGCGGAGCCCGTCCACGTCCGGCTCGGGGCCCAGGTCGGGCTCGTAGCGCTCCTCGGGGACGATGTCCTCGTGGGCTCCGAGGCGGCCGCCGGCCAGCAGCAGCTGGGAGACCTCCAGGAGGAGGAAGGGCACGGTCGAGCCGGGCTCGTCGCCCTTCGCCACCTCGGTGACGGCCACCAGGAAGCTCTCGACCTGGTCCGCGATCTGGACCACGAAGTCGTCCGGGTTCTGCGTCGCATCGTGCATTGTGGCGTCAGACATCTAGGAGTCGTCTCCCCTCGAAGGCGCGGCCGAGGGTGACCTCGTCCGCGTATTCCAGGTCGCCACCCACCGGGAGGCCGCTGGCCAGGCGGGTGACCTTCAGGCCCATGGGCTTGATCATGCGGGCCAGGTACGTCGCCGTCGCCTCGCCCTCCAGGTTCGGGTCCGTCGCAAGGATCAGCTCCGTGACCGTCCCGTCGGCCAACCGCGCGAGAAGTTCTCGTATACGCAGGTCGTCGGGGCCCACGCCCTCGATCGGACTGATCGCGCCGCCGAGCACGTGGTAGCGGCCGCGGAACTCGCGGGTGCGCTCGATGGCGACGACGTCCTTCGGCTCCTCCACCACGCAGATGACCGACGGGTCGCGACGCGGGTCACGGCAGATGTTGCACAGCTCCTCCTGTGCCACGTTGCCGCAGGCCGCGCAGAAGCGGACCTTCGCCTTGACCTCCAGGAGCGCCTGCGCGAGCCGTTTCACGTCCGTCGGCTCGGCCTGCAGGATGTGGAAGGCGATGCGCTGCGCGCTCTTGGGACCGACGCCGGGCAGCCGCCCCAGCTCGTCGATGAGGTCCTGGACCACGCCTTCGTACACCGGACTGCCCTTCCTGGAGACCTTTCGGTACGTACCGTAGTTGGCCCGGGCTCAGAAGGGCAGACCGGGGATGCCGGTGCCACCGCCGAGGCCCTGGGCCAGCGGCCCGAGCTTCTGCTGCTGGAGCGTCTGCGCGTTCTCGTTGGCCGCCTGCACGGCCGCCACGATCAGGTCGGCGAGGGTCTCGGTGTCCTCCGGGTCCACGGCCTTCGGGTCGATCTTCAGCGCGCGCAGCTCGCCGGCGCCGGTCACGGTGGCCCTCACCAGGCCGCCACCGGCCTGCCCGTCGACCTCCGTGTTCGCCAGTTCCTCCTGGGCCCGCTGGAGATCCTGCTGCATCTTCTGGGCCTGCTGGAGCAACTGCTGCATGTTGGGCTGGCCACCACCGGGGATCACATCAGCTCCTCTGTGTTCTGCGTCGTTCTCCGGTCCACTTCTCCTTGTGCACGAGCCTACGTGGTCCATGCCTCCATCGCCCCGCCACTCTTTCGAGTGAGAACCACGGCAGGCGTATACCTGATCAAGGCCCTCTTCCGGGCGGAAAAGTCGGGAAAGCGCCCTCTCCGCCACCCATTGGGCGGTAGGAAGGGGGCCGCACGTCGTCATGGAATGTCACGCAACGTGACCAGTCGTGATCAGTCCAGTCGTGATCAGTAGGGAGTGCCGGGTGGCTCAGCCGGAGATGCAGCCCGAGGGTCCGCCTCAGGACGGGCGGGGCGAGGGTGCGGCCGGGCTGCGGCCGGGCGATCTGACCGGGCGGGCGTTTCCGCTCGGTGACTGGGGCGAGCCCGCCCAGCGGCTCGACGAGCTGTACCGGTGGGTGGAGCGCGGGGCGCTGCAGACGGCGTCCTGGTACCTGCGGGACCGGGTGTGGAAGCGGCGCGGCGCGCGGGTGTTGAGGTCGGGCGCGGCGGCGGGGGCGGTGGCCGGTGCCACGCTGCCGCTGCTGGACCTGACCGGAGCGACCGAGGGGGTGGCACCCTGGGGCTGTCTGGCGCTGCTGCTCGCGGCCGCCTGCGTCGTCGTCGACCGGTTCTTCGGCGTGACGTCCGGCTGGATGAGGGACGTGGCCACCGCCCAGGCGGTGCAGCGGCGCCTGCACGCACTGCAGTTCGACTGGGCGTCCGAGAGCATCCGGGAGGTGCTGGGCCCGGCGGAGGGCACGGCGAGCGAGGCGGCGGAGCGGTGCCTGGCGGTCCTGCGGCGCTTCACCGAGGACGTCATGGAGCTGGTGCGCATGGAGACGACGGACTGGATGGTCGAGTTCCGCACGGGTTCCGCGCCGCTGGGCATTCAGACGGCGGTCACGGCTGTACCGCGGCAGGAGAGCGCGAACCACGGGGGCCGCTTCTCGCTCCCGCCGGCGAACGGCTCCCGCCCCAACATGCCCCGCCAGCGCCCCCCGGAGCCGCGTTAGCAAGTGCCGGCCGGGACACCGCGCACGGGACGCCGCGCACGGCCCCCGTGCGGCTCACTGCTTGGTGTACGTCAGGCTCTCCCCGCCGCCCGCCTTCGTCCGCCTCAGCCGGCCGTCCGGCAGCAGGGTGATCTCGGTGGCGTCGCCCGGCGAGCAGGAGGAGGCGGGCTCACCGCTGGTGACGGTGGACGGCCCGACCTCCAAGGGCCCCTCGGTGCCCGGCTGTTGGGCGAGGCTCGCCTCGAAGACGCAGTGGTACGACCCGCCGCCGTCCGTGGGCCCGTCCGCGACGAGCGTCAGCACGCTGTCGCCCACCCGGCCCTGGCGGATGGTCAGTTGGCGGGTGTTGGTCCCGTTGGCGTTGTCGATGGTCGCCTCCCAGGTGCCGAGGTAGGCGTCCGGGACCCCACCGTTCGAGGAGGCGGAGGCCGAGGCGGAGGCCGACGGGTCCGGCGCGGTCGGGCCGGGCGGCCCGGACGTCCCGGTGCTCACGGCCGGCGCGGGGCTCACGGCGCCGCCGCCCTTGTCGTCGCCGCTGCCGCTCCTCATCAGCGCATACACCGAGCCACCCGCGCCCAGCGCCACCACCAGCGCGATCACGACCAGCAGCGCGGTGGACCGCCCGCTGCGCCGCTCCGGCTCCCGCGCCCCGCCCCCGGGCGGTGGTCCGTACGGCGGCGTGGACCCGAGCCCGCCGCCATGGGGGGCGTACGGCTGCTGGGGATATCCGTAGGCGGGGACGGACTGCGGATACGGCTGGGGGTGCTGCTGCGCGTACCCGTACGCCCCGGGCGCCGTCCCGAACCCGGGAGGGGCGGCCGGCATGCCGGGGGGCGGAGTACTGCCCGAGACGACGGTGGGCAGATGGTTGACGGCACCCGCGGCACCGGGCTCCCCCGCCGGTCCCGGCCCGCTCCCTTCATCGGAAGCGGCGGCATGCTCCGGTGGCGCGGTCAGGCCGTCGGCCGGTCCCGGTACCGGTGCTTTCCGCGGTGACACGGGTGCCGGCGGTACCGGAACGGCGCCTGCACCCCCCGCATCCGCCGACGGCGAATCCGCCCCACCGGGACCACCGGGACCACCGGCACCCGCCGGCGCAACGGCACCGGAGGACGCCCCGGTGCCGGACGACGCGCCGGAAGACGCCACCCCGTCCCCCTCCGGGTCCTCGACCTCCAGCAACTGCACGGCGTGACGCCCGAGTTGCGCGACGAGCGCCCCCGGCAGCCAGGGATCCCGTGACCTTCCGCCGGCGACGGTGTCCTCCGCCCCCGTCCGCTCCAGAAGCGCATCCAGCGAAGGCCGGGCCGCCGGGTCCTTGCGCAGGCAGTCCCGCACCAGGTCGGCGATGCCCTCCGGCACCCCCTCCAGGTCCGGCTCCTCCTGGGCGATCCGGAACATCAGCGCGTGCACACCACTGGTGGCGGCCCCGAAGGGCAGCGCCCCGGTGGCCGCGTACGCCAGCACGGATCCGAGGCAGAACACGTCGCACGCCGGCGTGATCCGGTCCCCCCGCACCTGCTCCGGCGCCATGAACCCCGGCGACCCGACCAGCGATCCGGTCCGGGTCAGTCCCTCCCCGCCCGGGGAGGTCGTCTCCAGCGCCCGCGCGATGCCGAAGTCGATGACGCGCGGCCCGTCGATGGTGACGAGCACGTTCGACGGCTTCAGATCCCGGTGCACGATCCCCGCCGCGTGGATGTCCTTGAGCGCGTGCGCGAGCCCCGCCGCGAGGATCCGTACGGACCTCTCCGGAAGCGCCCCGTGATCGTGGCCCACGACCTGCTGAAGGCTCGGCCCGGCCACATACCCGGTGGCCACCCACGGCACGGCCGCCTCGGTGTCCGCGTCCAGCACGGGGGCGGTCCAGTACCCGCCCACGCGCCGCGCGGACCGCACCTCCTGCCGGAACCGCGCCCGGAACTCCTCCTGCGCGGCGAGTTCCTCGCGGACCAGTTTCACGGCGACGGTACGGCCCCGGTCAGACCGGGCCAGATACACCTGTCCCATGCCGCCCGCGCCCAGCCGCGCCAGCAGCCGGTAACCCCCGATACGCAGCGGATCCCCCGCCCCCAGCTTGTCCATGGCCGCCCCGCCTCCCCCTGGACACACGTCACATACGTGCGCAACGGACCGAGAATAGTCCGGCCCCCGCAGGAGCCGCGCGGACCGCTGTCTACGGTTCCGTAACGGGGCCGCCGGCCACCGCGGGCCCACCGGCCCCGTCGCCTGTGCCCGGCTGCAGGCCGGGCACGGCGTTCGACAACCTGTCGCGGATTGGCCCCGTCCACAGAACAAGACGCCGATAGGCCTTCCGCATCGCGGACATTTACGCTCGCGGGCATGACCCCTCAGCCCAACCCCGACGCCGGCGCCGCAGTGAAGGCCGCGGACCGCGCGCACGTCTTCCACTCCTGGTCCGCCCAGGACCTCATCGACCCGCTCGCCGTCGCCGGCGCCGAGGGGTCGTACTTCTGGGACTACGACGGCAAGCGGTACCTGGACTTCACCAGCGGGCTGGTCTACACGAACATCGGCTACCAGCACCCGAAGGTCGTCGCGGCCATCCAGGAGCAGGCGGCGACGATGACGACCTTCGCACCCGCCTTCGCGATCGAGGCCCGCTCGGAGGCGGCCCGGCTGATCGCCGAGCGCACCCCCGGCGACCTGGACAAGATCTTCTTCACCAACGGCGGCGCCGACGCCGTCGAGCACGCGGTGCGCATGGCCCGGCTGCACACGGGCCGCCCCAAGGTGCTCTCGGCCTACCGCTCGTACCACGGCGGCACCCAGCAGGCGGTCAACATCACCGGTGACCCGCGCCGCTGGGCCAACGACAGCGGCACGAGCGGTGTCGTCCACTTCTGGGCGCCGTTCCTCTACCGTTCCCGGTTCTACGCCGAGAACGAGGAGCAGGAGACCGCACGGGCCCTGGAGCACCTGGAGACGACGATCGCCTTCGAGGGACCGGGCACCGTCGCGGCGATCATCCTGGAGACCATCCCCGGCACGGCCGGAATCATGGTCCCGCCGCCCGGCTACCTGGCCGGAGTCCGCGAGATCTGCGACCGCCACGGCATCGTCTTCATCCTGGACGAGGTCATGGCCGGCTTCGGGCGCACGGGCGAGTGGTTCGCCGCCGATCTCTTCGGGGTCGTGCCCGACCTGATGACCTTCGCCAAGGGTGTGAACTCCGGTTACGTCCCCCTCGGCGGCGTCGCCATCTCGCAAAGGATCGCCGAGACCTTCGGCAAGCGCCCCTACCCCGGCGGTCTGACCTACTCCGGGCACCCGCTGGCCTGCGCCGCCGCCGTCGCCACGATCAACGTGATGGCGGAGGAGGGCGTCGTGGCGAACGCCAAGCGGCTCGGCGAGAGCGTCGTCGGCCCGGCCCTCGCCGAGCTGGCCGAGCGGCACCCGAGCGTCGGCGAGGTGCGCGGTGTCGGCATGTTCTGGGCGCTGGAGCTGGTGAAGAACCGCGAGACCCGCGAGCCCCTGGTGCCGTACAACGCGGCCGGTGAGGCGAACGCCCCCATGGCCGCGTTCGCGGCCGCCGCCAAGCAGCACGGCCTGTGGCCGTTCGTGAACATGAACCGCACCCATGTGGTCCCGCCGTGCAACGTCACGGAGGCCGAACTGAAGGAGGGCCTCGCCGCCCTGGACGCCGCGCTCAGCGTGGCCGACCAGTACACGGCGTAGCCGTACGGCGGCTGCCGCCGGGAAGATTCGAACGCGTAAGGTGACGTGCTCGTAAGACATGGCGTGCCCGCGCAGCCGCGCGAGTACGGACGAGTACGTCACCCGACGCGTGAGGAGAGCCCCGACCATGCCCGGCAACGGCGCCGTGACACGCAGCACCCTGCGCCAGCAGATCGCGGACGCGCTCCGTGACGAGGTGCTGGCGGGGCGGCTGCGGCCGGGCCGGGCGTTCACGGTCAAGGAGATCGCCGAGCAGTACGGCGTCTCCGCCACCCCCGTCCGCGAGGCGCTGGTCGACCTGTCCGCACAGGGCATCCTGGAGGCCGACCAGCACCGCGGTTTCCGCGTGCCCGAGTACTCCGTCACCGACTACCGGTACATGATCGAGGCCCGCAGCCTGGTCACCGACGGCATGTTCCAGGCCCTCAGCACGGGCCACCCCGCCTTCCGCACCCCGCCGGGGGACCCGCGTACCACCGCGGCCCTGGCCACCGTGCGCCGCCGCGGCGAGGAGGCCCAGCGGGCGGCGGCGGCCGGCGACCTGACGATCCTCGTCGGCTACGACCTCCGCTTCTGGCGCGAGCTCAGCGCGCTCTTCGGCAACCCCTACCTCGGCGACTTCCTCAACCGCCTGCGCGTGCAGTCCTGGGTCTGCGCGGTCCAGCACCTGCTCCGCCTCCCCGACCTGCGCGGCCGTCTGTGGGCGGGGCACACGGAGCTGGTGGACGCGCTGGCCCGCCGCGAGGCCGAGACCGCCCGCATGATCGTCGCCGCCTCCAACGCCCACTCACTGGCGCTGCTGGAACACCTGACCAACGGGTAGATGACCAGTACCCTGCCCCCCAGACCGCCTTCTGCGGACCCGACGGCGTGCGAGGAGCTCTCTTTGGCCTGTGACCTGTGGCTGGTACCGCTCGTGGACGTGTTGTGCCACACCCCGGACAATCCGTTCGCCGACGAACTCGCGCAGTACAACAACGCACTGGCGGCGGCCGGCCTCCCGCCGGTGCCCGTGTACCAGTACATGCCGGGCCTGTCGGGAGAGGTCGCCCCGGTGGCCGGCTTCGACTACGACGCCCTCCACTTCCTGCGCCGCGCCTACCTGCTCCAGGTGTGCGGCCTGCCGGTGACGCCGGTGGACGAACTCGGCGGGGACTACGAGCAGTTGCTGGAGATGTTCGAGACGACGGCCCAGCAGTCGCACCTGGTCTGGCACTACGACCACGCGGGGGCGTACGTCCCGGTCGACTTCCCGCACCCCCTGTCCAACGAAGAACTGCTGGCCGGGGGCGGCCCGCTGGGGTCCTCGCAGACCCTCCTGCGCGAGCTGGAGTACGTCGCCGCGTCGATCGGCATCGACCCGGCCAACCCGCCGGCGGCCCCGACCCCGCCCACGACGCCGACAGCGCTGGAGGAACCGGCCGTACCCGCCCCGTACGACCCCAGCCCGTTCGCCCGTGAACGGCATGTGTGGCTGGGGCTGCACGCGGCGGTGACCCGCTCCCTGGCGCAGGGTTCGATGATCGTCTTCAGCTGACCCCACGGGTCGAGCTGGTGTGATTTCACCCACCTCTTCTTGCCGTGGGGGAAATGCCTCCCTACGTTCGGTGGCATGTCCCCCCACGGTCCCACCTTCGACTTCGACGTCGACCTGAGCTCGCACGAGATGCTCCGCCGCACCCACGTCATGGCCGCTCTCGGCCCCGACTGGGACCCCGCGGCGGCGCTCCGCGGCGAGCAGGAGGCGCGTGCGCTGCTGTACTCCGACCTGGACGAGGAGCAGCAGCGCATCTACGACGAGCTGGTGGCGGCCGGTGTGCTCCCGCCGGGACCCGGCGATGCTGCCGCTTGATCCGCAGGCGGACATAGGACGGCGCGCCTGGGTGGCGTGCCCGAACTGCGACGACCGCAGCGGCTGCGAGACCTGCCGGCAGGGACGCTCCTGCACCGCGCACTGGCGCTACCTGCTGTCCAACACCGGCAGCCTGCTGCACCTGCAGTGCCCCTCGTGCACCCATGTCTGGACGCACGAGAGCGGTTTCGGCGCCACCCGCTCGACCGGCTGACACACCACGGACGAGGGCCGCCGGGACGAACCCGGCGGCCCTCGCTCACGTCGCGGCCCGTGCCGTCGGCCGGCCCGCGGCAGGGGCCGGCCGAGCTACGCGAACAGCCCGGGGCGGTCGCTCATTGCGCGGATCTCTTCAGAAGACCGGCGTACCGGCCTGCGTCAGCTTCCAGTTGGTGACGGCGAAGTCGGCCGGGTCGAGGGTCTTCTTCGCAGTCACGTAGTCGATCATGAGCTGACGGATCTCGTTCGTCGAGCTGTAGGCGATCGGCGCCGCGGCGATGTGCGGGTAGCCGGAGCCGCCGTTCGCGCGGTAGTTGTTCACCGCCACGACGAAGACCTGGTCGCCGGCGACCGGCGCGCCGTTGTAGGTGAGGTTCTTGATCCGGGAGCCCTCCGGCTGGGCGATGTCGATCTCGTAGTCGACGCCCGCCGCCGTGTCGTACATGTAGTCCCAGAAGTTGTTGGCGTTGGTGAGGGTCGCGGTGTCGACCTTCGTGCCGGCCGGTACCTGGTGGTAGTACTTCGCCCCGTACTCCAGGTAGTCCTTGAGCTCGGCGCCGGTCAGCTTCTTGCCGTACAGGGTGTTGTCGTAGATGTAGAGGCCGGCGATGTCCTTGATGGTGACGTTGCCCTGGGGGATGTCGGCCGTGCGGGAGAAGGGGGCCGCGACCGAGATCAGCGGGAGGGCGGCGTCCGAGGCCGACAGGCCCGCCTTCACGCTCTCCATCTGGACCTTGTGGATGAAGTCCATGATCGGCACGTCCTTCCAGCAGGACTCCGCCGCCGACAGGTCCGCCGTACAGGTGCCGACGGCCGTGTTCACGTACTTCACGACCAGCTCGTGGTCGGCCTCCAGGAGCTTCTTGATCTCCGGGTCCTCGTCCACGGTGTTGGGGTTGAGGGTCTGGGCCGTCTTGCTCGTCACCTTCCACTGTCCGTGGTGGAGTTCGAGCTCGAAGTCGAAGACGCTGAGGCGGTAGCCCCAGCAGTACGGCTCCGACAGGAGCACCTCCTCGCCGGTCTCCGCGTTCTTCACCGTGTAGGACGGGACCTCGACGTGCGTGTGGCCCACCAGGATCGCGTCGATGCCCGGCACCTGCTCGGCGACCAGGTTCGACGCGTTCTCGACGTACGGGAGTTCGTCGCCGTAGGACGACGATCCGTCGAGGCCCGAGTGGTCGGTCAGGAAGACCACGTCACAGCCCAGCGCGCGCAGCCTCGGCACGTACTTCTTCGCCTGCTCCACCAGGCCCGGGAACACCATCTTCCCGCTGACGTTGTCCTTGTCCCACAGCGCGATACCGGGGTTGGTGAGGCCGAGGATGCCGACCTTGATGTCGGGGGCGCCCGGCACACAGATGCGCTTCACGGTGTACGGCGCGAAGGCCGGCCGGAGCGTCTTGGCGTCGAGCGCGTTCGCGCCGAGCAGCGGGAAGTGGCACTGCCGCTCGAACTTCCGCAGCACGTCGATGCCGTAGTTGAACTCGTGGTTGCCGAGGGCGGCGGCGTCGTAGCGCATGTGGTTCATGGCCACGGCCATCGGGTGCCTGGGGCCCTTCTTGCCGTCGGTCCCGGTGATCGGGTCGACGCGCGCGAAGTAGTAGGCCAGGGAGGTGCCCTGGATGATGTCGCCGGCGTCGACCAGCAGGACCCGGTGCTCGCCCTTGGCCTCGCGCTGCTGCTTGATGAGGGTGGCCACACGGGCCACGCCCACGGAGTTGCCCGCCTTGTCGGCGTAGGGGGCGTCCTTGTAGTAGTCCCAGTCGAAGACGTGGCTGTGCAGGTCGGTCGTGCCGAGGATGGAGAACGACCAGGTGCGCGGCGCCTTGCCGGGGTGGTGGCCGTCCTCGGCGGCCTGCGCCGTCCCGGTGCCGACGGTCCCGGCGGCGGCCACCGCCGCACCGGTGACGGCCGACTTCTTCACGAATTCCCGGCGGTTCATGGGACTGAGGGGCATTCAAAGCTCCTGTTTGGACTGGAGTTGGCAACGAGCAGC
Source organism: Streptomyces sp. NPDC046759 (assembly GCF_040645475.1). NCBI lineage: Bacteria > Bacillati > Actinomycetota > Actinomycetes > Kitasatosporales > Streptomycetaceae > Streptomyces > Streptomyces sp. NPDC046759. Next base: position 309,216 of record NZ_JBEYYJ010000006.1, on the reverse strand, counting down.
GGCGGTGCAGTGCGGAGGCTACCCGCGTAGATGCTGCTCGCGCCCGCGATTGCCGGAAACCACGAGAAGATCATGGCCAGGTCAAGGATGGGTCAGTGCGCGGCTTGTGCGAACGCCGGGGAAACAGCCGGTGTCAGAGCCGGCCGATCAGCCTGATCTCCGGCGGCCACAGCACCCCGCTCGCCATCAGCAGCGAGGGCCCCAGATGGACCGGGCACACACGCAGCGGGGCCAAGTGGTACCGGGCGACCTCGAAGACCGCGGGATCGGAGCAGTCCGTGCCCTCGGCATCGGCGCCTTCGCCGCCGTAGGGCCCCCGGCACCGCAGGTCCCGGTGGACGCTCATATTCCGATTGTGCACCGCGTGGGACGACGACAGCGCCCGCCGGTCACGCCCGGGGGCGGAGCGGCGGGCGCTGTCGCGGGGTGCCTAGAGGAACGAGTTGATCTCGATCGTCTCGTCCCGGCCCGGGCCCACGCCGATCGCGGAGATCGGGGCGCCGGACATCTCCTCCAGCGCCTTGACGTAGTTCTGGGCGTTCTTCGGCAGGTCGGAGAAGGACTTCGCCTTGGTGATGTCCTCGGACCAGCCGGGCAGGGTCTCGTAGACCGGCTTGGCGTGGTGGAAGTCCGTCTGGGAGTACGGCAGTTCCTCGACGCGCTTGCCGTCGATCTCGTACGCCACGCAGACCGGGATCTGCTCCCAGCCGGTCAGCACGTCCAGCTTGGTGAGGAAGAAGTCGGTCAGGCCGTTCACGCGGGTCGCGTAGCGGGCGATCACCGCGTCGAACCAGCCGCAGCGGCGGTCACGGCCGGTGGTCACGCCCCGCTCGCCGCCGATGCGGCGCAGCGCCTCGCCGTCCTCGTCGAACAGCTCGGTCGGGAAGGGGCCGGCGCCCACGCGGGTGGTGTAGGCCTTGAGGATGCCGATGACGCGGCTGATCTTCGTGGGGCCGACACCGGCGCCGGTGCAGGCGCCGCCGGCGGTCGGGTTCGAGGAGGTCACGAAGGGGTACGTGCCGTGGTCGATGTCGAGCAGCGTGCCCTGGCCGCCCTCGAACAGGACGACCTTGTCGTCCTCCAGCGCCTGGTTGAGGAGCAGCACGGTGTCGGCGACGTACGGCTTGATCTGCTCGGCGTAGCCCAGCAGCTCCTCGACCACCTGGTCGGCGGCGATGGCACGCCGGTTGTACAGCTTGGTGAGGATCTGGTTCTTGACGTCGAGGGCCGCCTCGACCTTCTGGTGCAGGATCGACTCGTCGTACAGGTCCTGGACCCGGATGCCGACGCGGTTGATCTTGTCCGCGTAGGTCGGGCCGATGCCGCGACCGGTGGTGCCGATCTTCCGCTTGCCGAGGAAGCGTTCCGTCACCTTGTCGACCGTCACGTTGTACGGCGTGATGATGTGCGCGTTACCGCTGATCAGGAGCTTGGACGTGTCGACGCCGCGCTCGTTCAGACCGCTCAGCTCGGAGAGCAGGACCGACGGGTCGACGACGACGCCGTTACCGATGACCGGCGTACAACCGGGAGACAGGATTCCGGAAGGGAGCAGGTGGAGGGCGTACTTCTGGTCGCCGACGACGACCGTGTGGCCGGCGTTGTTGCCGCCCTGGTACCGCACTACATAGTCCACCGAGCCACCGAGCAGGTCGGTCGCCTTTCCCTTGCCTTCGTCACCCCACTGAGCACCGAGCAGCACAAGTGCGGGCACGCGCGTACACCCCTTCCGGGCGGGGCATGTCCAAGGTCGGGGGCCTGGGCGTAAGGTTCACCGCCGCGTACCACAGCGACCGCCGTTGGTCGCCAACCGTCGGACCGGATGCCCCGGAATAGACGAAGCCCCTGGCGCAATAGCGCAAAGGGGCTCTTGCACAAAGATGCTACCCGAGGAAGCGAGGCAGGACCGAGGTGGCGACTTTCGCGACGTCCGAACAGCTGCTGGTGATCATCGATCCGGCGGCCCGGCAGGCGGACGGGGAGTCCGTAAGGATCGCGAAAGACGTGCTCAGCGCGGGTGCGGCGGCCAAGGTGTGCCTGCCGGACGGGCCGGAGGAATTCGCCCGCGCGCTGAGGCGCCGGGGTGCGAGGCGGCCGGTGGTGGTGGGTGACGGCCGCGCTCTGGCGCGCGCCGTGACCGTGCTGCACCGGGCACGGGAGCTGGCCGGATGTGCGCTGTCGGTGGTCCCGGTGGGTGACACCGGCCTGGCGGAGTCGCTGGGCGTGCCGGGCAGTGCGGTGGCGGCTGCGCGGGCCGTGCTGGACGGCGCCGAGCGCCGCCTGGACCTGCTGGTGGACGACAGCGACGGAGTCGTGCTGAGCGCCCTCGGCATCCCGCCGGAGCCGGTGCGGGTGGCCGTGGCCGAGCCGGTGGCCGTGGCCTCGGGGCGGCCCTGGTACCGCTCCCTGGTCCGCACCCTCGCTCCCCGTCCGCCCCGCCTCCCCGCCGTGCCGGCGCCTGGCCCGTCCCGGTTCCGGGTCGAGGTCGACGGCGAGACGGTGGTGGACCTGGGCCAGCCCGTCGAGGCCGTGGCGGTGACCCCGGGCACCCGCGGGCTCGCGGAGGTGGAGATACGGCCGCTGTCGGTGGGTGCGGAGGCGACGCCGGTACGGGCGTCCGGCCGCACGGTGACGGTGGTGGGAGCGGACTTCCGGTACCGCGCGGACGCGGCGGTGTCGGGGCCGGTGCGCAGACGGACGTGGCGGGTGGCGGAGGAAGCCTGGGGGCTGGTGCTGCCGTCACGGTGACCTTGTCCGTCAGGTCGTCGTCCGGGGTGGAGGAAGACGTCAGCTCGGCGACCAGGCAGAGAGCCCCGCCGTCAAGGCGGCTGCTGTCCGTCTCGAAGACTTGCCCAGGCGCGACATGGAATCGCATGCACACGCTCCTGCATGAGGACCGCGGAGATGACCCGCCCAATGGTCTGGTGACAAATATTTAACCGTCCCGCCCCCTTCCCGGGCCCCTGTCTCGTCGACCATGCTGCTCCATCAGGACCCACACACCGGACTCGGAGGGGGCCACCCGATGGCAGTGGACGAGGGCGTCGCCCCGGCGGCGAAGACGGATGACGAAGGAACGGTTCATCGACTGAAACCCAACGCCGTGGGGCTGCTCGGCGTGGTGTTCATGGCCGTCGCCACCGCCGCGCCGATCACCGCGATGACCGGCAACGTGCCCTTCATGGTGTCGTCCGGCAACGGCGTCGGGGCCCCCGCGAGCTATCTCGTGGCAATGGTCGTCCTGGCAATCTTTTCCGTGGGTTTCACGTCGATGGCCAAGCACATCACCTCCACGGGCGCCTTCTACGGATTCATCTCCTACGGCCTCGGCCGCACCGCCGGTCTCGCCTCCGGGCTGCTCGCGACCTTCGCGTACGCCGTCTTCGAGCCGGCGCTGATCGGGATCTTCTCGACCTTCGCCACCACCACCCTGAAGGACCAGACGGGCGTGCACGTGCCCTGGTGGGCCTTCGCGGTCCTGATGCTCGCGATCAACGCGAGCGGCACCTGGTTCGGGGTCAGCGTCGCCGAGAAACTGCTGGTGGTGCTGCTGGCGACCGAGGTGACCGTCCTGGCGGCCATGGCGGTGTCCGTGGCCCTCCACGGGGGCGGACCGCACGGGTTCAGCCTCGCGCCGGTCGACCCCGTCAACGCATTCAAGGGCACGTCCGCCGGGCTCGGGCTCTTCTTCGCCTTCTGGTCCTGGGTCGGCTTCGAGTCGACGGCGATGTACGGCGAGGAGTCCCGCGACCCGAAGCGGATCATCCCCAAGGCCACGATGATCAGCGTGCTGGGTGTCGGCGTCTTCTACGTCTTCGTCTCCTGGATGGCCATCCTCGGCAACGGCGAGGCCGAGGCCGTCAAGGCGGCCTCCTCCGCGAACCCGCTCGCGATGTTCTTCGCCCCCACCGAGCGCTACGTCGGGCACTGGGCGGTCGACGTCATGCAGTGGCTGATGATCACCGGCTCGCTGGCCTGCGGCATGGCCTTCCACAACTGCGCCGCCCGCTATCTGTACGCCCTCGGCCGGGAAGGCGTCCTGCCGTCGCTGAAGAACACCATCGGCCGCACCCACGCCCGGCACGGCTCCCCGCACATCGCGGGCCTGGTGCAGACGGCGGTGAGCGCCGTGCTGATCGCCGCGTTCTGGATCGCGGGCAAGGACCCGTACAACGCGCTCTACGTGCTGCTGGCCATCCTCGGCACGATGGCGATCCTCGTCGTACAGGCCGTGTGCTCCTTCGCGGTCCTCGTCTACTTCCGCACGCATCACCCCGAGAGCCGCCACTGGTTCAGGACGTTCACCGCCCCGCTCGTCGGCGGCATCGCGATGCTCGGCGTGGTCGTCCTGCTGGTGTCCAACATGGGGGCCGCGGCCGGCGCGGAGTCCGGCTCGCTGGTGCTCAGGGCGACCCCGTGGCTGGTGGGCCTGGTCGCGGCGACGGGCGTGGGCTACGCCCAGTACCTGAAGCGGCGGGCACCCGAACGGTATGCGCTGCTGGGGCGGACGGTGCTGGAGGAGACGGTGGAACGGTAACCGTCAGCGGATGCGCCGTGGCCCTCATCGGCCGCAGGCGGTCTGCGGGTCGACCGCCTGCGGCTCCGGCCGCGGCTGATCAGCCGACCTCGACGCGCAGTCCCTCCAGCCCCCGGATCACGAAGTTCGGCTTACGCCGCGGCTCCGCCGCCAGGCTCAGGGTCGGGGCCTGCTCCAGCAGGGCACGCATCGAGGCGGCGAGCTCGATACGGGCCAACGGCGCGCCGATGCAGTAGTGGATGCCGGCGCTGAAGGAGATGTGCGGGTTGTCGGCGCGGGTGAGGTCCAGGCGGCCGGGGTCGGTGAAAACGGCCGGGTCGTGGTTGGCGGAGCCGAACAGCATGGCGATCTCCGAACCCCTCGGGATCGTCGTGCCGTCGATCTCGATGTCGTCCAGCACCCAGCGTTCGAAGAGCTGGAGCGGGGTGTCGAAGCGCATCAGCTCCTCGATCGCGGACGGTACCAGCGAGCGGTCGGCGCGCAGGGCGGCCAGCTGGCCGGGGTTGCGGAACAGCGCCCACCAGCCGTTCACCGTGGCGTTGACCGTGGCTTCGTGGCCGGCGTTGAGCAGGAGTACCGCCGTGGAGATCATCTCCTGCTCGGTCAGCCGGTCGTCGTCCTCGTCGTGCGCCGCGATCAGCCCGGAGATCAGATCCTCACCCGGCTCCTTGCGGCGAGCGGCGATCAGCTCACGCAGGCACTCCGAGAACTCCACCGACGCCCGGACCGCCTTCGCGGCCGTCTCCTGCGACGGGTTCAGCTCGTACATCCCGCAGATCGCCGCCGACCAGGGGCGCAACTGCGCCCGGTCCCCCTCCGGGATGCCGAGCATCTCGGCGATCACGGCCACCGGCAGCGGCTCCGCCACGTCGGTGAGCAGGTCCCCGCCGCCGTTGTGGACGAGCGACGCCACCAGCTCGTTCGCCAGGCCCTCGACGTACGGCTTCAGGCGCTCCACCGTGCGCGGCGTGAAGGCCTTCGACACCAGCCGCCGGATGCGGGTGTGGTCCGGCGGCTCCAGGTCGAGCATGCCGTGGTCGTTGAGGGTGTGGAAGGGCTCGTGCTCCGGCGGCGGCGCGGTCCGCCCGAACTCCTCGTGCGAGAACCGGTGCTGGTACGTCCGCCCCAGCCGGCGGTCCCGCAGCAGCGCCGAGACGTCCGCGTGGTGCGGGACCAGCCACTGGTCGGTCGGCTCGTACCGGACCACCCGGCCGCGTGCGCGCAGCTCGGCGTAGGCAGGGTAGGGGTCGGCGACGAACGCCGGGTCCCAGGGGTCGAAACCGAGGTCGGTAGGGGCTGCCATGCCGGGACGCTAACGCGCCGGGCCGACGTCTGACCAGGGGTGCCGGCCAAGCCGCGACGGCCGTACGCCGGCCTGCGGCGGATCTCGGCTTCCACCCGCCGCTCCGCCGCTCCCCCGCGTGCCTTCCCGTCAGCCCGGTGTCACCAGGCGGGCCTCGTACGCGAACACCGCCGCCTGGGTGCGGTCCCTGAGACCGAGCTTGACCAGGACACGGCTGACGTGGGTCTTGATCGTCGACTCCGCCACCACCAGTCGCCCGGCGATCTCCGCGTTGGACAGGCCCTGGGCGATCAGGACCAGGACCTCCGTCTCACGTTCCGTGAGTTCGCCGTAGGCCGTCCGGGCCGCCGCCGACGGGATCAGGCGCGGGGGCTCCGAGAGGCGGGAGAACTCCGTGATCAGGCGTCTGGTGACCGAGGGGGCCAGTAGCGCCTCCCCTGCCGCCACCACCCGCACCCCGTCGGCCAGTTGGCGTGCCGAGGCGTCCTTCAGGAGGAAGCCGGAGGCCCCTGCGCGCAGGGCCTGGTACACGTACTCGTCCAGGTCGAAGGTGGTCAGGACCAGCACCTTCGCCGCCGCGTCCGCCGCCACGATCTCCCGGGTCGCCTCGATGCCGTTCAGCTCGGGCATGCGGATGTCCATCAGGACGACGTCCGGGGCGAGTTCGCGGACCCGGTCCACCGCCTCCCTGCCGTTGACGGCCTCGCCGACGACCTCGATGTCCGGCATCGCGTTCAGCAGGACCGAGAAGCCCTCGCGGACCATCATCTGGTCGTCCGCGATCAGTACGCGGATGGTCATGCGTCCCCTTCGACCGCGGTGGCCGCCGGCACCGGCAGGAACACCGTCACCTCGTAGCCCCCGTCCTCCGTCGGGCCCGTCGTCATCTCGCCGCTGAGCATGGAGACCCGCTCCCGCATGCCCGTGATGCCGTGGCCCGCACCGGGCGAGGGCTTGACGAGGTGCGGGGCGGGCGGCGCGGTGTTGACTATGCGCAGGCCCAGGCCGCCGAGGACATAGCCGATCTCCACGCGGGCGCTCGCACCCGGCGCGTGCCGCAGGCTGTTGCTCAGGGCCTCCTGGACGATCCGGTAGGCCGACAGCTCCACTCCCTGCGGGAGTTCCCGCACCGCGCCGGTCACCGCCTTCTCCGCCGTCAGCCCCGCCTCGCGCACGTTGGCGAGCAGTCCGTCCAGGTCGGCCAGGGTCGGCTGGGGGGCGTCCGGTGCCTCGTAGTCCTCAGCGCGCACGACGCCCAGGACCCGGCGCAGCTCGGTCAGGGCCGCCACCGCGTTCTCCCGGATGGTGGCGAACGCCTTCTCCAGTTCCTCCGGGGGATTCTCCACCCGGTAGGGCGCGGCCTCCGCCTGGATGGCCACCACCGACATGTGGTGGGCGACCACGTCGTGCAGCTCACGGGCGATCGTGGTGCGCTCCTCCAGCAGGGTGCGGCGGGAGCGCTCGTGCTCGGTGACCGTCTGCTGGGCGGTGACCTCCTGCTGGGCCTGGCGGCGGACGTGACGGACCGTGACGGCCAGCAGGATCAGGGCCGACACGAACAGCATCGGGGCCACGTCGGTGTCGTAGCGGTGCCACCCGAAGAGGCCTCCGGTGACGAAGCCGTAGACCGCGGTCATCACCCACATCGAGGCCGCGGTGCGCGGGCGGGTACGCAGCGCGACGACCGTGAGCACCACCAGGTGGGCCAGGAAGCTGCCCGGCAGCCAGGGCCAGTCGCTCCAGTCGTTCCGCCCGATCACGGCGGCGGCCGTGCTCGCGCCCAGCGAGACCCAGAACGCCCCCACCGGTCGCACCAGCGTCAGCAGAACCGGTGCCAGCGCCAGCAGCGCGCACAGCAAGGTGACCGGTCCGGACTCGAAGGAACTGGTCACGGCGACGGACATCGCCATCACGCCCAGGGCGGCCACCACCGCGTGCCGTGTCCAGCTCGCGCCGGACAGACGGCGGGTGAGCGGGCCGTCGGCGCTCATGCGCGGCAGCGGGCGGTAGGCGAAGGCGTCCTGGAACAGGTCCTGCCGCAGCCCGCGCAGGGCGTCCGCGGCCAGCCGGAACTCGGGGCTGCCCGGCCGGCCGGCCGGGCCCGGAGGTGTCGGCTGCGTGTGCGTCGTCTGGGTCACGTACGAAACGGTAGGCCGACGGCGGGTCCCGGTCGTCACCACGGAGAGGGGTTCTTCCGCGTCCCTCTCAGGTACTACGGGGCGTCCCGCACGGGCCGGTCGGCGCCTCGGCGGCCGCCGGGGCGGACCAGCCCGGACTCGTAGGCGAACACCGCCGCCTGGGTGCGGTCGCGCAGGCCCAGCTTGACCAGGATGCGGCCCACATGCGTCTTCACGGTCTGCTCGGCCACGACCAGCCGCTCGGCGATCTCCGCGTTCGACAGGCCCTGGGCGATCAGCGCCAGCACCTCCGTCTCCCGTTCGGTGAGGTCGCCGACGCGCTGCTTGAGCGGGGTGCGGCGGCTGCCGTCCAGACGGGAGAACTCGGCGATGAGACGGCGGGTGATGCCGGGCGCGAGCAGCGCGTCGCCCGCGGCCACCACCCGCACCGCCTCGGCCAGCTTGTCCGCGGAGGCGTCCTTGAGCAGGAAGCCGGAGGCCCCGGCCCGCAGTGCCTCGTACACGTACTCGTCCAGGTCGAACGTGGTCAGCACCAGCACCTTGACGGCGGGGTGCTCGGCGGTGATCCGGCGGGTCGCCTCGATGCCGCCGAGTTCGGGCATCCGGATGTCCATCAGCACCACGTCCGGGGTCAGCCCGGCGGTCTGCGCGATCGCGTCCAGACCGTCCACGGCCTGTCCGACCACCTCGATGCCGGGCTGGGCGCCGAGCAGCACGCCGAAACCCTGCCGGACCATCTGCTGGTCGTCGGCGATGAGTACGCGGATGGAGCCGGCGCCGCTCGTCATGGGTCCTGTTCTCCTGTCGGTGGCTCGGGGCTGTCGTGGGTCGGGGACTGCGAAGGGGGCGGGGCGGGGTCAGGGCGACGGGGCGGGGTCAGGGAAGACGAGGCGGGGTCAGGGCGACGGGGCGGGGTCAGGGAAGACGAGGCGGGGTCAGGGCGACGAGGCGGGTGGGGCTGGTGCGGCGACGGCGGCCGCGTCCGGGGCGTCTCCCCGGGGAAGGAACGCCGTCACCTGGAAACCGCCATGCCGGGTCGGTTTCGCCTCGACGCTGCCGCCCAGCATCGCCGCGCGCTCCCGCATACCCAGCAGACCGTGACCGCTGCCCGCCGACGGCTGGACCGGACCGCCGGGGCGGGAGTTGACGATGCTCAGGTACATACCGTGGGGGAAGTGGGCGATCTCCACGCGCACCTTCGCGCCCGGCGCGTGCCGCAGGACGTTGCTCAGGGCCTCCTGGACGATCCGGTACGCGGACAGCTCCACCCCGGGCGAGTACCCGCGGGCGTCCCCCTCCTCCGCCTTCACGACGTCGGCACCGGCCGCCCTGGTGTTCTCGAGCAGGGAGTCCAGACGGGCCAGATTCGGCTGCGGGGCGTCGGGGGCCGGGCCGGTGCCGGGCGCGGCCAAGTGGGAAAGTCCCTCGGCGCGTTCCGTTTCCTCCGGGCTCTCCGAGCGCAGCACGCCGAGGACACGGCGCAGTTCGGTCAGCGCCTCCAGAGCGTTGTTGCGGATGCCGGCGAGGTTCTCCTTCAGCTCCTCGGAGGGGTTCTCCACCAGGTGCGGGGCCACCTGGGCCTGGATCGAGATCACCGACATGTGGTGCGCGACCACATCGTGCAGCTCGCGGGCGATACGGCTGCGTTCCTCCAGGAGGGTGCGGCGGGCCCGTTCCTCGGCGGTGATCGTCGTCTGCCGCACCAGCTGGCTACGGGCCTCGCTGCGGCCGCGCAGGGCGGTGCCGATGACGGCGGCGACCGCGAACAGGCCCACGGCCACGGGCCCGGTCGGGGAGTAGCGCGTGGCTCCGATGCCGCCCTCGAGGACGGTGGTCACCAGGGCGGTCACGGCGAGCGCGGCGACCGTGCCACGGATGCGGACGCGCAGGGCGAGCAGCAGCAGTACGGCCATGTGGGCCAGCAACGCCGGGGTGGCCCAGGGCCAGTTGGGGCCGCTGGGCAGCCGTAGGGAGAGCGTGTCCAGCTGTGGGCGGGCGAGCAGCGCGGTCGCGACGGCGGCGGACAGGGACACGGCCCAGGCCGGCGCCGGGCGCCACAGGGCCAGGACGACGGCGACGCCCTGGACGACGGTGAGGAGAAAACCGGTGCCCTGGGTGAATCCGTAGTCGTTCCCCAGCTCCTCGCCGCCGCCGAGGGCGATGGCCAGGGCGGCGTAGAACGTGATCAGGTAGGTGAGGAGGCGGATCCAGCGATGCCGGGGGAAGGGGGGCGAGTTCGGCGAGGGGTTCTCGCCGAACCAGCGGCGCAGCCGGGCGGTCCTGGGAGCAGCGGGTGCACCGGCGGCCGGGGGCGCGTGGTCGGATACGGGTGGCTCCTGGGGGGTGTTCTCACCGTCGGCTGCCGCGGGCTTCACGGAGTCAACCCTAGGCATTGCGCGTGGACTTCGCTGGGGGCAGGTGTCGGCGGACCACGGGAGACCGGCGGTTTCGGGGGCGTCGCGGGCCTTGTTCGTGGTGCCGGAAGGCCGTCCGGCACAGGGCGAGGACCACGCCGAAGACGGGGAGCCAGGCGAGACGGTACGCCACCCAGCCCAGGGAGTCGGGTGAGGTGTGCAGGCCGGGCAGCCGGCCGGCCAGGAGACCTGTGGCCGTCGTCGCCATCATGGCGGTCTGGTGCCAGAGATAGATGGTCATCGCGGACAGATTGACCAGGGCCGCCGCCGCCCGGAGCAACGGGCGGGCCATGGCGCGGCGCAGCCGGTCGCACAGGAGGAGGGCGAGCCCGCACTGGGCCAGGCCGAACGTGACGGCCGCCAGGGTCGGGGGGTCGAGGTTGGAGATCGTGGTGCCCGGGACGCCGACCATGGATGCCGGGTAGCCGGCGAAGCCGACGAGGACGGCCGTGGCCGCCGTGCCACCGAGGAACAGGACGAGGGCCGCGCGGCTGCTGTCCAGCTCGCCCCGGGTCCAGGCCGCACCCAGGGTGTACGGGACCAGCCAGCCCGCCGCCACGTTCAGCCAGCCGAGCCAGGACGGGCCGATGTGCAGGCCGAAGCGGAGGAGGTCCACGTGCAGCACGACGGCCAGGGGCCAGAGCGGGTTGAGGCGGGTGAGGAGCGGGGTGGCGGCCGTCAGCCCGGTGAGGACCAGCAGGAACCACAGGGGCGACAGGGCCAGTTTGAGCAGGGCCTCCACGGTGGCCAGGGGGGCGCCGGTGAGGAGGAGGGCCGTCGCGGCCACCGACCACAGGCACAGCAGGGCGGCCACCGGGCGCAGGAGGCGGGCCAGACGGGTGCGCAACCAGCAGCCGTAGGTCTCGCCCCTGGTGCGGGCGCCGGCCAGGCTCCGGGTCGCCACATGGCCGCCGACCAGGAAGAACACGGCGAGGGTCTGGAACAGCCAGGAGATCGGCGCGAGCCGGGGCATGTGCTGCAGCGGGCTCGTGGTGTGCAGACCGCCGTCCCCGGCCACCAGTGCCGTCACCAGCCAGTGCCCCAGGACCACGCCGAGGATCGCGCACGCGCGAAGGGCGTCGACGGCTCGGTCCCGGGAAGCGGGGGTGGCGTCGTCGACGCGGTGGACGCAGTGGCGCAGGGCGAGGAGGGCGGTGGCGGGGCTGAGGAACGTACGGGTGCGGCGGGCGCCGGGGCGAGGAGGAGGGGGTGTGGCGGCGGGCGTGGCGGGCCGGGTGTCGTGCGGGGCGGTGCGGTGAACGCTTGCGGCCGGTTCAGGCACGGGTCACCTCCGGGGTCTCGCCGAGGGTGATCCGGGCCAGGTTGGCGAGGGAGACCGAACCCGGGGTGAAGTAGCCGCTGTGGCCGGCGTCGGCCGCGTCGAAGACCCGGGCGCCGAAGGCGCGGGAGACCGGGTCGGTGCCGAAGCCGATGGTCGTGCCGAAGAGATCGGCGGCGGCGTGCGGCACATGTGCGATCCAGTCGTCGCTGCCGCGGGCCGCCCAGATCCGGGCGCGGGTGTGCAGGCCCGCGACGCAGTCCGCACCGGTGCCGGGGCTGCCGACGAGGGCGATGTCGTCGGCGTCCAGGCCGGGAGCGGCTGCGGCCCGGCCGCAGACGACCGTGCCGTAGGAGTGGCAGAGCAGGGAGATGTGTGCCTGGGGCGGGGTGGCGGCACGCAGGTGGCGTACGAAGGCGCGCAGGCGGGGAGCGGCTTGCTCGGCCCGGGTGGTCGTGGTCACCGCGGTGCTGACGGTGGCCGGTGTCCGGTAGCCGAGCCAGGCGACGACCGCGGTGCGGGTGCCTCGCGGGGCGCGGTGGGCGAGGTCCGTGTACAGGGCCGCGGCCGCCTCGTGGAAGCGGGCGTAGGTGTCCAGGGAGGTGTCCGAGCCGGGGACGAGGACGGCGGTGCGGTCGGCGCGGGCGAGGTCGCCGAGGACCTCCGTGGCCTGGCCGGCGCCCCGGCCGTCGAAGGCGAGGAGCCGGCGGGACGGGGCGGCCAGCGCGCGGTCCGCCGCGGCACGGTGGGGGTCGCCGTGCGCTGCGGCCATGTCGGCGGCGCGGGCGGCGTCGGCTCGGTTGGCGGCGTAGGCCGTCCGGAGGGTCGTCGCCGTGATCGGGGGGAGGGCGGCGGGGGCGGGGGCGGGGATCCGGGGGCGGGCGGCGCCGGAGAGGGGAGCGGCTACGGCTGCGGTGAGGAGGCCGGCGAGGAGTGCGCGGCGCCAGGGCCCGGCCCTCCGCCGGGATCCGTCTCCCGCCCCCACCGCCCGAGACGGTTCGGTCGCCGGATGCGGCAGGCTTTCCCGGGGCGCGGACGCCGTCCGCGACTGCGGGTCCGCGGCCTCGGGGACCCGATTCACCCTCCCCGCCTGCGGATCCCCGGCCCCCCGGCTCCGATGCACCTCACCGGGGACATCCGTGGCCCCGGGGGCCGAGAGTGCCGTCGGTGGTTGCGGGTCGGTCGTGTGGTGGGTGTGCCCCATGGTCGGGCTTCCTTCCGGATCGCCCGGCCATCGGGCTTGTCCGGCAAGGAAGTTACGGATCGGGGCGTGTCGTCGGCGTCCCGCCAGGGAGCTGTCCTGCGGGGTAGCTCTCAGGTACTACGGGTATCACCGGGACCGGCCCGCACGGGTCGCGCCCCGGACGTTCACCACGTACCGGACCGGCCTGTCACCAGGCCAGTTGGGCGATCTCCTCCGCCACCACCGCGCACGCGTCCGCCGCCGGGTCGATCAGCGGGAAGTGACCGACGTCCTCCAGCAGCGTCAGGCCCACCACCTCCCCGGCCTTGGCCGCCGCGTCCGCGTAGGACTCGGCCACCGCCTCGGGCACCACCAGGTCCGTACGCCCCTGGACGAGCGTCGTCGCGATGCCCGTCGGAAGCAGCAGCACGGGGTCCGCGCAGCGGCGGCGGTCGGCGAAGACGTCGTGGCCGCCGAGGAGTTGCAGCGAGGCGTGCTCGCAGACGTCCAGCTTCTCCGCCACCTCGAAGTCCGCGATCGGGGCGAGGGAGACGACACCGCGCAGCGGAGCCGGCCGGCCGGTGCGCCAGGGGGCGTCCGCGGGCAGGACGTGACGGGCGGCTGCCCACAGGGCGAGGTGGCCGCCGGCCGAGTGGCCGGTGAGGACGGTGCGGCCCGGGTCGGCCTGCAAAAGCGCCTCGCGGACGAGGGCGGGCAGCGCGTCCAGGGCGGCCGCGACGTCGTCGAAGGTGTCGGGCCAACGGCCGGCCGGCGGGGTGGCGTCCCCCGCGTTCTGCGCGGGGATCAGCGGATCGCCGCCGCGCCGGTACTCGACGTTGGCCACCGCGAAGCCCCTGCGTGCCAGGTAGTCCGCGAAGGGGGTGATGTGGCGGCGGTCGTAGCGGGCGCGCCACGCACCGCCGTGCAGGACCACGACGAGCGGGACGACCGAGTCCCGGCCGGTCCGGGGGGCGTAGAAGTCGATCACCTGGTCGGGATGGCTGCCGTACGCGCAGGAGACGTCGGGCTCGACCGGGGGGTGCGAGAAGAGCGACTCCTCCTCGGCGGTGGCCCGGGCTGCTGCGGCGTCGTCCGGCATGCTCCAACCTCTCAGCGATGGAACGGGTCCGGCGTCCGGCGGACACCGGACGGGGAATTGTCGTTCGCTGTTGGCGGGGACGGTACCAGGCCGGTGACGTGCGGGGACATGGGGATGTCACGCAGGGTGAGGCCAAACGGTTCTGTACGGGGCCCGGAGGTGCACTCGCGCCTCCGGGCCCCTCCCCCTACGCCAGTTCCTCCCCCAGGATCCTGGCCGCCCGCTCGGTCTCGCCGAAGCCCACGTACAGCGGTGTGAAGCCGAAGCGGAGGACGTCGGGGTGGCGGAAGTCGCCCACGACGCCCCGGGCGATCAGGCGCTGCATCACCTCGCCGGCGTCCGGGCAGCGCAGGGCGACCTGGCTGCCGCGTTCCCCGTGCCTTTCCGGAGTCACGGACTCGACGCGGCCCGGCTCGGTGTACGCCCGCACGCAGCGCAGGAAGAAGTCCGTCAGGGCGAGGGACTTGGCGCGCACGGCGGCGACGCCGACGCCGTCCCAGACGTCCAGGGCCGCCTCCAGGGCCAGCATCGACAGGATGTCCGGGGTGCCCACGCGACCGCGCAGGGCGCCCGGTGCCGGGCGGTAGGCCGGACTCATGCCGAAGGGTTCGGCGTGGGAGTTCCAGCCGGGCAGCGGGGAGTCGAAGCGGGGCTGGAGCTCCTTGCGGACGTACAGGTACGCCGGTGAACCCGGGCCGCCGTTCAGGTACTTGTAGGTGCAGCCGACCGCGAGGTCGGCCCCGTGCTCGTCCAGGCCCACCGGCAGCGCGCCCGCGCTGTGGCACAGGTCCCAGACCGCGAGGGCGCCACCGGCGTGGATCGCCGACGTGAGGGAGGGCAGGTCGTGCAGCCGGCCGGTGCGGTAGTCGACGTGGTTGAGCAGCACCGCGGCCGTGCGGTCGGTGAGGGCGGCGGGCACCTCGGCCGGGGTCACCGCGCGCAGGGTGCGGCCGGTCATGCGGGCCGCCGACTCGGCGATGTAGCCGTCCGTGGGGAAGGTCGTGGCGTCCACCAGGATCTCGGTGCGGTCCTCGCCCGCCATCCGGACCGCCGCGACCAGCGCCTTGAAGACGTTGACGCTCGTCGAGTCACCGACGACGATCTGCCCGGCCGCGGCGCCGACCAGCGGCGCGATCCGGTCGCCGATCCGCTCGGGCGCGGTCCACCAGCCGCTCTCCTCCCAGGAGCGGATGCGCAGTTCGCCCCACTGGCGCCGGACCACGTCGGCGACCCGGCCGGGGACGCCCGCGGGGAGCGCGCCGAGCGAGTTGCCGTCCAGGTACACCACGTCGTCGAGGACGAAGCGGTCCCTGAGCGGCGCGAGCTCGTCCGCCGCGTCCAGCTTCTCTGCCTCCAGGGCCAGTTCAGACATGGGACCTCGCCGTCCACAGCTCCGGGAAGACGTTCTTGCGGGCGCGCTTCTCCAGCCAGGCCACGCCGGCCGAGCCGCCGGTGCCAGCCTTGGCGCCCATCGCGCGGCGGGTGGCGACCAGGTGGTCGTTGCGCCAGCGCCAGACCAGTTCGGCCACGTCGGTCAACGCCTCACCCAGCCGGGTGAGTTCCGCGTCCTGGTCGCCGGAGTAGACGGCCGCCCAGGCCTGCTCGACCCCGTCGTGGGGCTCGTAGCGCCGGGACACGTCCCGGTGCAGGACGTCCCCGGGTATCGCGTGGCCGCGCCGGGCCAGCAGCCGCAGCACCTCGTCGTAGAGGCTGGGCTCGTGCAGCGCCTTCTCCAGCTCCGCGTGGACGCGGGGGGCGCCGCGGTGCGGTACGAGCATGGACGCGGACTTCTCGCCGAGCAGGAACTCCATGCGGCGGTACATCGCCGACTGGAAGCCGGAGCCCTCGCCGAGGGCGCCGCGGTAGGAGTTGAACTGCACGGGGGTCAACTGGCCGAGGGGCGTCCAGGAGGCGTTCAGCGCCTCCAGCTCCCGTACCGAACGCTTCAGCGCGGCGAGCGCGGTCGGTACGTCGTCGCGGCGCAGGGCGGCCGCCGCGGTCTCCCACTCGTGCACGATGACGGTGAACCACAGCTCCATGACCTGGGTCGTCACCAGGAACACCATCTCTCCGGGGTCGTCGGAGAGGGTGTGCTGCAGGTGGGTGAGCACATCCGCCTTGACGTAGTCCTCGTACGGCGTCGTACCCGCGAAGTCGAGGTTCGGGTCGAGATGCGGGGTCTCGGGCTCAGCGGCCTCGGAAAGGGGGCGAGCCTTTTGGGACATCGCTGTCTCCTGTTGTTGCTCCGGGTAGCGGTCCGCCCCTGCCGAATCCGGCACGGGGGCCCCGGTCCCCACCGCATCCTCCGCAATCACTCCGGGTACGGCAAGGCCCGTCCGTTGCCAGACGGGCCACACCGGAGACGGGTCGGATCAGCCGAGGGTCTGCGCCGCCGTCGGGGAGGAGTCCTTCAGGAACTGCGAGCAGCGCTCGTACTCCTCCTGCTCGCCGATCGCCTGTGCCGCGCGGGCGAGGGCGTGCAGGGCGCGCAGGAAGCCGCGGTTCGGCTCGTGCTCCCAGGGAACCGGGCCGTGACCCTTCCAGCCGTTGCGGCGCAGGGCGTCGAGGCCCCGGTGGTAGCCCGTACGGGCGTAGGCGTACGACTCCACGACCGCGCCGCGCTCGAACGCGTCGTCGGCCAGCTGGGCCCAGGCGAGGGAGGAGGTCGGGTACTTGGCGGCGACGTCCGCGGGGGCGGTGCCGCCCGCGAGGAGTTCGCGGGGCTCCGGGTCGTCGGGGAGATGGGTCGGAGGCGGGCCGCCCAGGAGGTTCTCGTGAATCGTCATGGGTTCAGTTTCTCGCACCCCGGGCATATGCGGGCTCGGGGTGCGGGGTGCCCGGCTACCCCCGCCGCTCCCCTTCCAGCGGCGGAGCGGTCACACTGCCGTGGGTCCGGCACTCCGGGCGGCGGCAGTCCGGGGCCGGGCGGCGGACCAGGCAGAAGGCCAGCAGCGAGCCGACCACCAGCACCCCCGCACAGACCGGCATCGCCCGTTCGAACGCCGCGTCGAACGCCGTGGACGACCGGTACGCCTTCGGCCCCATCCCCGCCACCAGCGGCAGGGTCGCGACCGCCACCAGCCCCGCCGCCCGGGCCGCCGCGTTGTTGATGCCGCTGGCCAGGCCCGCCCGGGCGCTGTCCACGGAGGCCAGGACCGTGGCGGTCAGCGGGGCGACGAGGGTGACCAGCCCGGTGCCCATGACCAGCACGGCGGGCAGGACGTCCGTGACGTAGTCGGCGCCCGGCCCCACCCGGAGCATCAGCAGCATCGCCGCCGCGCACAGCAGCGGGCCGACGGTGAGCGGCAGCCGGGGCCCGGTGTGGTCGGCGAGGGCGCCCGAGCGGGAGGAGAACAGCAGCATCAGGGCCGTGGTGGGGAGCAGGGCCGTACCCGCGGCCAGGGGCGAGTAGCCTGCCACGACCTGCAGCTGGAGGGCGGTGAGGAAGAAGTAGCCGCCGAACGCCGCGTACACGCACAGGGTGACGAGGTTGACCGCCGTGAACTGGCGCGAGGCGAAGATGTCGGGCGGGAGCATCGGGTCCGGGCGGTGTCTTTCGACGTGGACGAAGGCCACGGCCGCCGCCAGGCCCGCCACCCCGGTCAGAACCACCACCGCGGTGCCGCCCCGGGCCTCGATCAGCGCGTAGGTGAGCAGCGCGAGGGCGAGGGCGCCGAGGACCGCGCCGAGGACGTCGAACCGGCCGTGTTCGCCCTCGTCGGCCGATTCCGGCACGTGCCGCAGGGCCACCGGCACGCAGAGCAGGGCGAGCGGCACGTTCAGCAGGAACACCCAGCGCCAGCCGGGACCGGACACCAGCCAGCCGCCGAGGAACGGGCCGACCGCCGCGCCGATCCCGCCGAAGCCGGACCAGAGGCCTACGGCCCGGCTGCGGTCGTCCCGGTGGAAGGAGGCCTGGATCAGCGCCAGGGAGCCGGGGGTGAGCAGCGCACCGCCGACGCCCTGCAGGGCTCGCGCCACGACGAGCAGCACGGCGCTGGGGGACAGACCGCACAGCAGGGAGGCGGTCGCGAACCAGACCACACCGAGGACGAAGATCCTCCGGCGGCCGTAGCGGTCGCCGAGGGAGCCGCCGAGGAGGATCAGGCCGGCCAGCGTGACCATGTAGGCGTTGACCGTCCACTGCAGGGCGGCGAGGCTCGCGTCGAGGTCGCGGCCGATCGTGGGCAGTGCCACGTTGACGACGGTCGAGTCCAGCAGGGCCATGCTGGAGCCGAGGACCGTGGTCAGCAGGATCCACTTGCCCTGGGACGAGGCCAGCCGGACGTCGGGCATGCACCCAGGTATACAGCGGGCCCGGCGGCACAGACAGCCACCGGGCCCACCGGAAGAGAACGGACGTACCGTCTACTTGATCTTGTTGCCCGCCGAGCGCAGGTTCTTCGTGGCCTCGACGACACGCGCGGCCATGGACGCCTCGGCCAGCTTGCCCCAGGTGCGCGGGTCGTAGGCCTTCTTGTTGCCGACCTCGCCGTCGACCTTCAGGACGCCGTCGTAGTTCTGGAACATGTGGGCGGCGACCGGACGGGTGAACGCGTACTGGGTGTCCGTGTCGAGGTTCATCTTCACCACGCCGTTCTCCAGCGCGGTCAGGATCTCCTGCTCGGTGGAGCCGGAGCCGCCGTGGAAGACGAAGTCGAACGGGGAGGCCTTGCCGAACTTGGCGGCGACGCCGTCGTTCAGCTCCTTCAGCAGGTCCGGGCGGAGCACGACGTTGCCCGGCTTGTACACGCCGTGCACGTTGCCGAAGGAGGCGGCCAGCAGGTAGCGGCCCTTCTCGCCCAGGCCCAGGGCCTCGGCGGTGCGGATCGCGTCCTCGACCGTCGTGTACAGGGAGTCGTTGATCTCGTGCGAGACGCCGTCCTCCTCGCCGCCGGTGGGGGTGATCTCCACCTCGAGGATGATGTGGGCGGCGCGGGTGCGCTCCAGCAGCTCCTGGGCGATGGCGAGGTTGTCGGCGAGGGTCTCCGCGGAGCCGTCCCACATGTGGGACTGGAACAGCGGGTTCTTGCCGGCCTTGACGCGCTCCTCGGAGACCGCGATCAGCGGACGTACGTACCCGTCGAGCTTGTCCTTCGGGCAGTGGTCGGTGTGCAGCGCGATGTTGACCGGGTACTTCTCGGCGAGGATGTGCGCGTACTCGGCGAGCGCGACCGCGCCGGTCACCATGTCCTTGCTGTACTGGCCGCCGAGGAACTCGGCGCCACCGGTCGAGATCTGGACGATGCCGTCGCTCTCGGCCTCAGCGAACCCGCGCAGCGCCGCGTTCAGGGTCTGGCTCGAGGTGACGTTGATGGCCGGGTAGGCGAACTTGCCTGCCTTCGCCCGGTCGAGCATCTCGTTGTAGACCTCGGGGGTTGCGATGGGCATCTGTCCGCTCCTTGAGTTGCGGGTTGGCTTGGTGCGTTATGGCCCTGACCTAGACCTGGGGGGCGACGTCATCGTCGGCCCCATCTTTCCAGACATGGACCGCTGGTCCATGCGCCGGTCAAGTCCAGGTCAATCCGCGTCGTCAGTCCAGACCCAGTTCATCCTTCGAGAAGGCGAAGACGTACGGCACGCCCGCCTGCTCGGCGATCGCCTCGGCCGCGCCCGTGGCCCGGTCGACGATCGTGGCGACGGCGACGACCTCCGCGCCGGCCTCGCGCAGCGCCTCCACGGCCGTCAGCACGGAGCCGCCGGTGGTCGAGGTGTCCTCGACGGCCAGCACCCGGCGGCCCTTGACCTCGGTGCCCTCGATACGGCGCTGCAGACCGTGTGCCTTGCCCTGCTTGCGGACGACGAACGCGTCGAGGACCTGCCCGCGCGCGGCCGAGGCGTGCAGCATCGCGGTGGCCACCGGGTCGGCGCCCAGGGTGAGCCCGCCGACTGCCTCGTAGTCCAGCTCGGCGGTCAGGTCGAGCATGACCTGACCGACCATCGGCGCGGCCTCGCCGTCCAGGGTGATGCGGCGAAGGTCGATGTAGTAGTCGGCTTCCTTGCCCGACGACAAGGTCACCTTGCCGTGCACCACGGCCTTGTCCTTGATCTGCTGCAGCAGCGCGCCGCGTACGTCCGTCATGGCGACCAGCTTAAGGGCGCCGCCAGCTCCAGGTCGTCGTCGCCTCCAGCGGCTCGATCGGGGTGACCAGGCGCGGGAGGGTGTTCAGGCCGTTGGGCGGGCCGGTCTGAGGCTCCACGCAGACGGCCTCGGCCTGCTCGTCGTAGACGACCACCCACTCCTCCCGGCTGCCGACCTTCAGCTCCAGCTGACCGGGCCAGGTGAGCGTGACGTCGACGCCGCCGGGCATGCCGAAGCAGTCGTCCCAGGGGCCGGGCCGGGGGTCGATCCGGTTGCCGGTCGGCAGATGGTCGTCACCGCGCTCCTCCTGCCAGGCGGGCTCGAAGCCGACCGTCACGTCCTCACCGCCGAGGTTCCGGTTGAACCACGGGTGCCAGCCGATCTGCGCCGGGAAGGAGTCGTCGTACGTCTCCACGGACATCGTCAGCGTCAGGGCGTCGTCGGCGAGCGCGATGCTCTGGGTGACGCGCCCGGAGTGCGGCCAGGGGTCGGCCAGCTCGTACGTGATCACCGCCTCGTTCTCCGCGACGCGCGCGGTGCGCCAGGCTCCGTCGCGGGCGGTGCCGTGGATGGCGTGGGGCGGGGAGTTCAGCGGCATCCGGCGGACGGTGCCGCCGTCCAGGAAGCGGCCCTCCCGGATCCGGCCGCACCAGGGCACCATCGGGAAGCAGCCGTAGCGTGGGCCTTGCCTCAGCAGTTCGAGGCTGCCGATCTTGAGCCCGGCGATACGGCCACCGTTGGCGGGGCTGACACGTACCTCCGCATCGCCTGCGGTCAACGTGATGTCTTCGTTACTCACGGGAAGAGGCTACTGGGGGGACGGGTCCGGTCGTGGGCGGCTGTGGCTGCGTGGAGGGGCGCTCGCGCGGTTCCCCGCGCCCCTCGGGGCGCTTTGGCTCAGCGGCGCCTGCGCAGGGCCCGGCTCACCACGATCGCCGAGGCCACGGCCAGTGCCGCCGCCGGCGCGGCCCAGCGCAGAGCCGACGCCGCCGAGACCGTCTGCGGTGCCGGGACGGGGGCGTAGCGGCCGCGCGGCGGTGCGTGGTCGACCTCCTCGGCGCTGCGGCCGATCATCGTGCGGCGGGCGTGCGCGGCCTCGGCGGGGGGCTCGCCGGTGTCGGCGAAGTCCTCCGCGAGGCGGTCGGCATCCGGTGCACCGGCGCCCTCGCTCTCGTCCGCGTCGGCCGCGGGGGCCAGGGAGGGCGGGGGGACCTCGGTGTCGAAGACGGAGGGGTGCCCGGCTCCCGGCAACTGCGTTGCGGCCTCCGGTGCCTCGTCCGCCGGCTCCTGCTCATCCGCGTCCGGCACGTCCGTCTCCGGCACCTTCGCCTCCGGCACCTCCGCGTCCGGCTCCTTCTCTGCGGAGGCCGGTTCCTGCTCCTCCTGCGCCGCAGGTGTCTGCGGGGGCGCTGCCAGGTTTTCCGCGAAACGGTTCAGCAGGCGGGTCATCGCCGCGTCCACCGCGTCCGGCGGAAGCTCCGCGATGCGGCCGTCCGCGTCCGTCGTGCCCTCGACCGTGACCGTCGTACCACCCTCGGCGTCCGCGAGGCGCAGGGTGAGGGCGAGTTTCACGGCACCGGTGCCGCGGGACTCGATGGCGTCGGCCTCGACCGCATAGGTGCCGTCCTCCCGGGCGATCACCCGGGCCGTGCCGCGGTAGGTGACGGAGTGTCCGCCGACGCGCAGCTTCAGGCGCCCGGCGACGGGTTCGGCACCGGCGTCCTGGTGCAGGCCGGGGATCGCGCGGGCGACACGCGCGGGGTCGGCCAGGGCGGCTCTGAGCGGCTCGAGTGGAACCGGGACGAAAACCTGGTGCTCCATGTCCGGTGAGCCTACCCAGGTGTGACCGGAAACTACCCTCACCCGACCGGCCCGTCAGGCCCCGCCCGCAGTCCCCCGCCCGCGTCGGCCGTCAGTACCGCGGATGCACCAGCGTGGACGGCGGCAAGCCGCCGATCCGGGTCCGTGCCGCCGCCCTCGCGTCCGCCGTCAGCTCGCTCTGCGTCAGGGTGCGCGGGCGCCAGGCGCCCAGCCGCAGCGGTGGCGGGGTCCAGCCGCGCACCGCCAGCAGGAATCCCCAGTCGTGGAGCGCCCCGGACGCCTCCGCCGAGCGGTCGGGGCCGGCCGGTAAGCCGGAGTCGTGGCCGAGGACGCGGTAGGGGGTGTCGGCGAAACCCGCGGCACGCAGGGTCGCGGCGACCGTCCAGAAGGCACGGGGGCGGGCGGTGACGGACCCGGCGTGGACGACGAGCCGGCCGCCAGGGGCGAGGACGCGGCGGGCCAGGCCGTAGAACTCCTGGGAGTACAGCTTGGTGCTGGCGGTGATGCCGGGGTCGGGGAGGTCGGCGATCACGACGTCGTACGCGGCGGCGGGCGCCCCGCGCAGCCAGCCCAGGGCGTCGGCCGTGGTGGTGTGGACGCGGGCGTCGTCGTAGGCGTGGCGGTTGGCCGCGGACAGACCGGGGTCGTGCCGGGCCAGGCGGACCAGGGTGGGGTCGAGCTCGACGATGTCGACGCGGCGCACACCGGGCCGGCGCAGCACCTCGCGGGCGGCGAGACCGTCGCCGCCGCCGAGGATCAGGACGCGCGCGTGGGGGCCGCCGGAGAGGGCGGGGTGGACGAGGGCCTCGTGGTAGCGGTGTTCGTCGCGGCCGCCGACGCGGAGCCGGCCGTCCAGGAAGAGGTCGAGGGGCCTGCCGTCGGTGCCGCCGGCGAGCACGACCTCCTGGACGTCGGTCTGTTCGGCGACCCGGACGTCCTTGCCGTAGACGGCGCGCCGGGCGGCGCGTTCGAAGTCGTCGGCGAGCGCTGCGGCGGAGGCGAGGACGCCGAGGACGGTGAGGCCGACGAGAAGGAGGGTCCAGCGGGCGCGGCGGGTCAGGTCGCGCCGGAAGAGGCCGAGGACCAGGGCGCCGCCCGCCACCACGTTGACCGTGCCGGTGAGCAGCGCGCCGGTCAACTGGCCCAGAAACGGAAGGAGAAGGAACGGGAAGGCGAGGCCCCCGACGAGCGCGCCCACGTAGTCCGCCGCGAACAGGTCGGCCACCGCGCCGCCCGCGTCCTGGTGGCGGATGCGCTGGATCAGCTCCATCAGCAGCGGGACTTCGGCGCCGATGAGCAGGCCGATGGCGAGGGAGAAGGCGACCAGGAGGCAGCGCGGGCCCTCGGCCCACAGCCCGCCCCAGCCGCCGGTCCAGGCGAAGACGGCGTACAGCGCCATCGCGCTGCAGCCGCCGACCAGCGCGAGGACGGTCTCGATCGCGCCGAAGCCGGCGGCCGCGTGCCAGCGCAGCCGCTTCGCGCCGAGGGAACCGATGCCCATCGCGAACACCATGACGGACAGCACGACGGAGGACTGGGTGACCGAGTCGCCGATCAGATAGGAGGCGAAGGCGACGAGTTCGAGCTCGTAGACCAGTCCGCAGGCCGCGCAGACGAAGCCGCACACGAGGACCAGAAACCGCCCGGTACCGGGCCGGACGGGCAGCGGGGCGGGACCCGCCCAGGAGGCCGGGGCGCCCGGGCGCGCGGGTGCGTGCGGTTCGATCACGTTGCGACGTTACGTCACATGCTCGGTACGCTTCGTCACCCACACGTGTGGAAGTGCGGGCCGTTGACGTCCGGCGGGTTTATGCCGGCGGGGCGTGCTCAGTCCGTCCGTGCCACCGGCCTCCGTGCCCCGACCCGGGTGCGGGTGGCCACCAGCTGGCCGTCCTGCGGGTAGGCGTGCCAGGTGCGCCAGTGCACCTGGCCCTCGTGGCGCTGGGCCAGCATCGCGGTGAAGGCGTGCGGGCTGCCGGGGAAGACACCCGCGAGGCCGTGCGGATGGTCGGAGACGAGAGCCAGCAACTCCTGGGCGCGGCCGGCGAACGAGCCGGGCGTGAGCAGCTCGACGCGCGCGGCGAACTCGTACTCCCAGTCGCCGACCCGCTTGGCGACGCCCAGCGGCAACGGGGTGCTGGAACCGGGGATGCAGGCGACCGTCTCCGAGCAGCCGCCGCGCTCCTCCTCCAGCAGCACCTGGTGGGAGGCGCCGAGCAGTCTCAACTGGAGTTTGGCCCCGGTGAGTTCCAGATCGAGGGTGGCCAGGGCGGGCAGCGGCTCGCGTCCCAGGGCCCAGGCTAGGTCGGCGGCGCGCGTATCGGTGTAGGAGGTGTTCAGGGTCGTGAGCATGGATCGGCTCCGCTAACACGCGATGAGGAGGGAGATCGGCCATGTCAGCCCAACCGGCTCGGCCGGATGGGGAGTCGCAGGGACGTCCGAGGGGCTGTTGGCGATTTAGAGGGAATCATGAACAGTGGCGCCGCCACAGCGTTTTTACCCAACTTCGTCGGGTTTCCATCCCTCAGAGGGCTACACAGTTCAATTGTTCAACCATGGCGCACGCCGGGCGCGGGAGAGGAACGGGCGAGCGCCCGCCGGCGCCTTGGCCCGGCGGGCGCTCAGGTGGTGCTTCCCACGCCCCCTGTCAGTTGCTTCCCCCGCATCCGCCGCCGCACGACGACCCCCCGCCGCACGAGGAACCGCCGCAGGAGGAGTGGCCCCCGCAGGAATGACCTCCGCCGCAGGAGTGCCCGCCGTGATGACCACCGTGGTGCCCGCCCGACGAGCCCGAGTCGGCGGTGCCCGCCCACCAGCTGCCGCCGCCGTCGGACGACGAGGACGAGGAGGACGACGAGCGGTACGAGCCGCGGCGACCCTTGCCGAGCGACACCGTGCGCTGTCGGTTCCTGGTCCGCCCGGCCAGCGCCGTGAGGGCCACGAACGCGGCCACGATCAGGATGAAGATGATGCCGGCGACCATGGCGTCACCGTCCTTCCGTTCCCCCGAGACGGCCCCCCGTGGACCGCGGTGAGCGGGGGATGCCCGGCCGCCCGCGGACTCAAAGCAGAGTTGAGGAACTCCAGAGCTTGGGCGCAGGATGGCCGGCATGACCTCCAGCGCACGCCGCCCCCACCTCAATCGCCGGCTCGCCGAGTTCGGGACGACGATCTTCGCCGAGATGTCCGCGCTCGCCCTGTCGACCGGGTCGATCAACCTCGGGCAGGGCTTCCCCGACACCGATGGACCCGAGCAGGTCCGGGAGGCGGCGGTCCGGGCGCTGCGCGAGGGACGCGGCAACCAGTACCCGCCGGGGCCGGGCATCCCGGAGCTGCGCGTCGCGATCGCCGCGCACCAGCAGCGCCGCTACGGCTTGTCGTACGACCCCGACACCGAGGTGCTGGTGACCGCTGGCGCGACGGAGGCGATCGCGGCCGCGCTGCTGGCGCTGGTGGAGCCGGGTGACGAGGTCGTCGCCCTGGAGCCGTACTACGACTCCTACGCGGCGAGCATCGCGATGGCGGGCGGCAGGCGGGTGCCGGTGACCCTCAGGCCGCACGAGGGCGGCTTCCGCCTGGACCTGGACGAGCTGCGCGCCGCCGTCACCGACCGCACCCGGCTGATGCTGATCAACACCCCGCACAATCCGACCGGTACGGTCCTCACCCGCGCGGAGCTGACCGCGATCGCCGAGCTGGCGGTCGAGCGGGACCTGCTGGTGGTCACCGACGAGGTCTACGAGCACCTGGTCTTCGACGACGCCGGGCATCTGCCGCTCGCCACGTTTCCCGGAATGGGCGAGCGCACGGTGACGATCGGCTCGGCCGGCAAGACGTTCTCCTTCACCGGCTGGAAGGTCGGCTGGGTGACGGCCGCGCCCGAGCTGGTCACCGCGGTCCGCTCGGTGAAGCAGTTCCTGACCTACGTCTCCTCGGGCCCCTTCCAGTACGCGGTCGCGGAGGCACTCGCCCTGCCCGACACCTACTTCGAGGAGTTCCGCCGGTCCATGCAGACCCGCCGGGACATCCTCGCGCAGGGGCTGGCGGAGGCGGGCTTCGAGGTCTTCCGGCCGGCCGGCACCTACTTCGTCACGACCGACATCCGCCCCCTCGGCGAGAAGGACGGCTTCGCCTTCTGCCGCGCCCTGCCCGAACGCGCCGGCGTCGTGGCGATCCCCAACGCCGTGTTCTACGACGACCGGGAGGCGGGGGCGCCGTTCGTACGGTTCGCGTTCTGCAAGCGGGAGGACGTGCTGAGGGAGGCGGCGGAGCGGCTGCGGGCGATGTGACGCGCCGTTCGCAGCCCTCGGGGGCACCTCGCCGGTGTACGCGACACAGGTGAAACCGCCCCCCGCTCGGCCGTCACCTGCTCGCATCGGCGGCCGAGCCCTTGCAGGGTGCTCAGGTGTGATCCACGCCAGCACCGTCCTCGCCCCGCCCGTGGCCGCGCGCAAGCCGGCGCCGCGCGAACGCACCGGGCCGTCCCTGCTGCGCGCGAGCGGGGTCGCCGTGGGCCTCTTCCTCGGTGTCCGGCTCACCGGGACGGCCGTGCTCGCCCTCGTCGCCCATGTCGCCGGCCGGCACCCCCTGACGCTGCTCGCCCGGTCCTGGGACTCGATCTGGTACCTGGGCGTCGCGGCGCACGGGTACGGTCACGATCTGCCGTCCAGCGACCCGGAGCCGCACAGCGACCTCGCGTTCTTCCCGCTGTACCCGGTGCTGGTGCGGGCGGTGACCGCGCTGACCACGCTCGGCGGGGGCACCGCCGGGCTGCTGATCTCGTGGTCCGCGGCAGCCCTGGCCGCCGCCGGGATCCATGTGGCCGGCTCCCGGCTGCACGGGCGGCCCACCGGCCTCGCGCTGGTGCTGCTGTGGGGGCTGCTGCCGCACGCGGTGGTGCTGTCGATGGCGTACACCGAACCGGTGATGACCGCGTTCGCGGCCTGGTCGCTGTGCGCGGTGCTGGCCGGGAACTGGCTGTGGGCGGGGGCGCTGGCGGCGCTCGCGGGGCTGTCCCGGCCGAACGGGTTCGCGGTGGCCGCCGCGGTGCTCGCCGCGGCCGGAGCCGAGGTGTGGCGGCGGCGCGGGGAGGTTTCCCACAGGCTGTGGACGGGCGCGGCGCTGGCCCCGCTGGGCTGGACGGCGTATGTGCTGTGGGTCGGCCGGCGCAGGGACGATCTGCTCGGCGGCTACTTCGAGGTGCAGCGGCTGTGGGGGTCCCGGTTCGACTTCGGGCACGGCTCACTGCAGTTGCTGCGCGCGATGCTGTTGCACGGCAGCCGGTTCGAGTTCCCGATGGCGCTGGTCCTGGTGGCGGCGAGCACGGTGCTGTACGCGCTGCTGCTCCTGGACCGCGCCCCGCTGCCGCTGCTCGTCTTCAGCGGGGTGCTGCTGCTGATCACGCTGGGCGGGTCGGGTTTCTTCGAGTCCAAGCCGCGGTTCCTGCTGCCGGCGTTCCCGCTGCTGCTGCCACTCGCGCAGAGCCTGGTGCGCACGGCGAAAACCCGGCCCTGGCACGCGGCCGTGCTGGTCGCGGCCCTGGCCGGGCTCAGCTATGTCTACGGCGCGTACCTGGTGGTGTACGCGCAGGCACCGCTGTGAGCGGTGGTGTGCGGCCTACTCGCCGTCTTCCTCGGGCTTGTCGGCCTCGTTGACCTCCTGCTCCAGGCCGAGCTGCTCCACGAGCCAGCGGTCGAACTCGATCGCGGCCCGCACCCAGCTGACGGTGGAGGAGACGAAGTGGTTGATGTCGACGCCGGTGCCGATCAGCATCTGAGCCTCGCCGATCAGGCGAACGGTGCCGTCGTCATGGGTGTGGGTGTACACCTTGGGCCACAGGGTGCGGCGGTTCCAGTCGTCGACGGACTCGAGCAGCTGCGGCTTCTCGTCGATCGGGTGGGGACGGTCGTAGAACGTCCGCACCGAGAAGACCGCCTGCTCGGCCTCCCCGCGGAACATGAAGTACGTGCGGAACTGCTCCCACGGCGCCGCGAGGTCACCCTCCTCGTCGACGACGTACTTCAGCTCCATCTGGTCGAGGAGCTGCTTCACAAGATCCTGATCCGGGACGACGGGGCCCGCCGGTCCTTGGGGCTCTGGCTCGGGCTGGCCCCCGAAGTTCGGAATCGAGGACGGGTCGATGCTCACCGTGTTTTTCCCTTCATGCGGATTCCGCCATCCTCCCCCATGCGGGGCGGGGGGAGGCAAGCCCCGACGCCCGCCTGTCCGCCAATGGCTGACATGATCCGGCTGGCCGGGTGGACGGCCGGTGAACGAGCGGGGCGGAGAGTGACGTACGAGGGCCGCGACCGGGCCCTCGTACGGTGCGCGGCGTTCACCGGATGAGCGTCACAGGGTCTTCCCGGTGGCAGGTCCCACCAGCAGGCCCTCGCGGGAGCGGTCGACGCGGACCGTGTCGCCGTCCTTGATCTCTCCGGAGAGGATCTCCTTGGCGAGGCGGTCGCCGATCGCGGTCTGGACGAGGCGGCGCAGCGGGCGGGCGCCGTAGGCCGGGTCCAGGCCCTCCTCCGCCAGCCAGGCCAGCGCCCCGGGGGTGACGTCCAGGGTGAGCCGGCGTTCCGCCAGCCGCCTGGCGAGCCGGTCGATCTGCAGCTGCGCGATCCGCTCCAGTTCGGGCTTGGTCAGCGCCGAGAAGACGACCAGGTCGTCGAGCCGGTTGAGGAACTCCGGCTTGAAGGAGGCCCGGACGGCCTCGAGGACCTGTTCCTTCTTCTCCGTCTCGGATGTCAGCGGGTCGACCAGGAACTGGCTGCCCAGGTTGGAGGTGAGCACCAGGATGGTGTTGCGGAAGTCGACCGTCCGGCCCTGACCGTCCGTCAGGCGGCCGTCGTCCAGGACCTGCAGGAGGATGTCGAAGACCTCGGGGTGGGCCTTCTCCACCTCGTCCAGCAGGACCACGGAGTACGGGCGGCGGCGGACCGCCTCGGTGAGCTGGCCGCCCTCCTCGTAACCGACGTACCCGGGAGGCGCGCCGACCAGCCGGGCCACGCTGTGCTTCTCGCCGTACTCCGACATGTCGATGCGGACCATCGCCCGCTCGTCGTCGAAGAGGAAGTCGGCGAGCGCCTTGGCGAGTTCCGTCTTGCCGACACCGGTCGGGCCGAGGAACAGGAAGGACCCGGTGGGGCGGTCGGGGTCGGCGATGCCCGCGCGCGAGCGCCGTACGGCGTCGGACACGGCACGCACGGCCTCGGTCTGGCCGATGAGCCGCCTGCCCAGCTCGTCCTCCATGCGCAGCAGCTTCTGCGTCTCGCCCTCCAGCAGGCGCCCGGCGGGGATCCCGGTCCAGGCCGCGACGACGTCGGCGATGTCGTCGGAGCCGACCTCCTCCTTGACCATGGTGTCCTTGGCGACCTCCTCCTCGGCCTCGGAGGCGGCCTCCAGCTCCTTCTCCAGCTGCGGGATCTCGCCGTAGAGCAGCTTGGCGGCGGTGTCGAAGTCGCCGTCGCGCTGGGCACGTTCGGCCTGGCCGCGCAGGTCGTCCAGGCGCTCCTTGAGCTCACCGACGCGGTTGAGGGACTGCTTCTCCTTCTCCCAGCGGGCGGTGAGGTGCCGCAGCTCCTCCTCCCTGTCGGCGAGGTCGCGGCGCAGCTTCTCCAGGCGGGCGACGGAGGCCGGGTCGGTCTCCTTGGCGATCGCCAGTTCCTCCATCTTGAGCCGGTCGACGGCGCGCTGGAGTTCGTCGATCTCGACGGGCGAGGAGTCGATCTCCATACGGAGGCGGGAGGCCGCCTCGTCGACGAGGTCGATGGCCTTGTCGGGCAGGAAGCGGGAGGTGATGTAGCGGTCGGAGAGGGTGGCCGCCGCCACCAGCGCGCTGTCGGCGATCTGGACCTTGTGGTGGGCCTCGTAGCGGCCCTTCAGGCCGCGCAGGATCGCGATCGTGTCCTCCACCGTCGGCTCGGCGACCAGCACCTGCTGGAAGCGCCGCTCCAGGGCGGGGTCCTTCTCGATCCGCTCCCGGTACTCGTCCAGGGTGGTGGCGCCGACCATGCGCAGCTCACCGCGGGCGAGCATGGGCTTGAGCATGTTGCCCGCGTCCATGGCCGAGTCGCCGCCGGCACCGGCGCCGACGACGGTGTGCAGCTCGTCGATGAAGGTGATGATCTGGCCGTCGGAGTCCTTGATCTCGGCGAGTACGGCCTTCAGCCGCTCCTCGAACTCGCCGCGGTACTTGGCGCCGGCCACCATCGCGCCGAGGTCGAGCGCGACCAGCCGCTTGTCCCGCAGCGACTCGGGCACGTCGCCCTTGACGATCCGCTGGGCGAGCCCCTCGACGACGGCGGTCTTGCCGACGCCCGGCTCACCGATGAGGACGGGGTTGTTCTTCGTACGGCGGCTCAGCACCTGCACGACCCGCCGGATCTCCTGGTCCCGCCCGATGACCGGGTCCAGCCGGCCCTCGCGCGCGGCGGCGGTGAAGTCGGTGCCGAACTTCTCCAGGGCCTTGTACTGGCCCTCCGGGTCGGCGGTGGTCACGCGGCGTCCTCCCCTGGCCTTCTTGAAGGCCTCCAGCAACTTCCTGGCCTCGGCGCCCTGTTCCTGGAGCAGCTGGGCGACACGGCCGCCCTTCGCGGCGAGGCCGATCAGCAGGTGCTCGGTCGACAGGTACTCGTCACCGAGGTCCTTCGCGCGCTCGCCGGCGTCGGCGATGACGGCCAGCAGGTCCCGGTTGGGCTGCGGGGGCGCGACGGTGGACCCGGTCACGCTGGGCTGCGCGGCCAGGATCTTCTCCGCGCCCGCGCGCACGGCGGCCTGATCGGCTTCGACGGCCGCGAGCAGGTCGGTGATGTTCTCGTTGTCCTGCCCCTGAAGCAGAGCCAGCAGCAGGTGAGCAGGGGTGAGGTCCGGGTGCCCCTCGGTCACGGCCCGGCTGCTGGCTGCGTTGATCGCGTCCCGGCTCCTGTTGGTCAGCTCGGCGTCCACGTTGTCCGTTCTCCTCCTCGGCCACTCTCCACTGCTGACTTAGTCAGCGTACACAAAGTTGAGTCCATTCCGCTCAAGGTGGGAGCGATGCCTTGCGGGGACTAGGTTGCGGGGCATGGCGAAGCACTCCGAGGAGTACCTGGCGTTCTGGCGAGAACGCCACCTGTGCACCCTGACGACGCTCCGACCCGACGGCAGCCCCCACGTGGTGCCGGTGGGGGTGACGTACGACGCGGAGGCCGGGACGGCCAGGGTCATCACCAACGGCACCAGCGCGAAGGTGAGGCACGTGCGCGCGGCCGGGCCCGAGGGCGCCCGGGTCGCGGTGTGCCAGGTGGACGGCCGGCGCTGGGCCACGCTGGAGGGGCGGGCGAGGGTGCGGACGGAACCGGAACGGGTCAGGGAGGCGGAGAAGCGCTATGCGGAGCGCTACCAGCGGGTGCCGTCACCGAATCCGGCGCGCGTCGTGATCGAGATCGAGGTGGAACGGGTGCTGGGGCATGGGTGAACAGTTTCAGCCACACCAGGAGCACGCCCGTACCCCGAAATGTCCCCACAAACTGCAGCGGCGTCACCGTGTTCAGGTCACGGTGACGCCGCTGCGGGGGGAAGCACCTGAGCGATCTTTTACGACGGGGGAATCGCGTCAGGCACTGCGGGGGGTGGCCGAGATGGTCCTCAGGTCCTGGTCCGTCGGCTCGGCGAGCCGGTGGTCCCGCTGGTCAAGGTTCACAAAGATCATTCCGTACCGGATGGCACACCGGACCGGCTGGGGCGCACCCCGCGGCTTGCGCAGGCACCGGTACGCCCGCACGTCCTCGTCGTCGTCACGGGTCACGACCACCGGCTCGCCGAACACGGTCACCATCAACGAGTCACCGCTGTGGGGGATGGCGGTGACCAGGTCGATGAAGTGCCAGCCGGATCGGTAGGCCGTGGCCATTTCACGACGGAAGGAGCGGTCGTCGGGTGGAGTGGTCATGACCGCACGGCCCAGCTGCTGTCCGTGGGGGCGACCCAGGAGCTGTCGCCCGGGGTGCTGGACGCCGCGATCACCCAGCTGCTGTCCCCTGGCGCTGCCTTCACCAGCCAGCTGCTGTCCTGCGCGACACTCTTCGCCCCCGCATGACCGGTCACCACTCCGAAGGCCACCACGGCGGAGAAGGCGGCGACAAGCGCCGAGCGAAGCATTCTCTTATGCATAGTCGGCTTCGTCCTCATTTGAAGGTCACCTCTCCCCCGTCCGAATACGACGATGGCCCATTCCGGCACGTCATGGCCACACAAACGATGCATCATGTTCCTGCACGTTCAGGACCCTGGGGGGTGGAGATTTGACAATAAATGAGACTAAGCGGGCACATCCCCACGGGCTGACCGACCTGTGCGAGGACGGGCGACGCCTTTACGGGAACGCTCTCCGGACGGGACGCCTAGCCCGTGCGGACGTGGAACCGGCGCCGTGCCTGATGGAGTTCGCCCTCCTTCATCCCGACCCCGACGACCCGAACTGGCTGCGCCCGGTGCCCCCGTCGATCGCCCTGGCCCAGCGGCTCAACCCCATCGAGCACGAGATCAGCCAGCGACGGCGGCGGTCGATCGAACTGGCCGATGCTTTCGAGCCTTTCATGAACATCAGTGCCCAGCCCACGGCGACCACGCACTCGATCACCGTGCTGGAAGGCCTCGACAGAATCAACGCGGCGCTCGATCTGGCCACCGCCCAGTGCCGGACCGAGATGCTCACCGTCCAGCCGAGCCGCCGTCGTCTCGAGCACACGCTCAACAAGGCGCTGGAGCGCGACAGACCGCTGATCGAACGCGGCTGCCGCATCCGCACGCTCTACCAGCACCCGGCCCGCTACAGCCCGGAGACGCTGGCCTACGTGGCCCAGTTCACCGACGGCAAGGTGGAGTACCGCACCATCGACGAACTCGTCGAGCGGCTCATCGTCTGCGACGAGACCGTGGCCTTCATCCCCACCCGCGACGACGGGGAGGTCGCCCTCGAGCTCCGCCATCCGGGGCTCGTCCGCTACCTGATCAAGGTCTTCGAGTTCATGTGGGCCCGCGCGGTGCCGCTGAGCGCCGGCGCCCCCTACGAGACCGCCCCCGACGGCATCACGGAGATCCAGCACTCCATCGCCAAGCTCCTGGTCGAGGGGCACGTCGACGAGGCCATCGCCCGGCGCCTGGGCATGAACGTCCGCACCTGCCGGGCCCACATCGCCAAACTCGCCACCGCGCTGGGCAGCGGCAGCAGAGCCCAGCTCGGGTTCCTCATCGCGCAGTCGGGGATCCTGGAGCAAGATCTCTGAGTCCGGGATCTGTGAGTCCGGGATCTGTGAGTCCGGGATCCGAGTCCGGGATCCGAGTCCGGGAGGGGAGGGCGCGATGGCCCCGGCCACGCACGCGGCACACCGAGCGGAGGACCTGTGCCCCGAGGGAGCGGCGCTGTACACACGCGCGCTGCGGGAGGGCCACCTGCGCGCCGAGGACGCCGAGGAGGCGCCCTGCCTGGTCGATCTGGGCCTGCTGCACCCGTCGGCGGGGGATCCGGACCGGCTGGAGCCCCTCGCACCCACCGTCGCCCTGCACCGGTTGCTGCGGGCCGCTGAGGACCGCATCGCCGACGAACGGCGGCGCGAGACCCGGCTCGCCGAGCTGTTCGAACCCCTGATGCGGATCGGCGGCCCGCCGAACGGCACCGACGACGCGCCGGCGGTCACCGTCCTGAGCGGGTCACGCCGCATCGGCCGGGCCATCTCCCGGGCCATGGCCGGCGGCCACGGCGAACTGCTCGCCGTCCAGCCGCACATCAGCCACACCCAGACCCCCGCCGAGGCACGTGCCGAGGCCCTGGTCCGCGACCAGGACTTCCTCGACCGCGGCGGCCGTATCCGCACGCTCTACCAGCACACCCTCCGGCACGCGCCCTCGGTCGTCGCCCGTTACGAGCAGCTGAGGGGCCCCGCCGAGGCGCGCACCCTCGACGAGATCACCGACCGGCTCATCGTCGTGGACCGCACGGTGGCCTTCATCCCGGCGAACGCCGACCGCACCGTCGCCGTGGAGATCCGCCACCCCGCCGTCGTCGAGTTCCTCGCCACCGCCTTCGACCGCCTCTGGCGCCTGGCCACCCCCATGCACCCCGAGGCCGTGCAGCCGCCCACCCTGAACGGCATCACCACCCGCCAGCGCGCCATCGCCGCCCTGCTGATCGAGGGCCACACCGACGCCGACATGGCCGACCGCCTCGGCATGAACGTACGCACCTGCCGGGCCCACATCGCCCGGCTCGCGGCAGCCCTGGGCAGCGACAGCCGCGCCCAGCTCGGCTATCTCATCGGGCGGTCCGGCATTCTCGACCCGCAGGGGGAGGAGAGCCCGTGATCCATCGGGAGCACGGCGTGGAGGAGCTGTGTGCCGCCGGGGAAGGGCTGACGAGCGCGCCCTGCGGGCAGGGCGCGTACCGGCCGCCGACGCCGCCGACGTGCCCTGTCTGACCGACTTCGGCCTGCTCCACCCCGCCCTCGACGACCCCGGGCTGCTCGAACCGGTCGCGCCCTCCGCCGCACTGCACCGGCTGCTGCGCGCGTCCTCGGCACGCGTCGCCGAGGAACGGCGACGCGAGGACCGCCTGGTGGAACGGTTCGAACCGCTCCTGCGGATCGACGCGCGGCACGCCCCCGACACCAAGACGGCCATGCTGCGCCTGCTCAGCGGCACCGAGCAGATCAACCGGGCCATCACCGACGCGATGGTCGACGCCAGCGAGGAGTCCCTCACCATCCAGCCGCACTCCGGCCTCACGGGCCCGCGCGGCGAGGCGGCCCGCGACGCCGCCTTCCTGCGCGACCAGGCCCTGCTGGACCGCGGCGGCCGCATCCGCGTCCTCTACCAGCACACCCTGCGCCATGTGCCGCTCGTGTACGGCCCGCTGGAGGAGTTCCGGCGCGGCGACACCGAGGCCCGCAGCCTGGACGAGGTGCCGGACCGGCTCATCGTCATCGACCGCAAGATCGCCTTCCTCCCGGCCGACGAGGACGGCACCCTCGCCCTGGAGGTCCGCCACCCGGCCCTGATCAAGTACTTCGTCACGACCTTCGACCGGCTCTGGCGGCTGGCCACGCCGATGTTCCCCAAGGCGGTGCAGCCGCCGTCGGTGAACGGCGTCACGCCCCGCCAGCGCGCCATCGCCGCCCTCCTGGTCGAGGGCCACACCGACGCCGTCATCGCCGACCGCCTGGGCATGAACATCCGCACCGCGCGCCTGCACATCGCCAAGCTCGCCGCCACCCTCGGCAGCGACAGCCGGGCCCAGCTCGGCTATCTCATCGCACGCTCGGGGATCCTTGATCAGGAGCCGTGAGCGCGCCGGCCGGCAGACCGGTGCCGCGGTGGCCGTCGAGGCCGACCTGGGCGATCCGGACGCCCAGCTGTGTGCGGCTGGCCGCGCCGAGGGTCTCCGACAGGCGGGCGATGTGGGCGCGGCAGGTACGCACGCTGATGCCGAGCCGTTCGGCGATCACCGCGTCCTGATGGCCCTCGGCGAGCAGCGCGGCGATGGACTGCTCGCGGTGCGAGATGCCCTCGATACCGGTGTCGGGGAGGGGCGCCGTCAGCGGGATCGCGAGGCGCCAGAGGCGCTCGAAGACCGTCACCAGGTATTCGACGAGGGCCGGGTGGCGCAGTTCCAGGGCCATCGTGCGGTCGGTGTTGGCGGGGATGAAGGCCACCGTCCGGTCGAACAGGATGAGCCGGTCGATGACCTCGTCCAGGGTACGGGCCTCCACCGTGTCGCCCATCAGCTCCAGGTAGTTGAGCAGCCCCTGACCGTGCCGGGCCACGTGCGTGTACAGGTCGCGCATGCGCACGCCACGGCCGCGCAGCGCCAGCGCCCGGTGCAGCCCCTCGGTCAGCTCGGCCTCCCGCCGGATGCCGCCGGGCTGCACGGTGAGCACCTCGGTGGTGCACGCCTCGGTCGCCTCGTCCATCGCGGCCTGGATCCGGGACAGCCCGTCCAGCACCCGGATCGCGCTGCCCTCGGCCGGCGCGGCCAGCGCGCCCAGCTGGCGGCCGAGCCCGGCGTACCACTCGAAGGCGGCCACCGCCGAGCCCACCCGGCGCTGGCTCTCACTGACCTCGTCGTAGACCCCGCGCAGCAGCCTGGTCATGACCTCCTGCGGGGAGGTCGGCACCAGCCAGTCCATGTCGTCCGGGTCCGGGTGCAGCAGAGCCAGTTCCAGCAGACAGGGCACCGGCTCGGCATCGGTGCGCGGCACCCGCCCCCGGCGTACGGCGCGGGAATAGACACGGTCCCCGGCCGCGCACAGTCGGTCGGCGCCGTGTGGATGCTCCTCCGCCCCGCGCCCGGCCATCGCGCATTTCACCCCCGGTGTGCTGCCACTTCCGCAGCGCAACTATGCGCGGCGCCGACCGGCTCCGCAACACGGCTCTCCCCAACGGGGGCGTCGCAAAACGCGGTTATGTCCCGGTATCGGTCAGGCTCCGCCCCTCACATTGCAACAAGATGATGGTGGTGAGGCGGAGTGCGCCACGGCATCGTTGGTCCCGCTTCCCCCGGGTGTCACAGGACACCCGGAGCGGCCCCGGCCCGGCTCCAGCCGCCTCGTCGGGGCCACCGCATCCGCGCCCACGGGGGTGGCGCGGATGCGCTCCGCCGGGAGGGCCACGGGATGTGCCGTCGTTCGTCTGCGGCGCCGTCGTGGCCGGTCGCGCGGTTCCCCGCGCCCCTTCGGGGGCCCGGGGAACCGCGCGCTACTTCAGGCCGATCGCCGCGCAGGCAGCCCTGTACTTGGCGGTGCAGATGTCGCCCGCGGTGTAGATGCCGTCCGCGATGACGGTGGACTTGATGGTGCCCTTGGTCAGGGCGACCGGCTGGATCAGCTTGGACGGGATGCTCTTGGTGGTGGGGCTGTCGACCTTGTCCTGGGTGAGCGCGTCGAACTGGATGTCCTTGCCCTGCACCTTGGCGACGGCCATCTGGGCGGCGGCCTCGGCCTCGTCCGGGTAGGCCTTGTAGACGCTCATGTACTGCTCGCCGGCCAGGATCCGCTGGACCGCGTCGAGTTCCGCGTCCTGACCGGTGACCGGAGGCAGGTTCGTGACGCCGACCGCCTTCAGGGCCTTGATGACGCCGGCCGCCATGCCGTCGTTGGCGGCGTAGACGCCCGCGATGTTGTTCTTGCCGATCGCACCGATCGCCTTGGCCATCTCGGACTCGGCGAGCTCCGGCTTCCAGTCCGTGGTGTCGTACGACGCGGCGATCGTCACCTTGCCGTTCAGCTCGGAGAGCGCGCCCTCCTTGAACTGCTTGGCGTTCGGGTCGGTGGGCGAACCGTTCACCATGACGACCTTGGCGGAGGTGTCGGCGTTCGAACCGAGGGCCTCCAGCAGGGTGCGGCCCTGCACCTCGCCGACGAGCTCGTTGTCGAAGGAGACGTAGGCGTCGATCGGCCCCTCGGCGAGACGGTCGTAGGCGATGACCGGGATGCCCGCGTCCTTGGCCCTCTTCACCTCGGGGGCGATGGCGTGCGAGTCGACCGCGTCGATCATGATGAGATCGACCTTCTCGTCGATCATCTTCTGCATCTGCGAGGCCTGCCGGGAGGCGTCGGCGTTCGCGTTGGCGTACTCGACCCGGCCCTTCTTCCCGGTGAGTTCGGCCACCTTGTCCCTGATGATGGGGTAGTCGAACTTGTCGTAACGGGTGTTCGCCTTCTCCGGGAGCAGCAGTGCCACGGTGATGTCGTCGCCCTTGCTCGGGCTCGCGCTCGCACCGTCCCCCGTCGCGTTCAGCACGCCACAGCCGGCGAGCGAGAGGGTCATCGTGGACGCGGCCACGGATATGGCGATACGACGCATTCGAGAGCTCACTTCAGGTGCGTTCCGGACGTAGGGCTGCTATACGACCCAGGTGTCTGAAAAGACAACGCGGAGGCCGTACCCGGCGTCAAGCGGAACTACTTAACGAGTCCGCAACACCACGCTCAGCTGACTCTGTGAAGGAGGAGCGGAATCACCTCCAAACTCTCTTTACGGACCCTCCATTCAAGGGGAGTTCACGGGCGGGCAAAGAACGGCACAACCAACCCGGTTCTCCACGCGTCGCGATCACCAGCGGTCGTGCGCCGCCGCCCCGACTCGAGCAGAGGACCGAATGAACCCAGCCAGACGTGCGACCGCCACGGCCGTCGTGCTCGCCACCGCCGGCACCCTGCTGAACACGGTCACCCTGTCCGCCACCGCCGCCACGGCGTGCGCCGCACCGGCGTACACGCGGACGTTCTACGCGAACACCACGTTCTCCGGCATCCCGAAGAAGACCGACTGCGACTCCGTCATCGACCAGAGCTGGAGCGGCGCGCCCGCCTCCGGGCTGCCGAAGGACGACTTCGGCGTCCGCTGGACCGTCACCCGCGACTTCGGCTCGGGCGGCCCCTTCTCCTTCGCCGTCTCCGGGACGGACGGGATCCGCGTCTACCTCGACGGCAGCCGCGAGGTCGATCTGTGGTCCCACACCTCCGGTGCGCGCGCCAGGACCGTGAACGTCGCCGTTCCCAAGGGCCGGCACACCCTGCGCGCCACGTACGACTACGAGGTCCGCGCCCACGACAAGGCGGGCAACGAGTCGGCGGGCACCGCCGACCAGGGCGTGACCACCGTGGACACCACCGCCCCGGCCGCGCCGGCCGGCGTGGAGGACAACTGGCATGCGGGCACCACCGACAAGGTGACCCTGTACTGGGACGCGAACACCGAGCCCGACCTGGCCGGCTACCGGGTGTACCGCTCGAGGAGCACGCCGGTCGCGCTCACCGAGGCCAACCGGCTGACGGCCACCGGCTACACGTACGCCTTCGACACGCTGCAGGGCCCCGGCGCGGCCTCGGCACGGCACGGCGCCGCGCGCCCGGCGCCGGACGCGCGAAGGGGCCGGGAGGATCGCTCCTCCCGGCCCCTTCGGGGTCGGTGTGTCCCTCAGTCCTGCTGCTGCCGCTTCGGCCGCCACACCACCAGCGCGCTGGTCTGCTGGACCTCCTGGTACGGGACCAGGTCGCGACGGTAGGAGGCGTGAACGGCGGCCTCGCGCTGCTGCATCGCGGCCGCCGCGCCGTCCAGGGCCGCCTGGAGCTCCACGACGCGGGACTGCAGCGCGGCAACCTGGTTCTCCAGTTCGATGATGCGCTTGATGCCGGCCAGGTTGATGCCCTCGTCCTGCGACAACTGCTGCACCTGACGGAGCAGTTCGATGTCGCGGGCCGAATAGCGCCGGCCCCGGCCCGGGGTGCGGTCCGGGGAGACCAGGCCCAGGCGGTCGTACTGGCGCAGCGTCTGCGGGTGGAGTCCGGAGAGCTGGGCCGCCACCGAGATGACGTAGACCGGGGTCTCCTCGGTCAGTTCATACGGGTTACGTCGACGGCCGTCCATCTCCCTCAGTCTCCCTTCGCAGCCTCGAACAGCTCCGCCCGCGGATCCTCGCCCCCGGTCGCCTCGCGATACGCCTCGAGCGCGTCACGAGCCTTCCCCGAGACGTCCTTCGGGACACTCACCTCGACGGTGACCAACAGGTCGCCGCGGGTGCCGTCCTTGCGGACCGCGCCCTTGCCACGGGCGCGCATGGTACGGCCGTTGGGCGTGCCGGGCGGCAGTTTCAGGGTGACGGCCGGGCCGCCGAGGGTCGGCACCCTCACCTCGCCGCCGAGTGCCGCCTCGGCGAACGTCACCGGGACGGTGACGGTGAGGTTGTCGCCCTTGCGCCCGAACACCGGGTGCGCGCCGACGTGGACGACCACGTACAGGTCGCCCGCCGGTCCGCCCCGCTCACCGGGCGCGCCCTTGCCGCGCAGCCGGATCCGCTGCCCGTCGGTGACGCCCGCTGGGATGCGGACCTGCATCGTGCGCGACGACTTGGCGCGTCCGCTGCCGTTGCACTCCAGGCAGGGGTGCTCGGCGATCAGGCCGCGGCCCTTGCAGTCGGGGCAGGGATCGGTGAGCGAGAAGCCGCCGCCCGAGCCCCGGGCGACCTGCCCGGTGCCGACGCACGTCGGGCACACGCGCGGCGTGCCGTTCTTGTCGCCGGTGCCCGAGCAGGCCTTGCAGGGCGCCTGGGAGGACATCCGCAGCGGCACCGTGGCGCCCTCGATGGCCTCCGTGAAGCTCAGCGTCACCTCGGTGTCGATGTCCTGGCCGCGGCGCGGCTGGGTGCGGGTCGCACCGGTGCCGCCGCGGTTGAACAGGCCCCCGAAGACGTCACCGAGCCCACCGCCGAAGCCGCCTCCGGTCTGGGTGCTCGCGCCGCCTCCGAAGAGGTCCCCCAGGTCGAAGTTGAAGGAGCCGCCGCCGGCACCCGGCCCGGGCCGGAAGCCGCCGCTTCCGAACAGGGCGCGTGCCTCGTCGTACTCCTTGCGCTTCTTGGGGTCGCCGAGAACGTCGTTCGCCTCGGAGATCTCCTTGAAGCGCTCCTCGGCCTTGGTGTTGCCCTTGTTGGCGTCCGGGTGGAACTCGCGGGCGAGCTTCCGGTACGCCTTCTTGATCTCGGCCTCGGTGGCGTCCTTGGGGACGCCGAGGACCTTGTAGTAGTCCTTCTCGATGAAGTCCTTGGTGCTCATCCCCGACGTCCCTCCTTCCTGTCGGCAGTGATTACGTCAGCCCTCCTCCGGGCCACCGCTCTCCTTGTCGTCGGCCTGCTTCGCCTCGGTGTTCTCCTCGGCGCCCTCGGCCTTGACGGTCTGCGCGCCGGGCTGCGGCTCGGCGACGGCCACCCGCGCGGGGCGGATGGTGCGCTCGCCGATGCGATACCCGGGCTGCAGGATCGCCACGCAGGTCGTCTCGGTGACGTCCGGTGCGTAACTGTGCATCAGGGCCTCGTGGATGGTCGGGTCGAAGGGCTCGCCCTCCTTGCCGAACTGCTGCAGGCCCATCTTGGCCGCGACGGTCTCCAGCGACTCGGCCACCGACTTGAAGCCGCCGACCAGTTCGCCGTGTTCCCGCGCGCGGCCGATGTCGTCGAGCACGGGCAGGAGCTCGGTCAGGAGGTTCGCGATGGCGATCTCCTTGACCGCGATCCGGTCGCGCTCGACCCGGCGGCGGTAGTTCTGGTACTCGGCCTGGAGCCGCTGGAGGTCCAGGGTGCGCTCGTTCAGCGCCGTGCGCACCTGGTCCAGCTGGGCCACCAGACCGGCGTCTGCTGCTGCGTCCCCGGCCGGGGCCGCGCCCTCCTCGGGCGCGGCCTTCGACTCGGCGTCGTCGGGGGTGGCGCCGGAGGGGACGTCGGGCTTCTCCTCGAAGCCCGGGGTCTCCTCCGTCACGCGGCACCGTCCTTGCGCTCGTCGTCCACGATCTCGGCGTCCACGACGTCGTCCTCCGCGGCCTTGGCACCGCCGGCGGCGGCACCCTCAGGGCCACCGGCCTGGGCGTCGGCGTACATGGCCTGGCCGAGCTTCTGCGAGACGGCCGCGACCTTCTCGGTGGCGGTGCGGATCTCGGCGGTGTCCTCGCCCTTGAGCTTCTCCTTCAGCTCGGCGACGGCCTCCTCGACCTCGGTCTTGATCTCGCCGGGGACCTTGTCCTCGTTGTCCTTGAGGAACTTCTCCGTCTGGTAGACGAGCTGCTCGCCCTGGTTGCGGGTCTCGGCGGCCTCGCGGCGGCGGTGGTCCTCCTCCGCGTACTGCTCGGCCTCCTGGCGCATCCGGTCGACCTCGTCCTTCGGCAGCGAGGAGCCGCCGGTGACGGTCATCTTCTGCTCCTTGCCCGTGCCCAGGTCCTTGGCGGTCACGTGCATGATGCCGTTGGCGTCGATGTCGAAGGAGACCTCGATCTGCGGGACGCCGCGCGGGGCCGGCGGCAGACCGGTCAGCTCGAACATGCCGAGCTTCTTGTTGTACGCCGCGATCTCGCGCTCGCCCTGGTAGACCTGGATCTGCACCGACGGCTGGTTGTCCTCGGCCGTGGTGAAGATCTCCGAGCGCTTGGTCGGGATCGTGGTGTTGCGCTCGATCAGCTTGGTCATGATGCCGCCCTTGGTCTCGATACCGAGGGACAGCG
Organism: Streptomyces sp. NPDC046759; assembly: GCF_040645475.1. Taxonomy (NCBI): domain Bacteria; kingdom Bacillati; phylum Actinomycetota; class Actinomycetes; order Kitasatosporales; family Streptomycetaceae; genus Streptomyces; species Streptomyces sp. NPDC046759. The sequence continues at coordinate 267,344 of NZ_JBEYYJ010000006.1, read as the reverse complement.
GGGTGACGTCGAGCAGCAGGACGTCCTTGACCTCGCCCTTGAGGACACCGGCCTGGAGCGAGGCGCCGATGGCGACGACCTCGTCCGGGTTCACACCCTTGTTGGCCTCCTTGCCGCCGGTCAGCTCCTTGACGAGCTCGGCGACGGCGGGCATACGGGTGGAGCCACCGACGAGGACGACGTGGTCGATCTCGTTGATGGAGATGCCGGCGTCCTTGATGACGTTGTGGAACGGCGTCTTGCAGCGCTCCAGCAGGTCGGCCGTCAGCTGCTGGAACTGAGCCCGGGTGAGCTTCTCGTCCAGGTGCAGCGGGCCCTCGGCGGACGCGGTGATGTAGGGCAGGTTGATCGAGGTCTCGGTGGAGGAGGACAGCTCGATCTTGGCCTTCTCGGCGGCCTCACGCAGGCGCTGCAGGGCCATCTTGTCCTTGCCGAGGTCCACGCCGTGGCCGGCCGCGAACTGCTTGACCAGGTAGTCGACGACGCGCTGGTCCCAGTCGTCACCACCGAGGTGGTTGTCACCGTTGGTGGCCTTCACCTCGACGACGCCGTCGCCGATCTCCAGCAGGGACACGTCGAAGGTGCCGCCACCGAGGTCGAAGACGAGGATCGTCTGGTCGTCCTTGTCGAGGCCGTAGGCCAGCGCGGCGGCGGTCGGCTCGTTGACGATGCGCAGGACGTTCAGACCGGCGATCTCACCGGCCTCCTTGGTCGCCTGACGCTCGGAGTCGTTGAAGTACGCCGGGACGGTGATGACCGCGTCGGTCACCTTCTCGCCCAGGTAGGCCTCGGCGTCCCGCTTCAGCTTCTGCAGGATGAACGCGGAGATCTGCTGCGGGTTGAAGTCCTTGCCGTCGAGCTGGATCTTCCAGTCGGTGCCCATGTGGCGCTTCACCGAGCGGATGGTCCGGTCCACGTTCGTGACCGCCTGACGCTTGGCGACCTCGCCGACGAGCACCTCACCGTTCTTGGCGAAGGCGACGACGGACGGCGTGGTCCTGGCGCCCTCGGCGTTGGTGATGACGGTGGGCTCGCCGCCCTCCAGAACGCTGACGACGGAGTTAGTCGTGCCCAGGTCGATGCCGACCGCACGTGCCATGGTTGATTCCTCCAGCTGACTTGAGTGGAACGGACTCAAGTGTGCATGACGCCCACCGCTCGGTCAACAGACCTGAGTCACCGAGGCTCAAGTCTTATCCGTTCCTTACACGCAACGGCCCGCTGACCTGCGTGGACGGCAGCCGCCGCGGTGGCTGAACACGGATGCGAAGGAGGACGAGGACGACCAGCAACGCCCCTCCGGCCACCCACAGCACGGCACCCTCCCCCGTCCACCCGGTGTGCACGAGCACCCCCACGAGGACCGAGGAGAAGGTGCCGGCGCCCAGGAGAACGACCGAGCCGGGCGGGGTGAGCCCGAGCGGCCGCAGCCGGTGCGCGAGATGGTCCGGGCCCCGCCGCAGCAGCGGGCGCCGGGCCAGCAGCCGCGAGAGCACCACGAGGAGGGCGTCGGCGAGGGCCGGCGCGCCGAAGCAGAACATCACGGCGGCGCTGGACTCCAGCCCGTACCCCGCGCGCGTGAAGACGAGGGACGAGGACAGCAGGAACCCGGTGAACAGGGAGCCGCAGGCGCCGAGCCCGATCCGCGAGGGGTGCCAGTTGTGCATCAGGAAACCGGTGAGGGCGGCGGCGAACACGCTCAGCAGGACGGCGAGCCCGTCCATCACCTCGGCGGCGGCACAGGCCCCCGCCCCGAACGCGGTGACGACCCCGACGGTCCCGGCCAGCCCGTCCGCGTGATCGAGCCCCTTGAAGGCCAGGGAGGCGCCGACGATCCAGCCCACGGCGAGGATCCCGCCCAGTACACCCGTCTCGCCGTACGGAACCACCCAGGCCGCCGCCACGACCGTACCGGCGACCAGCACCCGCGGGCGCAGCCGCCAGACGTCGACGACCAGGCCCAGCGCCGCGACCGAGGCCGCGGCGACCAGCAGCTCACCGACCCCCTGCCCGAGCGGCGCGACCGCGGTCCACTGCCCCACCCAGGCGACCAGGCAGGTCACGACCACCACGGCGAGGCCGCCGAGCAGCGGCAGCCGCCGCAGCCGACGCCGGTCGACGATGCCCGCCCGCAGCGCGGGCACCCTGAACAGCGCCGACAGGACGGCGGCGAGGAACAGGGCGCTGGTGGCGGCGGCGATCCCGTAGAGCACGGCTCTAAGGTAGGGGCGAATGTAGCAATTCGGTACGAATAACACGATCTGATGACCCTGGGATGACGCTCATCACCCCGCGCTCGGCTGCATCCCGCAGGAAGATGGGGGTAGTCTCAGACGGACTGCATAAGTTACCGCTTAGTAATTTCGAGGCCGCCTCAGGAGCCCCAATGCAACTCGCCGCGATCATCGTGTCGCTGGTCCTGACCGTGGTCGGCGTTGCGCTCATTGCCCGAGCTGTCGCGCAGATCTATCGGTTCATCAAGCTCGGCCAGCCCGTCCCGGCGGGCTCCCGCACCGACGACTGGAAGGCCCGCACCCTCACGCTGGCCAAGGAGTTCGTCGGACACACCCGGATGAACCGGTGGGGCATCATCGGCGTCGCGCACTGGTTCGTCGCCGTCGGCTTCCTGACGCTGGGCCTGACCATCGTCAACGCCTACGGCCAGCTGTTCAAGGCCGACTGGACGCTGCCGATCATCGGCGACTGGCTGCCGTACGAGCTCTACACCGAGTTCATCGGCACCATGACCACTCTCGGCATCATCGTCCTCATCGTCGTCCGCCTGCTGAGCCTGCCCTCGCGTCCCGGACGCAAGTCCCGGTTCGCGGGCTCGAAGATGGGCCAGGCGTACTTCGTCGAGTACGTGATCCTCGTCATCGGCCTCGCCATCATGACCCTGCGCGGCCTGGAGGGCGCCCTGCACGGCGTGGACCACTACGAGGCCGCGTACTTCGCCTCGTACCCGCTCGTCGCCGCCTTCAAGGGGCTGAGCCTCTCCACCCTGCAGAACCTCACCTACCTCGTCGCCATGATCAAGCTCGGCGTCACCATGACCTGGGCGATCACCGTCGGCCTGAACACCAACATGGGTGTGGCCTGGCACCGCTTCCTGGCGTTCCCGAACATCTGGTTCAAGCGCAACGCCGGCGGCGAGACCGCCCTCGGCGCCCTGCAGCCGATGACCTCCGGCGGCAAGCCGATCAACTTCGAGGACCCCGGCGAGGACGACGTCTTCGGTGTCTCCCAGGTCGAGCAGTTCTCCTGGAAGGGCCTGCTGGACTTCTCCACCTGCACCGAGTGCGGCCGCTGCCAGTCGCAGTGCCCCGCCTGGAACACCGGCAAGCCGCTCTCCCCGAAGCTGCTGATCATGTCGCTGCGGGACCACGCCCACGCCAAGGCTCCGTACCTGCTGGCCGGCGGCGGCAAGACCATGGAGGGCGAGGAGAAGGCCTCCGAGGAGCAGCTCGCTTCGGTGCCCGCGGCAGCGTTGGCGGAGGCCGAGCGACCGCTCATCGGCACCGCCGAGGAGAACGGCGTCATCGACCCCGACGTGCTGTGGTCCTGCACCACCTGTGGCGCCTGCGTCGAGCAGTGCCCGGTGGACATCGAGCACGTCGACCACATCGTCGACATGCGCCGCTACCAGGTGATGATCGAGTCCGCGTTCCCGTCCGAGGCGGGCACGATGCTCAAGAACCTGGAGAAGAAGGGCAACCCCTGGGGCCTGGCCAAGAAGCAGCGCCTGGAGTGGACCAAGGAGGTCGACTTCGAGATCCCGGTCGTCGGCAAGGACATCGAGGACCTCTCCGAGGTCGAGTACCTGTACTGGGTCGGCTGCGCCGGCGCCCTGGAGGACCGCGCCAAGAAGACCACCAAGGCCTTCGCCGAGCTGCTGCACATCGCGGGCGTCAAGTTCGCGATCATGGGCGGCGACGAGAAGTGCACCGGTGACTCCGCCCGCCGCCTCGGCAACGAGCCCCTCTTCCAGGAGCTCGGCATGGAGAACGTGGCCGCGCTGAACATGGCCTTCGGTGAGGACGACGAGGACGAGTCGACCAGGAAGCCGAAGTCCGCGAAGAAGATCGTCGCGACCTGCCCGCACTGCCTGAACACGATCGGCAACGAGTACCCGCAGCTCGGCGGCGACTACGAGGTCATCCACCACACCCAGCTGCTGCAGCACCTGGTGGACGAGGGCAAGCTCGTCCCGGTCACCCCGGTCGAGGGCATCATCACCTACCACGACCCCTGCTACCTGGGCCGCCACAACAAGATCTACACGCCCCCGCGCGAGATCATCGGCAAGGTCCCGGGCCTCAGGAACGAGGAGATGCACCGGCACAAGGAGCGCGGCTTCTGCTGCGGCGCCGGTGGTGCCCGGATGTGGATGGAGGAGCGGATCGGCAAGCGCATCAACAACGAGCGCGTCGACGAAGCCCTCTCCCTCAACCCGGACATCGTCTCCACCGCCTGCCCCTTCTGCCTCGTGATGCTCACGGACTCCGTGAACGGCAAGAAGAACGACGGCAAGGCCAAGGAGTCCATCCAGGTGGTCGACGTGGCCCAGCTGCTGCTCGACTCGGTGAAGACCCCGGTCGACCCGGCCGGCGAGTCCGCGGCCGAGACCGAGCCGGAGCCCGAGCCGGTGAAGTAGTCCCCCGGCTCCCCCGCGTACGGCGCCCCCTGCTTCGCACAGGCAGGGGGCGCCGTCGTCCGTCCGGCCCCGGCCGGCACGACCACGGTCCCGGTCAACGCGATCCTGAGGCGACCGCACCCGGGACGACGGGGCCGCCGGGCTGCCATGCTGGGTGTCCCACCGCACCGGAGAGGATCCCCGTGCCCACTCGCCCCGGCGCCACGGCCGTTCTCGATGAGCGGCGCTGGTACACCGCCAACGAGCTCCTGGCGTTCCTGCTCGAGCTCACCGCGCTCGCCTGCCTGGGCTGGTGGGGCTTCACCGCCGGTGACGAGGAGGCCGTACACCTCCTGCTCGGCCTGGGGACCCCGCTTGCGGCGATCGTGCTGTGGTCGTTGTTCGCGGCACCGCGGGCACGGCTGCGACCGGGGCTCCCGTTCGTGCTCGCCGTGAAGGCGGTGGTGCTGGGCGGCGCGGCGGTGGCCCTCTACGCGGTCGGACACCCCGTGGCCGCGGTGGCCATGGCGGTCGTCGTGGTCACGAACACGGCGCTGGCGGAAACCTTCCGCCGTACCCCGCCGGTGTCTTCGGCCCCACCGGCCCCCGTCACCTCTGAGGTCCCCGAACCCCCCGGCTAGGCAGCCGGCTGGGCGACCGCGCCCCCTTCCCCCGCGCCGACGGTTGCGCCGTGACCCGGTCCGGCCGGGCCGACGGCGCAACCGCCCGGCTCACACCCCCTTGGGGCCCGCCTGCTGCACCACGTCGAAGGACCACAGGGTCGAGCCGGAGGCCGCCGGCTTCGGCCGCTCGCCGCCCTCCCCGCCGCCGCCCTGGTGCGCGGCCTTCATCGGCCCCTCCAGCCACGCCTGGAACGACTCCTCGTCACGCCAGCGCGTGTACACGAGATAGGTGTCGGTGCCCTCGACGGGACGCAGCAGCTCGAACCACTCGAAGCCGTCGGAGTTCTCCACCGCGTGGGCCCGGGAGGCGAACCGCTTCTCCAGCACCTCCCGCTGCTCGGGGGGCACGCTCAGCACGTTGATCTTCACTACGCTCATGCGACCATCCTGACCCACCGCCACCGCGCGCGGGCGCCGCCCCGCGGTGTCACCGCGCGTCGCAGAAGCGGAGGGAACCCGCATGCCTGGACCGGGGAGAGCCCTGAACTGCCCCTGGTCGGGCGGCTGACGGTCCCTTAGGGGATGTCACAGGTCGGCCGCAAAGCCGTGCCCGGACACGCGGGCCCGGCACGTCGCCCTCCGGGACCAGGTACGTTCGATGAGTGGCTGGATTCAGGATCGGACGCGGGGGGCGGGACAACCGCACCCCCCAAGGACAGCAGGCGCCGCAGGGACCGTCGTACGGCCGGCCGGGCCCGTCGCACGGACAGCAGGGACCGTCGGGACGGCCGTACGGGCAGCCCGCGGCACCGTCGTACGGCTACCCGCCGGCGCAGCAGCCGCCGTACCCGCAGCAGTCGTACGGGCAGCAGGGCCGGCCGTACGGCTACCCGGCCGGCGACGGTCCGGAGTACTTCGGGGACGGGGCCGCTCACCCGGGGCCGGACCCGTACGCGGCCAACAACCCGGGCCACACCCAGGCGTTCTCGGTCGACGAGGCCGCCGGTTACACCCAGGGCGCGACCTACCAGGCCGGCTCGGCCGCCGCACCCGCCGCCCCGCTCGGCCCGCCCCTGCACTGGAAGGAGCTGCTGAAGGGGATCATCCTCTCCCCCGGCCAGACCTTCCTGCGCATGCGGGACTACACGATGTGGGCCCCCGCCACCATCGTGACCTTCCTCTACGGCCTGCTCGCCGTGTTCGGCTTCGACGGCGCCCGCAAGGACGCGATCGGCGCCACGCTCTCCAACGCGGTGCCGATCGTGCTGATCACGGCCGTCGTGATGGTGCTCGGCCTGTTCATCCTGGGCGTGGTCACCCACACCCTGGCCCGCCAGCTCGGCGGCGACGGCGCCTGGCAGCCCACGGTCGGCCTGTCCATGCTGATCACTGCGCTCACGGACGCGCCGCGGCTGGTCTTCGCCATGTTCTTCGGCGGCGACGCCGGCTTCGTGCAGCTGCTCGGCTGGGCCACCTGGATAGGCGCGGGCGCGCTGCTGACCCTGATGGTGTCCCGCTCCCACGACCTGCCCTGGCCGAAGGCGCTGGGGGCGTCGGCGATCCAGCTGATCGCGCTGCTGTCGATCGTGAAGCTGGGCACGTTCTAGCGCGGCCGCCGCGCAGAAGGCGGCCGCCGCACAGAAACGGTCCCCGGCACCGCCGCCGGGGGCCGTTCGCATGCCGGTGCGCCTCCGGCGTCGAGCACCTGCCCGGCTGGAACGAGCCCGGTTCCGGGGAAAAGGGTTGAAGAGATGATGATCAAGCCGGTAGCTTCGAGTCGACCGTGACGCCGCCCGAGGAGGTGAGACCCATGAACGCTGTATCGACGTGGGTGCTCCCCCTTCCCGTCACGGCCGGCGATTGACCCAGGTGTCGCCGGGAGCGCCTCGACAACCAGGCCCTCTCGAAAGGCAACACCATGCACTCTCTGCAGTTCACCGCTGAGTCCTCGTCGAACGGCATCCTCGAACGCGACTTCACCGTGGGCGCAGTCCCCGGCGTCCTCTGGTCGCCGGCTTCCGATGTGTCCGATCGCGCACCACTGATTCTGATGGCCCACGGCGGCGGCAACCACAAGAAGCACCCGGCGATGGCGGGCCGTGCGCGGCTCCTGGTGACTGGCTGCAACTTCCATGTCGCCGTGATCGACGCACCGGGTCACGGCGACCGGCCGCGCACGGAACACGACGAGGCAGAAATCGCCGAGCTGTTCCGGGCGAGGGCGGCCGGCGAGCCGGAAGGCCCGATCGTCGTGCGTTACAACGCCCACCTGGCGGAGCTCGCCGTGCCCGAGTACCAGGCGACTCTGGACGCCCTCCAGGAACTCCCCGAGATCGGCACCGACGGGCTGGTCGGTTTCTGGGGCATCAACATGGGCACCGCGATCGGCATACCGTTCGTGGCGGCCGAGCCCAGAATCACCGCTGCGGTCTTCGGCCAGCACTGGCCCGATGTCCTGGTCGAGCAGGCGAAGCAGATCACCATCCCGATCGAGTTCGACATGCAGTGGGACGACGAGCACATCACGCGCGAGGAGGGTCTCGCCCTCTTCGACGCCTTCGCCTCGAAGGAGAAGTCGTTGCACGTGAACTCCGGCAAGCACAAGGAGCTGCCCAGGTTCGAGGCCGACAGCGCGGTACGGTTCTTCGCCAGGCACTTCGGCGGTGCGGTCACCGCGTCGTCCTGACGCGGGCGGTTGCGGTGTCCGCTGCCGGGCGCCGACACGAGGAGGGTTCTGCCCGCCACGCAGGCGATCGCGACGGGGCTCGCCCAGAGGCGTATCAAGCCCGGTCTTGCTTCTGACACCAGCGACTGACACCAACGGCCGCAAGGCCCCTCGATTCCTGCCGAGGGGCCTTGTTCATCCACACGGCGAAGACCTGGGGCCGGGTCAGAGCGCTTCCTTGTTCTCCTTGGGCGCCTCGCCGGACTTATGTACCGGAGGCAATACACTCCACGGGAAGTTGATCCAGTCGTCGGTCCGCTTCCAGACGTACTCGCACTTCACGAGCGAGTGGGACTTCTCATAGATCACCGCGGAGCGCACCTCGGCGACGGTGTCCAGGCAGAAGTCGCGCACGAGCTTCAGCGTCTTGCCGGTGTCGGCGACGTCGTCGGTGATCAGCACCTTCTTGTCGGAGAAGTCGATCACGTTGGGGACGGGCGCGAGCATGACGGGCATCTCGAGCGTGGTTCCGACGCCCGTGTAGAACTCGACGTTCACCAGGTGGATGTTCTTGCAGTCCAGTGCGTAGGCGAGCCCACCCGCGACGAACACCCCGCCGCGGGCGATGCTGAGCACGATGTCGGGCTGGTACCCGTCGTCGGCGATGGTCTGCGCCAGCTCGCGGACGGCGCTGCCGAACGCCTCGTACGTCAGGTTCTCCCGTACGTCCTGCGTGTCACTCATGCCGTTGCCGCCCTCACACCTGGGTCCGGTGGAAATTGACGTAGGACCGCGAGGCGGTGGGCCCGCGCTGGCCCTGGTACCGGGAGCCATAGCGTTCGCTGCCGTACGGGAACTCGGCGGGAGAGGTCAGCCGGAACATGCACAGCTGGCCGATCTTCATCCCCGGCCAGAGCTTGATCGGGAGCGTGGCGAGGTTGGACAGTTCCAGGGTGACGTGCCCGCTGAAGCCGGGGTCGATGAACCCGGCGGTGGAGTGGGTGACCAGACCCAGCCGCCCGAGCGAGCTCTTGCCCTCCAGCCGCGAGGCGAGATCGTCGGGCAGCGTGATGACCTCGTAGGTGGAGGCGAGGACGAACTCCCCGGGATGCAGGATGAACGGCTCGTCGCCCTCCGGCTCGACCAGCCGGGTCAGGTCGGGCTGCTCGACCGAGGGGTCGATGTGCGGGTACCGGTGGTTCTCGAACACCCGGAAGTACCGGTCCAGCCGTACGTCGATGCTCGACGGCTGCACCATGGATTCGTCATAGGGATCGATCCGTACCCGCCCGGCGTCGATCTCGGCCCGGATGTCCTTGTCTGAGAGAAGCACGTAGCGAGGATACGCAAGGCGCGCGGAGCCGTGACAATCGTGACGACTCCGCGCGCCTGGGTTACCACTGCCTGTCGGTACTACCGACTACCGCTGACCTACCGGTGCCGTACCGCTGCGCCGCCCCGCTAGCGCTTCTCCAGGGCGACCGGCACCACACTGCGGAGCCGGGCGCACCGGGGACACCTCATGAGCCGGCCGGGCCCGAGGCGCTCGGCCTGCTGCATCGGGAACGAAGCGGTGCTGAAGACGTGCCCGTCCGCACAGCGGACGACGGTGCGTTGCATCAAGTCCCTTAAGTCCCTTCCCCAAGAGCCTCGTCGGGCTTACCGCCCTGACGACAAAAGCCACATTACGGGATCAAAGAGACGACCCTCCAGGCGGCACTCCGGCTTCCTCCGGCCCCTCCGCCGAGCCTCCACGGTACGCCCCAACTCAGCCTGTCCGCAGCCGGATCCGCCCCTGAAGCAGACTCAGCCTCCGGCGCCCGAGCACCGGGGGTCTGCGATGATGTACAGTGAGCAAGGTCCGGACAAGGCGCTCCGCGAGCACCGCGTCCGTACTTACGCGGGTGTAGTTTAATGGTAGAACATCAGCTTCCCAAGCTGAGAGCGCGAGTTCGATTCTCGTCACCCGCTCCATGAGAAACCCCCAGGTCAGAGGCCTGGGGGTTTGTTTGTTGTCTAGACCGGTGAGCGGCGGACGCACCACAACGGCACCATAGGCCGCTGTCAGCTGCCGTTGGGCTTCTCGTTGTGGTCCGCGCGGTCGCCGTTGTGGTTTTTCGCACGCTCGGCGCGGACCATCGTGTCCTTCAGGGTGGCACCCGAGCGGGTCGAAAGAGTGTGCGCCGGTGTGACGGAGGTCGTAGAACCGGAAGCCGTCCGGAAGACCCACGGCAGCTCGTACAACACGCTCTGCCGATCCACACGGGCTGCAACGGCCCGACCGACAGCCTCAGGCGTCGAGTTGGGCACACTCCGAGCATGCCCGCGAAGGAGCGCTCACCGAGGAATTCGTATAACTCCCGGCGTCTTTGGCCGGAAACGACGCATCGACGCCCGGCGCCGGGCAAGCTCCCAGTTTCACCGGATCGGCCAAGGAGACCGACAGGACATGGAAGAAACCCCGCTCCTCCACCCCGCCGAGGACGGCGCCACGGTGGGACTCTTCTGGGTCTCGGCGGACGGCGTGTACGTGGGAGCCCCTGCGACGGCACCGGTCCCCAACGTGGTGCTCACGGCAGCGGGGCCCCGCGTCACCGGTCCGCACCCACGGGAGTGGACATGGTCCGACCTCGTCGGCCTGGAGATCACCGAGGTCCCGGCCCGCTCCGCTCCGCAACGCTGGGCTACCCACGCCGCGAGCTTCGTCGCAGCAGCTCTGGACGCCTGGGTGCCGAGCAGCCCGACCGAGATGACCCTCTCCGTCATCGCGTCCGACGGCACCTACCGGACGCCTGTCTACTCCAGCGCCGCCGTCGCCTACTCTCCGCGCGAGGTCGCTCTCTCACACAGGTTGATCAGCCACTTCATCCAGGGCGCCGCCACGCCCGCCGTCCTGACCGAGTGGTGGGAACAGACCCGGCCGACCAAGGTCCTCCGGTCACGGGAGCGGGAGGCCGCGCTCGAACTCTGGCTCGCACGCGCCTGACCGTTCCTTCGTGGGCAGCCCCGCGCCTGCCCGGCCCTCCCCACGAACCCTGCACATGATCCGAATTCCCCCCTGCGTACTCAGCAGCTTCCTTGGGCGCCACCGTCGCCGGTGAGGTGATCTGGCACGCGGACCACAACTGTCAGGTGAAGATCCGCCTCGATGAATGGCACGTGCCCGACTGATCACCTCCTGGTCGCAGCAGGTCAGCACCCGGACCGGCCTCAAATGCTCGCAGCTTCCCAAGCTGAGAGCGCGAGTTCGATTCTCGTCACCCGCTCCATGGAGAAGGCCCATGCCGAAGGCCTGGACGCCGACCCGTCACGCCAGCCGGGCCGACAGCCGGGCCACTGAGCTGCCCGCCGACACCCCGACAAGCCAAAACGGCCCGGCGGGTGAATCGCCAGGCCGTTTTGGAAGATCAGGATCCGAAGGTGATGATGTACACCGGGCTGTTGGTGCTGCCCTCGTTGTGCACCACCGGACAGGACGTCTTCTGCTCGCTGTGATCGGTCTTGACCTGAATTCCGCAGAAGGGCGAATCGTCCCAGTTGAGCTGGTCGATGTTGCTGAGCACGGGGATGTTGTCCCCTCCGCTGTTGTCCCCTCCGTTACGGGGGTCGGCGCTGGCCCCGCCGATGCCGGCGAAGAGGATTCCGCACGTGGCCACGGCCACCGCTGCGATCTTCTGGACGTTCCTCATGTGTTCTCCTCCGCTGCTCTGCCCCAGATCGGGCAGACGCCGTAGAGAACGATGCGCAAAAGGGATCAGAGCGTAACGCCATTCATCCTTTGATCACTCCTACGGCCGTATACATCACGAAGTTGCTGAACGAACTGAACACGTCGTTCTGTCCCTTGCCCTCGTGACCGACAACCGAAGGGGTAAAGCCGCGTAGGCGCCCTTCAGCCCTGCGGGGCGACCCCCCTACCCGGCGGCCGAGGCAGCGACGCCTGGCCAGAGCCAGGGTCATCCCACGGAATCCGATGGCTCTCGTACTGGTGTTTGGCCGCGGGGGTCGCGGCTACTCGCCCCTGAGGCTTGCTCACAGCGAGGAACAGCGAGGTCGAGGCGGTGCTGCCGGTGGTCTCCGCCGACGAGACGGTGCAGAACAGATGACAAGGGGTTGGTCGCGATGACCGTGATGACACAGCAAGGTGGCGGGGGCGGTTCCAGCGGCCTCTATGACGTCCTGGAACTCGTCCTCGACCGCGGACTGGTGATCGACGCGTTCGTGCGCGTCTCCCTCGTCGGTATCGAGATACTCAAGATCGACATACGGGTCGTGGTCGCCAGCGTCGACACCTACCTCCGCTTCGCCGAGGCGTGCAACCGCCTCGACCTGGAAGCGGGACCGCGCAAGCCGGCCGGGCTCACGGAACTCACGGGAAAAATGACGGAGTCCGGCGCCCGCGGCAAGACCAAGGGAGCCCTGTCCGGCGCCGCGGAGACCATCTCCGATGCCTTCAGGCAGGCGCGCGAGGAGGGCCAGGAGCGTCAGGGCGACCGGGCCACGCACAGGAGGGGGGAATAGCAGATGAGCACCTATGTCTACGGGATCATCCGCGCTTCCCACTCCCCCCTCCCCCAGGACATGGAAGGCATCGGGGACCCTCCGCGACCGGTACGCGTGCTGCGCCAGGGCGATCTTGCCGCGATCGTCAGTGAGGCCCCCGAGGAGCTGCGGCCCAAACGCCGTGACCTGCTCGCCCACCAGCACGTCCTGGACGAAGCCGGGGCGGGCGGCGCGGTCCTGCCCATGCGGTTCGGCAGCGCCTCTCCGGACGACGACACGGTTGCGACGGTGCTGGCCGAGCGTACGGAAGAATTCCTTGAGCGGCTGCAGACCCTGGACGGCACCGCGGAGTACAACATCAAGGCCAACCACGACGAGGAGGCCGTGCTCCGTCTGATCATGGCGGCCCACGACGACATCCGGTCCCTGGCGCAAGCGACCCGCGAGGCCGAGGGTGGCACACAGGAGGAGAAGGTCCGGCTCGGGGAAATGATCGCCGCCGCCGTCCAGGAACGCGAGGCGACCGACGCGGAGCTGCTTCACCACGCGCTGGCACCGATGGCCGAGGCAGTCAGCGCCGGCCCGAAGAGCACCGGCTGGCTGGCCAACCTCTCCTTCCTGGTGGACCGCGATTCAGCGGAACAGTTCCTGAGCGCGGTCGATGCCTTCGGCCAGGAGCACCCGCACCTCGAGCTGCGTGTCAACGGCCCGCTGCCGCCCTACAGTTTCGCTGAAACCCCCTCGTCCCAGCAGGCCGAAGGAGGCACCACGGACGCGTTCGGAACCGTGACAACCCGGCGGACCGGGTAAGAAGTGGCGGTCCGGCCGGCGTGGGCGCCTTGTCCGTGTCCCGCGCGCGTCCGTACGTCGGGGCTTACGACTCGGCCTCCCCCCACTCCTGCACGACCACCTCATCGCCGACGGACAGCTTCCCCGGCCGCACCACGGAGAACTTCGCGCCGAACACCACGCCTCCGCTTGGCGAACGGCGGTAGCGTGCGAGCGTACGCAGCGGTTCTGGCCCGTGACGGGCCCCGGCTTCCTGGTCGACCAGCGTGACCGCGCAACGCACCGCGAGCTTGGCATAGCCCAGTTCGGCTGCGCCGATGCAGACGCGGCGTACGCGGTCCTCGGCGTGCGCCACGTCCGCCCAGTCACCGCCGTCCCTGTCCCCGTCCCTGCCTCGGCCGCTGTCGACGACGATGTTCGGGCGGAAGCGGTCCATGGGCAGGGGCGGGGCGCCGTACTCGGTGGCCATCCGCCGGTTGAGAAGGGTGAGGGAGGACCGGGACAGCAGGTGTACGGCGCTGCTGTCGGCGTAGCCGGAGGTGCCGGGGATCCAGCCGTCGGCGATTCGGTCGTGGCCCGGCGGCACGCGTACCAGGCGGCTGGCGGTGCCGAGGAACTCCGAGAGCCAGGCGGCGGCTTCGTCACCCTGATCGATTCCCTGGAAGGTGGCGCCGAACAGGTCGACGTCGCGGCGCGGCGCCAAGGTGGTGACGTCGAGGTGCACCCTGCCGCAACCGCTCGCCGTGTCGGCCGAGTCGAGCGTGAGCCGGCTGCCGTCATGGCTGACGGTCGGCTGGATCAGGGCGAGCCGGGGGTGGTGGCGCTGGGTGCGGTAGACCCCGTCCTCGCTGACGACCATGAAGCTGCGGTCGTGCGCGAGGCCCGCCGGCGTGAGAAACGCATCGCGCACGGACGTACCCCTGCAGCCCTTGACGGGGTAGCAGATCAGGTCTACGACGTCGGCCATGTGCCGCCTCCTTCCGCAGCGGGCTGAGGCTCGTCGGCGAGGTAGGGAGGGGCGGGCTCGTACTGGATGTAACGGCGCACGGCACGGGCGTGATCACGGCCGTGCAGCCGGCCGATCAGCCAGAGGCACATGTCGATTCCGGCGGACACTCCCTGGCTGGTGACCAGGTGGCCGTCGACCACATAGCGCGCGTCACGGACCACGGTGATGTCCTCGCGTGCCTGGAGCGTGTCTTCGAAGGCGTGGTGCGTGGCCACGCGGCGGCCGCGGGCGGGGCCGGCCTCGTGCAGCAGCAGGGCTCCGGTGCACACACCGGTGGTCCAGGTGGCCTGGGCGGAGGTTGTGCGGATCCACTCGACGAGTACGGGGTTGGACACCTCGGTCCGGGTGCCGTTCCCGCCGGGCACGAGCAGCACGTCGAGCGGCGGGTGATCGTCGAAGGTGTGGTCGGGCAGTACCCGCATGCCCTTGTTGCAGCGGACGGGGCCTGGCCGTTCGGCGATCAGCACGGTGGTGTCCTGCTGCTCGCGGATCATCGCCGAGGAAGTGAACACCTCCCAGGGCCCGACGAAGTCCAGTTCCTCGGCTCCCTCGAACAGCAGCAGCCCATAGGCGGTCATGCGTACTCCCTGTCGGATCGGAATCTGGCCCGGTACGCGGACGGCGCGACGCCGACGTGCCTGTGGAAGGAGCGCCGCAGCGTCTCCGCGGTACCGAAGCCGCAGCGGTGGGCAATGGCCTCGACGGGGTCGTCGCCTTCGACCAGGGCCCTGCGTGCCACCTCCACGCGCACCCTCTCCACGTACGCCGCCGGAGGCGTGCCCAGTTCGGCGGTGAACCGGCGCTGGAGGTGACGGGGACTCAGGCCCGCGTGAGCGGCCAGCTCGGCGATCCCGTGCCGGGCCCGGGGATCCGCGTGAATCGCCGACACCGCTGCCCGGACCGGATCGGTGGACGGCTGGCGCGACCACAGCGGCACGCTGAACTGCGACTGGTTGCCGGGCCGACGCAGGAAGAGCACCAGCTCCTGAGCGACGGCATGGGCGATGCCCCGGCCGAGGTCGTCTTCCACCAGAGCGAGTGCGAGGTCCATGCCGGCGGTCACACCGGCTGAGGTCCACACCCGCCCGTCCCTGAGAAAGATCGGGTCGCAGTCCACCCGCAGTTCGGGATGGTGCTGGGCGAGCTGCTCGGCCCGGGACCAGTGGGTGGTCACCCGGCGGCCTTCGACGAGCCCGGCGGCTGCCAGTAGGAACACCCCGCTGCACACCGAGGTGACGCGGCGGGCGGTTTCCCCGGCCGCGGCGATCCACCCGGTCAGCGTCCCGTCCCCTGCCGCGTGGTCGACGCCGTTGCCGCCCACCGCCACCAAGGTGTCGACTCCGCGCGGGTCCAGGTCGGCCACGCCATGTCCGGCGTGCACGGGCAGGCCGCTGCTCGACCGGACCGGACCGGCGGTGGGCGCCAGGACCTGGCAGTCGTACCCTCCTGCGAGCGTCCCGGCATGATGGAACACCTCGTGCGGGCCGGCCAGGTCCAGAGCCTGGAAGCCGTCGAAGATCACGAAGACGATGCGTCGTCGTTGCACGTCCCGAGCCTGCTGGTTTCGACGGTATGGCGTCAACGACATGCATCCCACGATTCGCGCCGTCGCGGTGCGTTGCGTTACCGCCCGCGCCACCGTCGAACAGCGGGCTCGGCCGGCTGTGCCGTCCTGTTCTCGCCGTGCCCCTGACCCGAGCCGAAGTGCGGTCCCTGACGGGGTTGCTCACGTCCCCGGAGCCAGCACCAGAATGCGGAACGCACCGGGCGCTACGGCCGGGAGGGTGCCGTCTCCGGCGTACCGCCAGCCCCAGGAGCGCAGCGTCTCAAGGGTCCTGTCGTCCCGGACGTCCACCAGCGTGACGCCGAGCGCAGCGCCGTGGTCGGCGAGCAACCGCCGCTGCAGGCGCCGGGCGAGGTTCCAGACGTGGTCCCGGTGCTCCCGGCGCGCGCGAGGCGGAACGACGATTCCGGACACGACGAAGATCCGCCCGGAGCCGGCGCGGCGGAGCAGCCCCCGAACGCGTCCGTCGAACCCCGCCCACCACGGACCTGCGCCCGTGGGGAAGCCGTAGGCGTATCCGGTCAGGGTGGTGGTCTCCGCGATCAGCAGCGAGAACCCCGGTCGTCGTGCGTCGGCCGCGAGATGGCGCAGGAAGGCGGCACGCGCCTCGTTCCACGCCCATGGGTCGCCACCGGAGGTCATCGCGTACAAGTCGCCCAGCTCCTGCAGACGGTCCGCGACCTGACCACGCGTCAGCGGGCGGACGCGTTCTGCGACCCGGGGCGAGGACGTGCGCTCCCCTTTCGGCGGGGCCGGTACGCGGGTACGCGGGCCGCCCCGTGCGGGCCGGAGCGCGGGGAGGGCCAAGGTCGTCGGGAGGAACACCTGCGTGGTCATGACCAACCCTGCCCCGGGCACGGGCAAGGCCGCCCCGGTGTCGTCGATCCCCGAGAACGGCACCGGTGCCTGAGGCGGTGCGCGGCGTGCCCTCGGTAACTCCACCGTACTCCCGGCGGGCCCCACCTCGGCGGCCCGGCAGTCGCCGACGACCGCGGCGGCCGGCAACGGCAACGGCCTACGGGATCCGGTGCCGCCTTCCGGGATCCGGCACCGCCGCTCCGGGATCCGGCGCCGCCTTCCGGCCCGGGTCGGTTCGCACGGCCACCAGGCTCGGGCGGCCTGCCGGACCGCCGGTAGGCCATGACACGCACGGCCGCCCTCACCCGGCATACCCTTCAGAAGGGGGCCGCCGCGGAAACGCGCCGCAGCCCCCGCACCTCACCCGGTGTGTCGGGGGGCCGGTTTCGTGGTTCGTACCCGTCGCCGCCAGGAGGTCCGTATGGAGCACGAGCCCTTGCCCTCCAAGGACCGCGCCGAGGTCCGCGTCGTCGCCGCGACGCCGGAGGTCGCCCGTCGCGTCGCCGAAGTGCTCCGGCGCTGTTTCGCCTCGACCGAGCAGCGCAGCTACCCCGCCGGTCGTGAAGGAGGGACCCGGCTCCATCTCACCCTAGACACCGCGAGCGCCGCGGAACCCGCACGGTCCTGGCTCGCGACCAGCGAATCGACAGATCAGGACCGGTCACACGCCGACGAGGTATGACCCCTGGATCCGTTCAGCCGCGAATCACCCCGGGGCCGGCGGGCCGGTGCGCCGCGCCGAGCTGTTCAACGAACAGGAGGAACAGGTGTAACAAGGGGAACACCAGGAACGGGAAACGCAGGGGGCCCACGACAAAGCACAGAAGGCGTAGCCGGACGACTGATCCAGGCCGCCCCCCGTCGACCAGGAGTAGCCTGACCGTACCGAGGGCTTTTCGCGCAGCGCGACCGGCGGTGCCGTTCCCGGCGAGCGACCAAACGGGCAGTCGTCCCACGACTCCCGGGACGGGACCGCACGATGGAACCCAGCAGAACGCAGGCCGGAAGCGCATCCGGTGCCGACGCACACACATACCGTATGCCCCTGCCCCGCCTGACCCTGACCCCGGACGTCAGCCACGGTCCGCTGGACGGAGCCTGGTGGCCTCGCTGCGACGCGCTGGAACTCGAACTTCCGTCGCTCGTCAGCTCGTTGGAGGCCGGCACGGCCGCCACGATACGAGTCACCGTGGACCCCGCCGAATGGCCCGACGCCCCGCACACGGTCATGGCGCCCGGCCGGGTGATCGCCGTGGAACCGGCCCAACCCGGTAGCGGGGCGCACGTCATCACCCTGGACTGCGGCACCGCGGGACACTGGGTGCTTCTGGTCGTCCCGCCCGGGGCGCCGGCCGGAACAGCGGCCCGGCTGCTGGCCGCCGCCGCCGACCCCGAGAACCCGCTGACCGCCGCACGGATGCCGGCGCTCGCCGACAAGGGGCGACCGGTGGACACGACCGGGGATGCGGAATGAGGCACGGGACCCCGCGGGAGCCCACGACAGGGACGACCGACCGGCCACAACCGCCGTACCGGCGCGAGCCGTTGACCACTCGGCACGAACCGCCCACGCTCTTCGAGGCGTGCCGCATCGTCCGCGTACGCGGCGAACTGGACGCGCAGACCCTGGCGCCCCTGGTCCGCACCCTGGCCGAGGCCCGCGCGGCCCGGCCCGGACGGCTCCTCCTGATCGTGGACCTGAGCGAGGTGACCTTCACCGACTGCAGCATCCTCAGGCCCCTGTGCGAGGCCTGGTCGGACTGCCGCGCCCGGGGCGGCTGGATGCGCATCGTCTACGACAACCGCACGACCGCCCTGGTCTTCCGCCACACCGGCCTGCTCGACCGCTTCCCCGCCTACGCGAACGCACAGGACGCCTGGGAGGGACGAACGGCCGACACCCGCGGAGCAGGGCCCGGGGCGGCACCCGTCCGCGGACTCCGCCGGCCCGGTCCCGAGGGCGACCGGGGCCACCCGGACGTCGCAGCCGCCGTCCCCGCCCTCCGTCCCGCCGCGAGCGCAGTCCTCGCCGCCGAGGCGCACCGTCCGGCCTAGGACGACGTCCCACGCCGAACCACTCCACAGGACGCCTCATGAGCTGAGCGAGCGGCTACGGCCACCCGCCGCCGGCCCGCCCCCTCACCCGTCCCCGCCTCGCGCCCGAGAGCCCGCGCCACGCCGTGTCGACGGGGCCTGGTGGCCGCGCACCTCCGATCTCCGGGCGGAACTCCCGCCACTTCTCTGCGGTCTGCCCTGGGGCAGGATCGCCGGCGCGTCGGCGGCCGGCCACGACGTACGGCGGCTCGTCGGGCCGTGCCCGGAGGCACATCTGTCACGGCGGGACCACATCTCCGCACCCGCCGGAGTTAGGGTTGTGGCACGAGGCAGATGGCGCCGAAGGCGGATGGCGCCGAATCCTTCGCAGCACGGGTGCCACGGACGCCCGGATCCCTCGCCGCGCCCCCGGAACGAAGGTGCCATGCCCGCTGAGAACGCCCCTGTCGGCGGCAACCTCGACGACGACGACTATCCCGCCTACACCATGGGGCGGGCCGCCGATGTTCTCGGTACCACCCCCGCCTTCCTCCGGGCCGTCGGCGAATCCGGACTGATCACTCCGCTGCGTTCGGAGGGCGGCCACCGCCGGTACTCCCGCCGCCAGTTGCGCGTCGCCGCCCGCGCCCGCGAGCTGGTCGACCAGGGCACCCCCGTCGAGGCCGCATGCCGCATCATCACCCTGGAGGACCAGCTCGACGACGCCCTCCGGCTGAACCGGGAAATGCGCCGGAAGCTGGATGAGCGCGGTGCGGATACCTAGCCTCGCCGATACAGAAATGTACCCCCCAATGGGATGACACTTTCCGGACGGCCCGGAAATCACATGGCCGCCGTCACCCGTCCTGTGTTAGCGTGATAGCAGTTGCAGTTTTGGTTGCCAGAGATTTTATTCTTTGCAAGCTTTCCGGATCCTTCCGGAGGGGTGATCATCGCGGCGACTCGGCTCCGTAAAGTGCGGAGTCCGGCACTGCCCCTCAAGGGAGATTCAATATGGCATCTGGCACCGTGAAGTGGTTCAACGCGGAAAAGGGCTTCGGCTTCATCGAGCAGGACGGTGGCGGCGCTGACGTGTTCGCCCACTACTCGAACATCGCCACCAACGGCTTCCGCGAGCTTCAGGAAGGCCAGAAGGTTACCTTCGACGTCACGCAGGGCCAGAAGGGCCCGCAGGCCGAGAACATCGTTCCCGCCTGACGCTGACGCGAACCGTCGCGAGCCACTGGTTCGCGCATCATGTGGCTGGGGCCCGCGCTCTTGGGGTGCGGGCCCCAGCCCATTTTTTCTACTCCTGCAAGGCCGCGAGGAACGTAAGGAACGTCAACCCGAGGTCTGCGGATTTCACTCGGCTCATTCCTGTGATTCCCCCTCAAGGAATTCCTCGATACGTGCCGCATCGAGGAAGGCTCCATCGTGGACCGCGCCCGTTCCGCTCGTTCCAGTAGCTCCAGTGCTTCCAGCCGCTCCCGGACGCAGAAACCGGCCCGTCGAAGTTCTGGTCCGGGCCCCCGGCACCAGTACGGCCGGCGAGCACGCTCCGCCGCACCCCGACAGGAGTTCGCCCTGCCGGTCACCGTCACCGAACCGCTGCCCGCGGTCGAGACGTTCGCCGACCTGGACATGCCCGAACGGCTGCTGGCCGCGCTTCGCGTCGAGGGCGTGACCGTTCCCTTCCCGATCCAGGCGGCCACCCTGCCGAACGCGCTGGCGGGCCGGGACGTGCTGGGCCGGGGTCGTACGGGTTCGGGCAAGACGCTCGCCTTCGGCCTGCCTCTGCTGGCCCGCCTGGACGGACAGCGGGCCCAGCCCAAGCATCCCCTCGCGCTCGTCCTCGTCCCCACCCGGGAACTGGCCCAGCAGGTCACCGACGCGCTGACCCCGTACGCCCGCGCCCTGCGGCTGCGGCTCGCCACCGTGGTGGGCGGCATGTCGATCGGCCGGCAGGCGAGCGCCCTGCGCGGCGGAGCCGAAGTCGTCGTCGCCACGCCCGGCCGCCTCAAGGACCTCATCGAGCGGGGAACCTGCCGGCTGGACCGGGTCGCCGTCACCGTCCTGGACGAGGCCGACCAGATGGCCGACATGGGCTTCATGCCGCAGGTGACCGCACTGCTCGACCAAGTGCCCGCCCGCGGCCAGCGACTGCTGTTCTCGGCCACCCTGGACCGCAACATCGACCTCCTGGTGCGCCGTTACCTCCATGACCCCGTGGTGCACTCGGTCGACCCGTCCGCGGGAGCCGTCACCACCATGGAGCACCATCTGCTGCACGTGCGTGATGCCGACAAGGACACCGCCGCGACCGAGATCGCCGCCCGCGACGGACGCGTGCTCATGTTCCTGGACACCAAGCACGCGGTGGACCGGCTCGCCCAGCACCTGCTGTCCGTCGGGGTGCGCGCCTCGGCCCTGCACGGCGGCAAGTCGCAGCAGCAGCGCAACCGGACGCTCGCCCAGTTCAAGGACGGCCAGGTCACGGCCCTGGTGGCCACCAACGTCGCCGCCCGCGGCATCCACGTCTCGGGCCTCGACCTCGTCGTGAACGTGGACCCTCCCGGCGACCACAAGGACTACCTGCACCGCGGCGGCCGTACGGCGCGCGCCGGCGAGTCAGGCACCGTCGTCACCCTCGTCCTGCCGCACCAGCGCCGCGCGGTGGAGCGCCTGATGGCCGACGCCGGCATCGCTCCGAGCACCGCGCGGATCCGTCCCGGCGAGGCCGAACTGCAGCACATCACCGGCGCCCGGACCCCCTCCGGCGTGCCCGTCACCCTCGCCGCGCCGGTCGACGGACGACGCGAGGACAAGCAATCCGCCGGCCGGAATCGCAGGGGCGCAGCCGCCGGGCGCGGCGGGAGCGGCCGGCCCGCCGCCCGAACCCGTCGCTCCGCCCCGAGGAACACCCCGTAGCCCCCGTACGGGGATGCGCTCCCAGCAGTCAGCCAGATCCGTCGCCCGTCCCGCCCGCCCCGACGAAGAGGAGAAGCCCTTGACGCAGTGTCCGTCCCGAGCACCGCAGGCCGACGGCGCCGACGACACCGGTCTGACCGCCCGCGACGCCATGCACGCTCCCGGGCCACAGGTCGACGACCACATGACGGTCGACGTGGCCCTGTCCGTGCTCATCGGTGCTCGTGTTCCGCACCTGCTCCTCCAGGACGAGGACGGGCGGTGCGCGGGACTGGTCACCCGGGCCCAGCTCGCCGCACACCGCGGCGGCTCGTGGTACAGCGACCGGACCCGGCTGCGGGACATCCCGCTCGACCGCGGACCGTTCACCTCGTCCGTCGCCGCACTCGGCGAGGCGGAGGACGCGATGCGGGACCGGACCCTGGACGTGTCCCCCGTGATCGACGAACACGGCTACGCCCTGGGCGTCCTCGTCCGCACCCCCTGAACCGCTCCGAGGAGGCATCCATGCGCTGTGTCATCGCCCGTTTCCCCTTCGACCTGGCCAAGAGCGAGGTCGAGCAGTCGATGAGCGGCATCACACCCGAACCCGCCATCGGCGTGTGCGTGACCATCGGCCGCCGTGTCTACCCCGTGATGCAGGTCGGGGAAGTGATCACCAGGCAGAACCGCCGCGACTTCACGTCGGGCGAGATGCGCCGGGCACTGACCCGCCTGGGGTTCACCTGCCACGATGCGCGCCCGGTCGCACCGCCGGAGTGGGACGCGCAGGCCAACGAGCGTGTGCTCGGTCCGCTGGACTGAGCCGAGCGTCTGCGCTTTCCGGCAGACCTTTCCGGTCACAGCACTAGAGGTGACCTGCCACGGTGCCGGCCACCTGCGTGCCGAGGTCCCGGCCCGCCCGGTTGTCGAAAGACGTGTGCTGGCCGGACCAGATGCGGCTGAGCCACGCTTCGACGGCGGCGTCCTGGAAGCCGGCGAACGTTCGCGTCATGCCCTTCGACGTCACCGAGAGGTGGTGCCGCGCACCGTAGAAATCGGTGAGCGTCGTTGCCGCCGCCTGGCTGAAGGCGGCGTGCGCGCTGGGATAGGACGGATCCGGGGCGGTCGCCAGCAGGGGGGTCCAGTGAGGATCGCCGACGATGCGCGGGGTGTAGCGCGTTGGGCCGAGCCGTATGGCGGTCACGGGCCGCCATACGCGGTAGCCGTACTTGGCGTCGTAGAGCGCGATCGCGGTGTCGGCAAGGGACAGGTCGAGCCGGGCGAAGATCTTCACCGCCTGCTCCAGGGTCGTGTTCCGGGAAGTGACCAGGTTCTGCGCGATCTGGTTCCAGACGTTCCAGACGGGCGCCGCCGCCCAGAACTTCGCGGCAGCGGTCTGATCGGGGGTGCGGGTGGTACTGGTCCTGCTCCCCAGGTTCCTGACCTCGTTCAGGGCGGTGGCGTACGCGGCGCTGCTCACGGCCGGCGGCGCTGCCGGACGGAACTGGCGTCCGCGGGCCAGTACGAACGGCTTGACCGATCCCCAGTCGGTGAACACCGGTGCCGGGAAGTCGGGAGGGGTGGGCCGGTAGTCGCCGGGCCTGTCGCCCGGGCGGAACGGCGGAGCCTTCGCTGCGGACCCGTCGTCGGATCGCAGGCTGATCAGCCGGCGGGCCACCGCGGCTCCCACAGCCATCCCCGCCGCCTTGTCCGGGCCGCCCGGAATCACGGACAACCGGCTGCTCAACCGTTGGTCCACCCCTGCACGCTCGCCCGGGTACAGGGCGGCCAGCACATCGTGGGCCGCCTGGTCCGCTGCGGCGTCCGCACGAGCGCCTCGCGGCGCCGACACCGAGAACTTGTAGGCGGGGCCGGCCCGGGTGATCGACACCACGGCGTCGTACTCGGCTGCTTGGAGGAGCGCGAAGCTGCGCGTGGGGTGGACGCCGGCCGGCTGCGCCTTCGGATCACCGAGGATGGTGATGAGCTCGCGGTTCCATTCCACGACCAATGTCCCCGGCCCGGTGGCCGCGGTGGCCGGGGCCGGCGAGTGAGCGGCGCCGGACCCGAGAGCGGGGCCGGCGAGTCCGGCTGCCAGCGCGGTTCCGGTCAGTACGGCGAGCGTCTTCTGCCTTCCACCCATGTCTTGCGGCTCCTGTCGCTGGTGGTGGGCTGCGGCGACGGTGGTCGTCCACGTCGCCCACTCGGGCCACGGCGGACCGGACGGTCAGCGGACACCCCCCGCACCCCGATCACCTCTTCGCGTCATCAAGGTCGCTCGACAGATACAGCCTGAAGGGACCCGGTCCGCGCCGCAACTCCGGCATCGTCGACCGGCATCGCCGACGACGCGTCCCGGAGGTACGGCATCCCCCGGCACCGCAAGCGCAGCAGAGGGGACTTCAGTTCGCCACCAGGGAGCGCGCCACGATCAGGCGCATGATCTCGTTGCTGCCCTCGAGGATCTGATGCACCCTCAGGTCACGGACGATCTTCTCGATGCCGTACTCGGTCAGGTAGCCGTAGCCGCCGTGCATCTGGAGCGCGCCGTCGGCAGCCGCGAAGCCCGCGTCGGTCGCCACCCGCTTGGCCATCGCGCAGAGCGTGACCGCGTTCGTGTCGTCGGCGTCCAGCGCGGCCGCGGCACGCCACAGCAGGGCACGGGCGGCCTCGAGTTCGGTGGCCAGATCGGCCAGCCGGAACTGCAGGGCCTGCGATTCGATCAGGGGCCTGCCGAAGGCCTCCCGTTCGCGCAGGTAGGCGACGGTGCGCTCCAGCGCGGCCGCACCGCCGCCGAGCGAGCAGGCACCGATGTTGAGGCGCCCGCTGTTCAGGCCCGCCATCGCGATGCGGAAGCCGCGGCCCTCGCCGCCGAGCAGGTTGGCGGCCGGCACCCGCACGTCCCGCAGCACGACCTGGCGGGTGGGCTGTGCGTGCCACCCCATCTTGCGCTCTTCGGGACCGAAGGACAGACCCGGTGTGCCGTCCTCGACCAGCAACGCGGAGATGCCGCCAGGGCCGGGGCCGCCGGTGCGTGCCATCACGAGGTAGACGTCCGAGGCCCCGGCGCCGGAGATGAACTGCTTGACGCCGTTGAGCACGTACGCGTCACCGTCGCGCACCGCGGTGGTGCGCAGGGCCGCGGCGTCCGAGCCGCAGCCCGGCTCGGTCAGGCAGTAGCTGGCCAGGAACTGCATCGAACACAGAGGGGGCAGGAAGCGGCCGCGCTGCCGGTCGTCGCCGAAGGTGTCGATCATCGTGGCGACCATGTTGTGGATGGACAGGTACGCCGCCACGGCCGGGCAGCCCGTGGACAGCGCCTCGAAGACGAGGGTTCCGGCCAGCCGGGACAGACCGGAACCGCCCGCCTCCTCCCGCACGGTGATGCCGCCCATGCCGAGTTGGGCGGCCTTGCGCAAGGTGTCCACGGGAAAGTGGTGGGTCTCGTCCCACTCCACCGCGCACGGCGCCAGGTGCTCCTCGGCGAAGTCCCGTGCGGTACGGGCGATGTCCTGGAGCTCGTCGGTCAGGGTGAACATCTTCTCCTCGATTCCCGTGGTGACGGATCGAACGCCGCGGCGCGCGGCCCGGGCTCAGCCGCTCTGCGGCGCCGCGTCGACGAGTGACTGGTCGATGCCGAGGTCGTCGAGCAGGAGCTGCAGCGGGCCGGTGTCGCGCCGTGGCGTCGGGCGGCCCGAGGCCCACTCGGCCAGCTGCCCGGACTCGATCCGCAGGCCGGCGACCGCGGCCACCTCCACCCACGGGTCGAGGTCCGCGGCCCGGAACGCGGTCAGCCCGCTGATCAGCGCCTCGCGGAACAGCGCGCGCTCGGTGCCGTCCAGCGAGCGATAGAGCGATCCGGCGAGCTCGCGGAAGACGACGGCGTGTCCGCTCTCGTCGCGCCGGTGCATGTCCACCGTGATCCGGTTCATCGGCTGGATGTCCTCCGCGGTGGCCAGGCTCGACAGAAAGCCGCTGATGGTGGTCTCCGCCGCCAGGGAGAAGGCGATCTCGACCAGGTCGCGCTCGAAGCCCGACAAGCCCTCGCGGGCCCGGTCGAGGCCCTGTACCACCGCCCAGCCACGCGGGTCGAAGGCCAGGTCGTCGAGCCCACGCCGGCGCTTGGCGACACCGACCGCGTTCTGGCACATCAGGATGTGGAAGTGCTCGTCGATGATGGTCTGGTGCAGGGCGGTGTACGACACGTCGTCGCGACGTACCGGTATGCGCTCCTCCAGCATCAGCCGGCAGGCCGGCAGGATGATCTCGTTCTCGATCGCCGCGGTCTTGGCGTTGTAGGCGATCCACGCGGCCGCGAGGACGCGTTGGCGGGCCTGCCGGTCGAGCGGCTCGACGCCCTGGAGCGAGAGCACCGGCACGAGATGCTCGGGGAAGTCCGGCAGGTCCGGGTCGAAGTGCCCGTCGAGGTCGAGCTCGTCCTTCTTCACCGCGACGCGTCGGCCCCAGCGCAGGGTGAGCTGGGCCAGCAGGTCGCGCTCGTAGCTCGGTCGTTGCGTAGGGGTGTTGGTGGACATGCGATGTCAGCCTCGCTGCTGCGGGTCGGCGAAAAGGAGGGTCCCCCCGGTGCCCGGCGCCGGATCAGCGGCGTCGGGCACCAGGCCGGGGTGGGCGGGCAGGGCGAGCCGATCGAGGCGCGCCTGCCAGCGCCGTACTTCGGCCGACGAGTCCGGGGGTGGTGGGAACTCGTCGGCCTGGTTCAGCCAGCCGCCGACCGGCCGGATGCCGTGCAGGGCGTTGACCGCCCACACGGGCAGGCCGGCCAGGTCGGCCGCGGTGGCCGTCTCGTGGACCACCTGGTGGCCGGCTTCGGCCACTTCGGCGGTCAGGAGCGCGCGCGTCACTCCGGGCAGCAGTTCCGGCCCGGGTGGCGGGGCGCACAGGGTCGTACCGCGCCACCAGACGAGGCTGGTGGTGCCGCCCTCGCGGACGTGTCCGGACGCGGACAGCAGGAGCGGCTCGTCCGCGCCGGCCGCGCGGGCCGCCTCGCGCAGCCGCCCCAGCAGATCGAGGTCCGGTCCTTTGGCCCACGGCAGCTCACGGGGGTCCGCCATGCCTGGGTTCCAGAGCGTCACCGGCCCGCCGCGCGGCGGGGCCGGGCGCAGCCACAGGATCAGGCGCCGGCCGTACGCATCCGACCGGGCCTCGACCCGCGGGAACCAGCGGCCCCGGGCCGGCAGCAGGTCCACGGCCGCCCGCAGGAAACCGGTGACCTGGCCGGACGGTATGCCGAGCAGACGGCCGCAGGTGTCCCTGAACCTCCGCGCGTGGACCGCCAGCGCCCGTACCCTGCCGTCCTCGACCAGCCATGAGTCGGCGACGAGCAAGGGGGCCGCGGTCGGCGCCGGTCCCGCGGTCCGCTCGGGCAGCAGGGCGCCGTGCGGGCCGGCGGCCGGATCCCAGACGTAGCGGCCGGCCGGTGCCGGGGGGGAGGTGTTCATCGGGCCGCGGTGCCCGCCTGAGCCGGCAACGGTGCGCGGTAGGCGCGCAACGGAGCGTCGGCCTTGAGGATCATCTCCTGGTACTCGTCGTGCGGATCGGAGTCGAGCACGATGGCACCTCCGGCGCCGATGCTCAGAACGTCGCCGTTGCGGACGGCGGTGCGGATCACGATGTTGAGATCGGTCCCGCCGGACAGGCCGAAGTAGCCGAGGGTGCCGGAGTAGACGCCGCGGGCCTCGGTCTCGAGGCGGTCGATGATCTCCATGGTGCGCAGTTTGGGCGCACCGGTCATGGACCCGCCGGGGAAGCAGCGTCGCACGCACTCGACCGCGCCGACGGAGGGACGCAGCCGCCCCTTGACGGTGGAGACCAGCTGATGCACCGTCTGGTAGCTCTCCACGGCCATGTAGGGGTCGACGTGCACACTGCCGATGTCGCACACCTGGCCGAGGTCGTTGCGCAGCAGGTCGACGATCATCAGGTTCTCCGCCTGCGTCTTGGCGCTGGCCCGGAGCTCGGCGGCGAGTGCGGCGTCCCGCTGCGGGTCGGCGTCGCGCGGGGCGGTGCCCTTGATCGGCTTGCTCTCCACCCGCCCGTCCCGCTCGATCCGCAGGAAGCGCTCCGGTGAGGAGCAGAACACCGTCACTCCGTCGATGCGGAGGAACGCGGAGTACGGCGCCGGGTTCAGCCGCCGCAGACGACGGTAGAACTCCGTGTCGTCGTCGTCGAAGGGCAGGTGCAGCTTGTTGGTCAGGCAGATCTCGTAGCTCTCGCCGCGGACCAGCTGGCGCTGCGCCGCGCGGATGTCGTCCTCGTAGCCGGCCTGCCCGCGCACCAGATGGTCGGCCGGGTCGGGCGCCGGTCCCGCGTCGGCCTGTTCCGGCACCGGTGCCGGACGCAGCTGCACCAGGCGGGCCGCGGTGCGTTCGACCCAGGCGCGGGCCTCGTCCTCGGTCCGCTCGTCGTAGAGGGCCAGCACGTAGGTGCGGTTCTCCAGGTGGTCCACCGCGACCAGCCGATCGGCGAGCATCCAGGCCGCGTCCGGGGTGTCGGCGGTGTGCCGGGCGCTCCCGCCGCACTCGGCCTTCAGCTCGTAGCCGAAGTAGCCCACGTAGCCGCCGGTCAGGTCGAACGGGAGCGAGCCGGGATCGACCGCGCGCTCGCGCAGCCGTGTCTGAAGCACATCGAACACGCTGCCGCTGAGCACGCGGATGCCGGAGGCGTCGCGTGCCTTGACCGCCGCGGCCCCGGTCCGGTACGTGAGCACCTCGCTGAGCGGCCCGCCGGCGTCACCCAGGAACGAGAAGCGCGACAGTCCCGCCTCCACCCGGCTGCTGTCGAGCCAGAAGCTGTCCGGGCTGTCGGCGAACAGCTCCAGGAACACCGCCTCGGTGTCGACCGCTTCGGGCAGATCGGTGCTCAGTACCCGCAGCCGGCCGGCCGGGGTGGAACCGGTGGCCGGAACCTTTGCGTCGGCCCGGGCCGGTGCGGCCGACGGCTGTTCCTCGGCCTGGACGGGCGCGGCTGCGGCCCGGCGGGTCAACTCGGTGAAGTTGGCGATGAGTTCGCGTCCGAACTCCGAGGCGATCGACTCCGGATGGAACTGCACGCCCCAGCGCGGCAGGTCGCGGTGGCGCAGGGCCATGATCACGCCGTCCTCGGAACGGGCGGTGGCGATCAGGGTGTCGGGCAGCGGCTCCTGGACGCACAGCGAGTGGTAGCGCACCGCGGTGAACTCGGTGGGAATCCCCGCGAACAGCTCGTCGTCCGCGTGTTTGACCGTGGTCAGATGGCCGTGCCGCGGTTGCGGGGCCGGCGTGACGGAACCGCCGGCCAGGTGCGCGATGGCCTGGTGGCCCAGGCACACCCCCAGCACCGGCAGGTCGGTGCGCAGCAGAAGGTCACCGACGTACCCGAGATCGCGGCCGTTCTGCGGTCGGCCGGGGCCCGGCGAGACGACGATGTTGTCGAACCCCTCCAGCGGCATCGTGGCCAGGGCGGGGTCGTCGTTGACGACCACCACCGGGTCGACGCCGGTGACCTGGGCGATCAGTTGGAAGAGATTGAAGCTGTACGAGTCATGGTTGTCGACAAGCAGGGTGCGCACTCGAATACTCCTGGTTCAAGGGCGTTCGGCAGCCGGTCGGGCTCGCCTCGGAAAGTCGGGTGTGGGAGCCGTGCTCGACGCGGTCAGCGTTCGAGCGCGCCGCGGAGCGGCGCGTGCCAGGCGGTGAACAGCACGCGCTCCACTCGGCCGTTGAAGGGGCGGTGGTCACGCCGATGGGACCGACCGCACTCCGGTCGCCCGACCTGGTCGGTACAAGAACCTGGTGGGTGTGGTGTCACAGGACGTCCGGGGCCACAAGCGCACGGCGGTGTGCGCAAAGGGGTGCCGCAGCGGTGCACGCCCGGCCGGAGGGCTCAGGGGCGGGCGGGCGGCCGGCGATCACCTGGCCGCCCGGCGGCGCCTGCCCGGGTTCTCAGGCGAGTTGAACGGTGGCCTGCACGGTGGCGAGCACCTGGCCTTCCGGGGAGGCGGCGGTCACCCCGACGCGCACCCGGTTGTCGGAGAGCTTCTCCTCGACGGTTCCGGACAGCCGGAAGACCGCTCCCGTCCCGTCGTCCGGGACCGGGACCGGCCGGACCAGGCGGATACGGTGCTCCACCAGGGCGCCCGGGTCGCCGGTCCACCCGTTGACGATCTCCAGTACCTTGCCGAGGGTGAAGGGCCCGTGCATGATCACGTCGGGGAGTCCCACGGATCGCGAGATGCGCTCGCTCCAGTGGGTCGCGGCGAAGTCCAGGCGCATGGTCTGACCGCCGAACAGCAGCAGCGCGAGGCGGTCGACGGCGACCTCCTTGTCCGGCAGCGCCTGTCCGACACTGATGTCCTCGTAGCGCACCTTCGTGGTCATGCCGGACCACCCTTCTCGGTCCCGGTGGCCGGATCGAAGGTGTCCGCATGGGAGATGACGAACTTGTAGCCCGTGCTGCACACCGGTTCGCCGTCCTCGGTGGCGATCTCGTTCTGGATGTGGATGATGTCGCGCTGCCTGCTGATCTCGGTGATGTCCGCGACGGTCGAGGTCAGCGTGAGCCTGTCGCCGAGGCGGATCGGGCGGAACGAGACCGTGTGCAGGTCGGCCAGCAGCAGGTTCGCGCCGGGTTTGCGCCCGAGGTCGGGTTCGTACATCGGCCAGGCCCACACCATGCGGAACCACAGCCGCGAGGCGAACGCGGGCGGTGCGATGGGCGCGGGGTGCCCGAGCGAACGGGCCGCCTCCGGGTCCTGGTACACCGCGAGCGGCTCCTCGAACTGAGCCGCCGCATCGTGCAGCGTGCCCTCGGTCACCACCAGAACGGCATCTGATTTGGTACTGCGGCCAATGACCGCGCGATTCAACGGCATGAACGAACCACCTTTCCTCCCCCGTGTGGTTCGGGGCTCCCCCGTGATTGGAGACATGCTCCCAGTAAAGAATTGACGACTGCTTTACTTCGTCGTGTCCTACGTCACTTTGGCATGCGATCAGATCCGGGCAGCCACCCGATCTGTTCCGGACACAATGGTTCAGGGATGACAAGCGGCTGGCAACGGTTGCCTTGTGCGTGCACATATAGTGCGTGCCGTTGAGGTGCGTCTCATGTCGACGTCGTCAAGAGCGCACCAAGGAGTCGAAACGGAACCAACCCGTCCGTAAAGAGGGTTGGCGGGCCTCGGCCCCGCCCCGCACACGTCGTTATTCTGAAACGGGTTCGGGCTTGTCCGAAACGGGGGAAAAAATGAATCAGAAACGACCGACCGACCGTGCTTACCAGGAACTTCTCCGCCGGTATCGCACAAAGAGCACCCGTGAGTTAATCGGGTTGCCGCCACGTATCTCCACACGACGTTCACGCAGTACTCACCTGCGCCAATCCGACATGGACGAGGCTCTGCGAGGTGGTACGGGCACGTACCAGAAACTGGAGAACGGCGTCCTGGTTCCGTCACCCGAACTCTTCCTGCGGGTCGCCGGGACCCTGGGCTTCAGCGACCACCATCTGCGCATCGCCCATCTGGACCTCTTCAAGACCGATCCGGTGCTGCCGACGGGAGCCGCCTCCCCGCACTGGCACCGCTGGGCCGGCAGTCACACCGAGATGGCCTACGTGTGCTCTCCGGCAGGCGACGTCATCGCCGGCAACGACGCCTTCGCGGAGCTGTTCCCGTCCGGTGCGCCGCCGGCCAACATGACGGAGTGGGCACTGCTCTCCGCAGAGGCCCGCGAGGACGTCCTGCAGGACTGGGAGCGGGACTGGGCGCCCTACCTGCTCGCGGACCTGCGCCTTGCCGTCGCCCGGCACCCGGACGACCCGGCTCTCCAGAAACTGAGTGACGCCGTCCGGAACGACCCGCGTACGCGGCACATCGAGGACGCGCCCATCGGTATCGGGGACGAGGCACGCCAACTGCGCCACGCCCGACGAGGTGTGGTCACGGTCCGCGTGCTGGCGGCGCACACGAAGGATGTCATCACCGTGACACTTCTGTGCGAGACCCCGTCGCTCACCGGGGCCCACTCCACGGAGAAGCAGGGCTGAGCGTCCGACGTGAGGAGGGATCAGCGGCCGGCCTCCCGCTGATCCCCCCTCACGACCTCAGAACGCTCCTGCCACGGCCTCGGCACCGACCGGCCCGAACCTGTGGTGCGGGTCGACCAGACCGGGCAGCTTCGCCTCGGTCTCGGGATCGGCCGGAAGGCAGGTGAACAGTTTCACCCCGGGGGACTGCAGCGCGGCCAGCCGGACGTAGTCCACGGCCAGCCGCCCGAGCCGGGGGTGGTCGAACTCCCAGCGCGCCGAGCCGAAGTCGGCCACGCGGTGCTCGTCCCACAGCTGCCGGAACTCGTCGCTGACGGCATACAGTTCGTTGCTCAGCTGCTCGAAGCGGGGATCGCCGAGGTTGCGGGCAGCGTCCGCGCGGAACTGCGCGAGCAGCCCGGAGGCCTGCGCCTGCCAGTCCACCAGCAGCCGGCGGGTCTCCGGGTCGGTGAACACCATCCGGATGATGTTGCGTTCGGGGCCGGCCAGCCGGGTGGGATCGCCGATGAGGCCGGCCTCGGCCGCGTTCCAGGCCAGCAGGTCCCAACTCGGGCCGATGAGGTACGTCGGGTTCGGGTTGAGCGCATCCACCAGGCGCTGCAGCTCCGCGCTCGGCGCGTCGGCGTCCTCCTGACGCACGACGCCCTGCTTGTCCGCCAGCGTGTACATGTACAGCCGCTCGGCCGTCGTCAGGCGCAGGGCACGCGCCAGGCTGTCGAGCACCTGTCGGCTGACCGTGATGTCACGGGCCTGTTCTAGCCAGGTGTACCAGGTCACACTCACCCCGGACAGCTGCGCGACCTCCTCGCGCCGCAGCCCCGGAGTCCGCCTCCGCGGCCCCGGTTCGATCCCTACGTCACGCGGTGCGATCTGCGCGCGCCGGGCACGCAGGAAATCCGCGAGCTCCTGCCGCTGCGCCGTGTTGTCCATCCCATCCCCCGGTACGGACCGTAGCCGTCGATGCTGGTGCCGCCACCACTAGCATATCCGCGCCCATGTGCAGCGGCCCAAGGCGATGGAACGCTGAGGAACATGACACACCGAAAGGCCGACACGGCCGCCCAGGGATCGACGAGCGCGCCGCATGCGACCGAAGGGCAGGCCGCCCCGGCGCAGTCGACCGCCGCCTCACCCTGGCGGGCGCTGCCGATCATCCTGGTCGGCAGTTTCATGGCCATCCTCGACACCTTCATCGTGCTGGTCGCCGCCCCGGCCATCCAGACCGACCTGCACGCCTCCGACGGCGAGATCCAGTTGATCGTCGCCGGGTACCAGGTCACCTACGCCGTGGCCCTGATCACCGGGGCCCGGCTGGGTGACACCTTCGGGCGCAAGCGGTTGTTCATGCTCGGCATGGCCCTGTTCACCCTCACCTCGGCCGCCTGTGCACTGGCGCCGACCGCGGCGGTGCTCATCGTGGCGCGCCTCGCACAGGGCCTGAGCGCGGCGCTGATGTTCCCTCAGGTCTTCTCGATGATCCAGGTCCTGATCCCGGCGCAGCAGCGGCACCGCGCGTTCGGCGCGCTCGGTTCGGTGATCGGGGTGTCGACGATCATCGGCCAGCTGGTCGGCGGCCTGCTGATCGCGGCGAACCTGTTCGGCACCACCTGGCGCCCGGTGTTCTGGGTGAACGTCCCGATCGGCCTGATCACCCTGGCACTGGCGGCGCGGATGGTGCCCGAGACCCGCGCGCCGCAGGCCCGTTCGCTGGACCTGCCCGGTCTTGCGGTCCTCACGGTGGCGCTGTTCCTCCTGGTGATCCCGCTGGTGGAGGGACGCGACGCCGGCTGGCCGGCCTGGACCTGGGCCAGCCTCGCCGGCAGCGCGGTGGCGTTCGCGCTGTTCGTCGTGGTCGAGCGCCGGGTCGAACGGGCGGGGCGCGCCCCGCTGGTCTCCCTGCGGCTGTTCGCCGAGCGCCCGTTCGCCGTCGGCATCACACTCGTGGTCGTCGCCTACGCCGGTGTGAACTCCTTCTTCCTGATCCTGTCGTTGATGCTGCAGAACGGTCTCGGGATGTCCGCCCTGGGCGCGGGTCTCGAATACACGCCGCTGGCGGTCGCGTTCTTCGCCACCAGCCTGCTGGCCGCACGTTGGACGCCGCGCTACGGCCGGCGTGTGCTGGAACTCGGCAGCCTGCTGGCCGCGGCGGGATTCCTCGCCACACTGCTGGTGGCCTTCGCCGAGGGCGGTCGGCTCTCGGCCGGCCCGCTGATCGCGCCGCTCACCCTGGTGGGCCTCGGCAACGGCCTGCTGCTCCCCCAGCTGCTGAACGCGGTGCTCGGCCGGATCCGTCCGAGCGAGGTCGGCATGGCCTCCGGTGTCCTGTCCACCGGCCAGCAGGTCGGTGGCGCGGTGGGAGTCGCGGTGATCGGCGTGTTCTTCTTCGACGCCCTGACGCCGCACGGCAGCCGGGTGGCTCAGTACGCGCACGCCTTCGGTACGGCGGCGATCCTGAACCTGGTCATCGCAGCCGTCGCCACCGCGCTGCTCCTTGCCCTGCCCCGGCAGAAGCCGGCCGAGGCCGTCTGACGGCCGGTCCGCGACGGGCTTCCTCCGCAACAGCCCCGGGCCGACGGCCCGGGGCTGTTGCGTTTCTCGGGCCGCAGTCGCTGGGCGCAGTCCGTCGAGGCGGCCTCCGTCGCTGGGCGCAGTCCGTCGAGGCGGCCTCCGCATCGTCGGGACACGGCTGTCCGCTCGCGTCCCGCGGCGATCCGCTCGCCCTGGCCGACGGTGGGCGGCGGCGCCGCTCAGGGCGAGTGAGGTCGGGCCAGGCCGTGGTCGTAGGCGAAGATCACCGCCTGGATGCGGTCGCGGGCGCCGATCTTGGACAGGACGCGGCCGACGTGCGTCTTCACCGTGGACTCCGACAGGACGAAATACGTGGCGATCTCACCGTTGGTCCAGCCCTTGCCGATGGCGACGAGGATCTCGCGTTCGCGGTCGGTGAGGGCGCTCAGGCGCGGATCCTCGGCGGAGCCGTCGCCGCCGGCTGGTACGAGCCGGGCGAATTCGTGCAGCAGACGGCGGGTGAGCGCGGGCGCGATCACCGCGTCCCCGACGGCCACGGCGCGGATGCCGGCGAGGAGCTCCTCGGGGCGGGCGTCCTTGAGGAGGAAGCCACTGGCTCCGGCGCGCAGGGCAGCGTGGACGTACTCGTCCAGGTCGAACGTGGTGAGCACCAGGACGCGGGAGCGGTCTCCGGAGGCGACGATACGGCGCGTGGCCTCGATGCCGTCCATGCCCGGCATGCGTACGTCCATGAGGACGACGTCCGGGCGGAGTTCGGCGGCCTTGCGCACGGCTTCGGCGCCGTGCGCCGCCTCCCCGACGACCTCCGTCCCGGGTACGGAGTCCAGGAGCATGCGAAAGCCGTACCGCTGGAGCGGCTGGTCGTCCACGACGAGCACGGTGGTCACCGGGCACCGCCCCGGGGAGCGAGGTCGAGGGTGACCCGCACCGTCCATCCCGGGCCTGCCGGCCCCGCGCTGACGTGGCCGCCGTAGAGAGCCGCTCGTTCTCGCATGCCCACCAGGCCGTGTCCCTCCTCGTTCGCCGTGCCGGGACGATCGGCCGGTGCGGGTGAGCCGGAGTCCCGGACGGTGATGGTCAGCCGTGTGTCCTCGACGACGATCGCCAGGTTCGCACGGGCCCCCGCGCCGGCGTGTTTGAGGGTGTTCGTCAGGGCCTCCTGCACGATGCGGTAGACGGTCAGCTGCACCCCGCTGTCCAGGGCGTCGACGTCACCGGCGGTACGGTAGACGACTTCCAGACCGGCGGCCCGTACCCCCTCGCACAGCGCGTCGACGTCCGTGAGACCGGGCTGCGGGCTCAGCTCGGGCTCGCTCCGCGAGCCGTCCGCCGCACGGAGGACACCGAGCACCCGCCGCAGTTCGCTCAGCGCCTGGCGACCGGTGTCGCCGATGAGGTACAGGGCCTCCTTTCCCCGTTCCGGGGCGCCGGCGTAGGCGCCCGCGTCGGCCAGCGTGATGATGACGGACAGGTTGTGGCCGACGATGTCGTGCATCTCGCGGGCCACCCGCGCCCGCTCGGCCGCGACGGCGAGCCTGCCCCGCTGGTCGCGTTCGATCTCCAGCCGGGCCGCGCGGTCCCGCAGCCCGGCCAGCTGGGCCCGCCGGATGCGGATCATCAGGCCGAGCGCCAGGGCCGCGGTCGCCGTGCTGAGCAGGAAGAAGAGCGCGTCCCAGACCGACACCGCCGCCGAGACCCGCGCCGCGACCAGGCCCAGCGCACCCGCCATGACCGCACAGGCCCACGGCAGCTGCCGCAGCGGCCCGTGCAGGGCCAGGCTGTACAGGGCGACGAAGAGGGCGACGTCGGCACGGAGTGCGGCCCCGAGGGACCACTGGACGACGAACACGGCCGTGACGGCACCGAACGCCACCGCGGGCGCCCGCCGCCGCCACAGCAGCGGCAGCACCAGCCCGGCCTGCAGGGCCAGCATGCCGACCGCGGGCAGCCTGGTGAACGCCAGGCGGAAGCGGCGCGGGCCGTCACCGTCACCGTCCCCGCCGATCGCGCCGACCGCGTGCAGCAGGTCCGGCAGGCAGAACAGCACGAAGACCAGCACCACCACCGCGGTGTCCAGCACCCAGGGCCGGGCCCGGTCGGCGTGCCGGAGCCGCTGGCCGGCCCGGCCGAGCCGGGCGACCAGCGGCCCCATCCCGCTGAGATCATCGGTGGTCGTGGAACTCACCCGCCCATGATGCGCGCCCATGACGCGGGTGCCGCAGCTCAGACGTCGCTGCGCAGCAGCCGGTACGCCGCCCCTGCCAGCGCCAGTGCCGTCCAGGCGAGAAAGACCAGCAGCCCGGCGGAGGGCGACAGGGCGGTCGAGTCATGGGTCAGCGCGAAGATCGACTCGCCCGCGTGGCTCGGCAGGTAGGGGTCGATGTCGCCCTGCCACGAGGTGGGCAGCAAGGAGACCAGTCCGGGCACCAGCATGAGGGCGGCGACCAGGACCGAGATGCCGCCCGCGACTGACCGCAGCAGCGCCCCGAGGGCGGTGCCGATCACACCGACCAGGCCGAGGTAGAGCCCGGCGCCCAGCAGGCTGCGTACGACGCCGGCGTGACCGAGTCCCATGGCGGCGGGCGTGCCGGACACGATCCGGCTGCCGACGAGGAAGGCGACGAACGCGCCGGCGGTCGCGACCACCAGAGCGACCAGTCCGTACACCGCCGCCTTGGACCACAGCACGGGCAGCCGGCGCGGTACGGCCGCGAGGGTCGAGCGGATCATGCCGGTGGAGTACTCGCCCGCCGTGACCAGCACGCCGAGCACGCCGAGTGCGAGCTGGGCGAAGTTCGTGCCGAAGAGGGACAGGCTCACGGCCGTCGCGGTGGCGAAGTCGCGGTCCATGTGGCGGCCGGAGTCGAGATTGGACTTGTAGTGGCTCGCGGCGATGACGCCGAAGGCGACGAGGAACAACAGGCCGAGGCCGAGGGTGATCCAGGTGGAACGCAGGGACCAGAGCTTGGCCCACTCCGAGGCCAGCACGCGTCGGCCGGTCACCCGGTAGGCGGGCCGGGCGGGAGTGGCCGGGGCGGTCTCGGGGGTCTCGGGGGTTGCCGTGAGGGTGCTCATGCGGCGCTCCCGGAGGTCTCGATGCCGGTCGTGGAGCCGTGGTACTCCACGGCGTCCCTGGTCAGTTCCATGAATGCCTCCTCCAGCGAGACCGCCTTCGTGGTCAGCTCGAACAGGGGGATCCCGTGATCGGCCGCCTTCAGTCCGATCTCCCGGGCGGACATGCCCGTGACCTGCAGGTCCTCGGAGCCGATACGGCCGGTGATCTCCACGCCCGGCCCGGCCAGCGCGTCCCGCAGCCGCGCGGGGTCGTTCGTCGCGACCTTCACGGTGTCGCCGCCCGCCTCGCGCACCAGGTCCCGCACGGTCGTGTCGGCCAGCAGCCGGCCACGCCCGACGATGATGAGGTGGTCCGCCACCAGCGACACCTCGCTCATCAGGTGCGAGGAGACGAACACCGTACGCCCCTCGGCCGCGAGGGCGGTGAGCAGGTTCCGGATCCAGAGGACGCCCTCGGGGTCCAGCCCGTTGACGGGCTCGTCCAGCATCACGGTCTGCGGATCGCCGAGCAGGGCCGCCGCGATGCCGAGCCGCTGTCCCATGCCGAGGGAGAAGGCACCGGCCCGCTTCCTCGCGACGCTGCCGAGACCGGCGAGTTCGACCACCTCGTCGACGCGGCGGCGCGGAATGCCGTGGGTCAGTGCGAGGGCGCGGAGGTGGTTGTAGGCCGAGCGGCCCGGGTGGATCGACTTCGCCTCCAGCAGCGCCCCGACCTCCTGCAGCGGTGCCTGGTGGCGGGCGTAGCGCTGCCCGTTCACCGTGACGGAGCCGCTCGTCGGCGCGTCGAGGCCGACGATCATGCGCATCGTCGTGGACTTGCCCGCACCGTTCGGGCCGAGGAATCCGGTCACCGTACCCGGCTTCACGGTGAAGTCCAGACCGTCGACGGCGGTCTTCTCCCCGTACCTCTTGGTGAGCTGCTGGGCCTCGATCATTCGCGTTCTCTCTCTCGGACTCCGGCGCCCGGCACGCCCGACGCCTCCTCCTCCACGCTAAGGTCGGGGTCTCCCCGATCCGGTGGTACCGGGGGCCGATCCCTGGCGGGCAGGTGGTACCGGGGTACTACGGCTTCGCCGCACCGCCTGAAGCGGTCGCCCTCCCGGCGGCTTCGTGCGGGACGCGGTCGTCGTCCGCGTTCAGCGGGCCAGCCAGGTCAGCACCGCTGTCACCAGGAACACGACGACCGCCGCGAGCCAGACCAGGAGGCGTGCCGGCCCCGTGGGCCCGGCCGACGCCCACTCCTGTCCTCCCGGTGACAGCAGCGCGTCCGCGAACGCCTGCGCGGTTCTCGGCCGGCCCTCCGGTTCCACGGACAGCGCGGCGCGAAGAAGTGTGGAGATGCCGTTCGGAACGCCCAGCTCTCCGGGAATCGTCGGCGACGTCGACGCCGATGCCTGCCCCGTCGGGGGGATGGTGCGGCCGCCCGGACCGAACGGCTTGCGCCCGGTGAGCAGTTCGAACGTGACGGCACCGAGGGCGTACACGTCGGCTCGGCCGTCGAATCCGCCGGTCTGGAACGCCTGTTCGGGTGCCATGTAGGCGGGGGTGCCGGTGGTCACGGTCAGTCCCGACGCGTCGGCCAGTTGCTTCGCGCTGCCGAGGTCCGCGACTAGTACGGCCGTGGGCGTGCGGCCGGTGTCGAGCAGGAGGTTCGACGGCTTGATGTCACGGTGGACGACGCCTGCGTCGTGCAGCACCTGGACGGCGTACCCGGCCTCGGCCGCCAGATGCAGCGCCTCCGCGGGCCGGCAGTGCCCGATCCGCTCGGCCAGCGTGCCGCCCCGGACGTAGTCCATGACGAAGTAGGGCCGGTCGTCCTGGACACCGACGTCGTGCACCCGTACGACACGTGGGCTGGAGATCCTGCGGAGCAGCCTCGCCTCGGCCAGAAATCGCTGTCGTACATCGGCGTTCGACGCCCAGTTGTCGGCCAGCACCTTGACCGCGACATCCGTGTCGAGCTCGGGATCGTATGCTTTCCAGACGGTGGCGAACGAACCGGCTCCCAGTCTCTCCTCGAGGAGATAACGGCCCAGCTTCTGCATGCGGCGACATTCTGCCCGAGGCGTCGGGGCCGGAACCACGGCGGGGCCGGGCGGAGGCGGGACCAGGCGTGAACGGGGGCAGCAGGTGATCGAAGAGGACGGGCTGACACAGCTCGTGGCGTCGGCCCAGGCGGGTGACCGGGCGTCCTTGGACCGCCTCCTCATCAGGCTGCGTCCCCTGGTCATGCGCCGCTGCTCCAGGTTTCTTCCGCACCACGCCGACGCGGAGGAGGCCGCGCAGGACGCCCTGCTGTCCGTCAGCACCCATCTGCACGAGTACAGCGGGCGCGGCTCGTTCCTCGGGTGGGTGACCGTGATCGCCTCGAACGCCGCCAGGTCCACCTACCGCTCGATGCGCCGGCGCGCGGAGGACAGCCATGCGCACCTGCCCGAGAGCGCCGACCCCCGGACGACGAGCGTCATCGCGGGAACCCGTCTGGACCTGATGGAGTCGCTGACCGCGCTCGAGGAGCGGCATCCCGCCCTGGTGGAATCGTTCGTGCTCCGCGATCTGGGGGACCTGACCTATCTTCAGGTCGCCGAGATCACCGGTGCTCCCCTGGGCACCGTCAAGGACCGTATCCATCAGGCCCGTCGCTTCATGCGGGACCGCCTCAGCGGCGGCTTCTGAGACATCCCTGTCAAGAGGCATCTGCGTGCGAGCTCGGACCATCGTCGTCATCCTGGCGGCAGCCGTCGTACTCGGCCTGCTGACCGGCCGGTTCGTCCTGCCCGCTCGCTCCGCTCCGGCCACCCCGGCGGCGGCGCCGGGCGCTGCCGCGTCCTCGCCACACACCGGCTCTCCGACGCCGAAGCCCGCCCACGGACCCATGACGGCCCGGCACCTGTTGGCAGCGGCCGAGTTCCGGAAGGTCGGGATCTCCAAGCGCATCTACGTGCGGGACCGTGTCGGAGACGGCAACTACGCCAACGCCGCCTGCACCGGGGAGAAGACCCTCGAAGAGACCCTGGGAGGGCCGGACGCACACTTCCGCGGGTTGATGACGACCAAGGGCGCGGACGGCAGCGACCCCACCCTGGCCGTGAACATCGACGACCAGGTCGCGCGCGAGGTCGCCGCCGCCGCCCAAAGCCCGGCACTGGCTCAGAACTTCGCCCAGCGACTGCTGTTGGAGGAGGTCCCGTGCCAGGAGGAACCGGCCGGTCACTGGGTCTACGGGCCGACGCACACGATCGATGTCGCTCCGAGTGTCACCGCGGGCTGGATGGGTTCCTACGAAGGTGACCTGAACACCACGGGGACCGCCCCACGGGGCAAGGAGCCGTGCGGTGGCATCGCCATACTCCGGAACGGCTCCCACTACGGGGTCCTGGAGGTCGACGCCTGCCTGGACACGACTGCGATGACGCGGATCGTCCGGGCGGCCTTGACGCGGCTCTGAGACCGCCCCGGCCTCGATGGCACAGGTGAGGTGGCTCACACCGATCGCGGCGGATCGGCATCCAACATCTCCCGCACCCGCTGCATCTCCCTGGTGTACGACGACGCGAACCGCGTCGCGACAGACAGGAGATGAGATGTTCGACAACCGAGCAGTCGGCAGGACGTTCTCGCGCCGCGGTCGTACCGCGCAGGTGGCCGCCTCCGTCGGCGCCGCCCTGATCGCGGTCGGCATCGGCGCGCTTCCCGCTGCCGCCGCCGGCGACACGAGCTCTGCGAGCCGGCCGGCGACCGCGCCCAGCGCCGCTGCCGCTCGGTCCGGCTTCGGCTCCGGCAACCTGCTGCAGCGGGAGGACTTCTTCCAGCAGGGCCTGAGCCCGGTCGGCGCGACGGTGCACACGACCGGGAACCAAGCGCTCTCGGCGTGCTCCGGCGAGGAGACCATGCGCGCGCTGACCCAGGGGAAGGCCGGCGCGTACGCAGACGTGACCTGGACCTTCGACACCCACGACACCGTGCTGACCGAATCCGTCGCGAACACTTCCACGAACACGTCGGCGGCCTCCTACGAGAAGCGGCTCGACAGGCTGGTGCGCAGCTGCCAGGACGAGCCGGCCGGCCACTGGTACTACGGCAAGGGGCACCTGATCACCGTCAGGGCGGGCGAGGGCAGTTGGTACCCGGCCTTCAGCGGCGACGGACAGGTGGCCGGTGGTGTCGCGGTGATCCGCAGCGGTCACCGCTTCGGCGTGGTCGAGCTCTCCGGCCAGCCCAGCGACGACCCCGGCTACATGGAAGGCATCGCCGCCGCTGCCATCAACCGGCTGGCCGACTGATCTCGCTGCGCGCCCCCTGGCCCCGTGAAAGGTGAGCCGGGGGGCGATGAAGCGGACCAGGGTGTCCGGTCGGTCACCGGCTCGATCCGGTACCGCCTGCCGCACTCCGCGGTCGGTTCGTCACCGGCGCGTCCCAGTCGATCCGGTAGCGGTGCGTCCAGCCGAACATCTTCTCCGGCTTCATGAACGTCCGCGTCGCCAGCGGCATCAGCAAGGCCATGATCTTCGTCGCGGCCGGACCCATCGCCTTCTGGCTGTTGGTCTTCGCGGCCTGGGCCGCCACCTTCTCCACCCTGCCCCGCCTCAGCTGCTCGTACGTGGCGAACGCGGCGCCCGCGTCGGGGACGTCCCGCAGACACCGCGCCAGCTGCACCGCGCTCTCCACCGCGAGGGACGCGCCCTGGCCGGAGCTTGAGGACGGCGCGTGGGCCGCGTCGCCGACCAGGACCATCCGGCCGCGGTACCACTTCGGCACCGACGGCAGGATCTCCAGCCCTCCGAACGTGAGGAGTTCGTCGTCGCCGGTACCCCGGAGCAGATCGCGGCCGGGTACGTCCTCGGCGAACTTCTCCCGAAGGATCCGCATCCACGCGGCCGACGGAGTCGCGCGGGCCTGCTCCGCGCCGAGCGGCTCGTCGTACGGCAGGTTGGCGAACCAGGCGGTGCCTGCGCCGGGCACCGGCCAGTAGCCGAGGAACGCTCGCTCGCCGAAGGCGAAGTACATGGCGTCCGGCCGCGCACGGGGGACCTCCGTCTTCGAGTGCGCGCCGAAACCGAGCAGTCCGGTGTACCGGGGGCCCGGCGCTGCCGGGTCGATCAGCCGGCGGACCGTGGACCGGATGCCGTCGGCCCCGACCAGCACGTCCGCGGTCACCCGGGTCCCGTCGGCGAACTCGGCGGTGATGCCCGCCGGGGTTTCCACGGCCCCGGTCAGCCGCTTGCCGTACACGGTCGGCACGCCCACCGCGGCGGCCCGCTCGCGCACCGCCCGGTACAGGTCGGCGCGCCACATCACCTGACTCGGCGGCAGGCCCGTCAGCCCGCCGAACTCGCCCATCCGCCGGCCGTGTCCGTCGGTCATCACCATGCGGTGGATCGGCTGACCGGCCAATCCCTGCTGCACACCCACGACTTCGAGGGCGCTGAGCCCGTTGGGTGCGACCATCAGGGCGCCGCCGAGGCCGTCCGCCGTGTTCTCGTAGGCCTCGTAGACGGTCGCCTCGATGCCCGCCCTTCGCAGTGCGAGGGCCGTCACCGGTCCGGCGATGCCGCCTCCGACGACGGCCGCCGTCCTGATCGCGCTCATGTGTCCGCCTCTTTCCCGCGCCCGGATGGGAGGTCAGTGCCCGTGCGCGCGTGCCGGGTCGTCGACCGTCGGGTGACCGCCCGTCGCGTGGGCGCGCCGCAGGTCCTCCAGGTAGGCGCGGGAGCACATGGCGCTGAGGATCGCTGTGCCGCCGCGGTGCACGCGGACCTCGCTGTCGGTCGCGGCGCCGGTCAGCCGGATCCGGCGGGCGGTGGCGGGCAGGTGTTTCCCGGCGGTGCCGCCCTGTGCGTCCTTGACCTTGCCGCGGGCGGTCCAGTGCAGGTCCCAGTGGTCGACGACGGCGTCGTCCGGAACCAGCAGCTTGACCGTGGCGCGCTGGAGTTCCAGCCGCAGCTCCAGGTCGTCGGGCAGGTCGGGGGAGCGCAGGTCGATCACCGCCAGGCCCCGGCGGGCGCGCACCTGGACGTGTCCGGCGCGGGTCCAGTTGCCCAGTCGCTTGGTCACCGTGTGGTCGGCGTGGATGCGCTCGGTGGCGGCGGTCGTCTCCGTGCTGGTGGTGGTCATCTCCGGGGTCTCCGTTCGCTCGTGCTGGGCTCTCTCCCACTGAGTTGATAGTTGCAGCGCAACTAGTCTCATGTCAACTAGTTTCACCGTGGGTAATATGCGGGCATGGACACCCCACCACGCAGCTCCCCGCTGGCCCTGACCGTGCTGGCCCTGCTGCACTTCCAGCCGCTGCACCCGTACGGAATCCAGAGGTTGATCAAGCAGTGGGGAAAGGACCAGGTGGTCAATGTCGGCCAGCGCGCGAGCCTCTACCGGACGATCGACCGGCTCCTCGCCGCGGGCCTGGTCACGGTCCGGGAGACGGGCCGCGACCAGCAGTACCCCGAGCGGACGGTGTACGAGCTGACCGACGCGGGGCGCTCGACCATGCGCGTGTGGCTCGACGAGATGCTGGCCGCGCCGAAACAGGAGTTCCCCCAGTTCCCCGCAGCGCTGTCCTTCGTCCTCATGCTCGCCCCGGAGGAGGCCCTCGATGTGCTGGAACAGCGCGCGGCGGCACTCGCGCAGCGCCTCGACGCGCACGACAGGTCCCTGGCGGAGCAGACCGACGTCCACGGCCTGCCGCGGGTGACCATGCTCGAGGACGAGTATCTGCGTGCGATGACCGCGGCGGAGCTGAACTGGATCCGCGCCGTCGCGGACGATCTGCGCAGCGGTCGGCTCAGCTGGACCTTCGAGGAGCTGGCCGGTTTCGCCCGGAGCACAGGGCAACAGGCACTGGCCAAGGACCATCCCTAGGGATGCGGTGACCAGGCCCGTCCCGGTGCCTCAGACAGAGATGTCCCCCGCACCGAGTCCTCGGGTGCGGGGGACATGCGGGGACGTATCAGCCATGAATCACCAGTCGTCCCCATTCAGTTCGTCCGCCGATGACCCGGGGCGGATGGTCCGCCCGTTCTCGCCGTTCTTCCCCCGCCTTCCGGGGTGACCGTGCCTGCCGCGATGGCCGTGCCTCCCCGTCCGTCCCACCGGTCCCCTCGGGCCGGTGGGGCCGGGGGTCCCCGAGGGACCGGGCGGGCCGGGCGGGCCGGACGGGCCGCGCTCGGTGCCGTTCGCCTGCAGGACGATGCGCCGTGCCTGCAGTGCGTCGATCTGGTTCTGGTGGACGACGAGCGCGGCTGACTGCGCGATGAATGCGATGGTCAGCACTGCGCCGAGCACATGACGGCGCTGCGGGTTACGCAGCGCATCTTTTACGCTACTCACATTTTCCTCACGCTGTGGCGAATCGCGGCCAACGCTCTTCTAGGGCGTCACGGAGGAGTTGCGCGGGAGGGCCCTGCTGCTGCTTCCCCCTTCTGAAGGGCTCCCGGACGATGACGACGACCCGGCCACGGCGTCCTTCCCGTTTGTGCCGTCCTTGCCGTCCTTGCCGTTCGTCCCGTCCTGCCCGTCCGTGCCGTCCCGCCCGTCCCGTCCCGCCGGGCCGGGCGGGCCGGACGGGCCCGGAGGGCCGGAAGGGCCCGACGGACCGGGAGGGCCGGCCACGAGGCCTTGGTCGACGGGCTGTGCCTGTAGGTCGTCGATCTGCATCTGCTGGGTGAT
This sequence comes from Streptomyces sp. NPDC046759, assembly GCF_040645475.1. Classification (NCBI taxonomy): domain Bacteria; kingdom Bacillati; phylum Actinomycetota; class Actinomycetes; order Kitasatosporales; family Streptomycetaceae; genus Streptomyces; species Streptomyces sp. NPDC046759. Next base: position 222,446 of record NZ_JBEYYJ010000006.1, on the reverse strand, counting down.
GAGCACAGCCGACTGCGCGACGAGCGCGACGGTCAGCACTGCGCCGAGCACGAGATGGCGCCGCGGGTTGCGCAGCGCTTCGATCACGCTTTTCACATTACCCCTCACGCTGTTTGACAACGAATGTAAATCACCAGAACTGGGAAAAGGTGGACATCCGCAGCGAGTGTCTTCAGCCGCCAGGAGTGCGGTGAGCGGTAAAGCGTGTGCTCGGTCAACCGCGTGCGAATTCGAGGAGATCGGCGTCGAAACGCCCCGCGAACGCGGGCACCATCGACAGGCCGTGCGGAGCACCGGGGTAAATCTTGAAGGTCGCGTCCTTGACGAGCTTCGACGATTTCTCACCGGCGGCCACAATGGGCACGATCTGGTCATCGTCGCCGTGAACGATCAGCGTGGGAACGTCGATCTTCTTGAGATCCTCGGTGAGGTCGGTCTCGGAGAACGCCCTGATGCAGTCATAGGCACTCTTGATGCCCACCGTCATGCTCCACAGCCAGAACTCGTCGCGTGTTCCCTGCGAGACGGTCGAGCCTTCGCGGTTGGCCCCGTAGAACGGGGCGCTGAGGTCCTTGTAGTACTGGGAGCGGTCCGTCAGCACGCCTTGCCGGATCTCGTCGAAGACGTCGATCGGGAGCCCCTCCGGGTTCGCCTCCGTCTTGAGCATCAACGGCGGGATCGCGCTGAGCAGAACCGCCTTGGCGACACGGCTCGAGCCGTGCCGGCCGAGGTAGCGCGTGACCTCTCCGCCACCGGTCGAGTGACCGACCAGGATGGCATCCCGGAGATCGAGGGTCTCGATGACCGATGCCAGGTCGTCGGCGTACGTGTCCAGGTCGTTCCCCGTCCACGGCTGGCCGGAGCGTCCGCCCCCGCGTCGGTCGTGGGCCACGGCCCGGAAGCCGTTGTCCGCCATCAGCTTCACTTGCGGATCCCACGCGTCCGCGATGAGCGGCCAGCCGTGGGAAAAGACCACCGGTTGCCCCGATCCCCAGTCCTTGAAGTAGATCTCGGTGCCGTCCTTGGCAGTGGCAAAGGCCATGATCGCCTCTCTAGCACTTGTCCGGAACTCCGCATTGCACGGGAATTCAGTGCCCGAGCCGCGTTGGGAATGTCACGCCACGACCAGCAGCGGACGCAGAGGGGAGGCGACGGAGAGGCCGGCAGCGGAAGGCGGCCGATGAGCACGTCCTGAACCTCACCCTACTGGGAAAGCCCCACTTCAGCGCGGCGGGCGACTGCCTCATCCGCGGCACTCTCCGTAGACTCGCGTCACCGCCTGCGCGGAGATCGTCGACGACGTTGAACGGGGGACCGATGGATCCGGTTGCGGTGACCTCGGCCGGCGCGGTCAAGGGTGTGTCCCAGAACGGGATCGCGCGGTTTCTCGGTATTCCCTTCGCGGCAGCGCCCGAGGGACCGCTGAGATTCCGGCCGCCGATGCCCGCGCCGGGCTGGGACGGCGTCAGGGAAGCCGTCGCCTTCGGCACGGCTCCGCCTCAACTCGCCCCGGCGCCGGGTGCTCCGCCCGCCTGGCGGCCCGGCGACGGGCTGGACTGCCTGACGCTGAACGTGTGGACCCCCGACCCGGCCACCACCGGCCTGCCGGTCATGGTGTGGGTCTACGGCGGCCTGTGGAAGCACGGGGCGGCGAGCATGCCCCAGTACGACGCCGGCGTTCTGGCCGGCTCCGGCGTCGTCGTGGTCAGCTTCAACTACCGTGTCGGTTTCGAGGGGTTCGGGCATCTGCCCGGGGTCGCGGACAATCGCGGGCTGCGCGACCAGGTCGCCGCCCTGGAGTGGGTGCGGGACAACATCACGGCGTTCGGCGGCGACCCGGCCGACGTCACGGTCTTCGGCCAGTCCGCCGGCGCGGCCTCCGTCGCCCTGCTCACGGCCGCGCCGGCCGCGCGGGGTCTGTTCCGGCGGGCGATCGCCCAGAGCATCCCCTCCGGCATCCGCACCGCTGCCGAGGCCGAGGCCGTCACCACGGCCGTCGCGGCGGCCGCCGGCGTTCCGGCGACCCCGGAGGCCTTCGCGGCCCTGCCGCCGGAGGCGATCCTCGCCGTCCAGGACGCACCGCTGCGCCCGGGAGACGGGTTCACCGCCTTCGGCCCCGTCGTCGACGGCGACCTGGTGACGGGACCGCCGTGGACCGCTCTCCGGGCCGGCGCGGGCCGGGACGTGGACCTGATCTGCGGGTTCACCCATGAGGAGTTCCGCGGCCAGGGCCCGCTCCCGCCGCCGGGAGTCGACCTCGGGCTCGTCGCCGAAGCAGTCGGCCTCGACAAGGGGGCGGCCGCCGCCTACCGCCAGGCCCACCCCGGCACGAGTGACGCCGACCTGTTCACCGTGATGCTGTCCGACGCGCTCGTCCGGATGCCGACCACCTGGGTCGCCGAGGCGCACGCCCGCGCGGGCGGACGCACCTGGCTCTACGACTTCACCTGGTCCGGACCCGCTCTCGGCGCCGGCCACGGCATCGACGTCCCCTTCGTCTTCGGCAACGCCACGACCCGCCCCGCCGCCCGGCTCCTCGGCTCCCCGCCGCCCCCGGACTTCGCCGGCCTCTCCCGGCGTCTGCGCAGCGCCTGGACGTCCTTCGCCGTGACCGGTGACCCGGGCTGGCCCCGGTACACCCCCGAACGCCCCACCACCCGCACCTGGGACACGCCGCCCACCGACGGCCCGTATCCGCTGGAGGACTCCCGGCGCATCTGGCAGCGGTACACCCCGCCGGAGCGTCGTCACGCCGCACCGTAGGGTCCCCCTCTGCTGACGGGGGGGACCTACGGGTGGCGCGTGCCACCCGGATACCCGGCTGGGCGAATCGACCGTGCTCCTTCTCGCCCCGGGCATCACCCGTATCCCCGGGGGAACCCAGTGAGAGCAGGGGGGTGTACGACGCATTCCCGCCAGTGAGGGGAGGCAGGCCATGGCAGGCCAGGGTGGCGCGCAGAACCCGGTCGCCAGTGCCCTGGACGCCCTCGGCACGGGCGCCTACCTGACGGACGCGCAGGGCCTGATCGTCGCCGTCAACACGCGCGGTGAACAACTGCTGGGCCGCCCGGCCTCCGCCCTGGTCGGCAAGGACGCCCACGACCTGCTGCACCGCACCCGCTGGGGGGAACCCGTACCGAGAGCGCAGTGCCGGATCCGGGCGAGCATGATCGCCGGCCGCACGGAACAGGGTGGCGGCGAGTGGCTGGAGTGCGGCGACGGCACGCTGCTGCCCGTGGCCTGGCTGGTCACTCCGTGCGACCTCGGGATCAGTCCGTCGGCCACGCTCGTCCTCTTCCACTCCGCGGGACGTTCGGGGCGGCCCGCCCAGCGGCCGCCGGTCAGCGGGCGGCTGCCGGAACTGGAGCGGCTCGCGCTGCTCGCCGAGACGACCACTTTGCTGACGTCCACCCTGGACATCGACGAGGCGTTGCGCCGCCTGGTCAGTCTCGTGGTGCCCCGCCTCGCCGACTGGGCCGTCATCGACCTGATCACCGAGCGGGACGAGGTGTGGCGCTTCGCCGTCGCCCATGCCGAGGGTGGCACCGTGGTGTTCCGGGACGATCTTCAGGGGCCCATGCCGCCGGTGCCGCAGGAGTCCCCGATGCCCCTGTCCCGCGCCCTGCGCGGTGCGGCGTCCTCCCTCGCCGGACCCGAGACCTACCACGGCCCGCCCGACTCCGGCATCGCGGTCGAGCAGCGGCGCCTGTTCGAGGAGACGGGAATGCACTCGGCGGTCGTGGTCCCCCTCCGCAGCCTGCACGACGTGCTGGGTGCCCTCACCCTCGGCCGCTCCGACCAGCCCGAACGGTTCGACGCCACCGATGTCGCCCTGCTGGAGGACATCGCCCGCCGGGCCAGTCTCGCGCTCGAGAACGCCCGCCTCTACCAGCGTCAGCGCAAGGTCGCCGAGACCATGCAGCGCCATCTGCTGCCGAAGCTGCCGCGTACGCCCGGCCGCAGCATGACCGCTCGTTATCTGCCCGCGCCGGACGCCTCCGAGGTCGGCGGCGACTGGTACGACGCCTTCACCCTGGCGGACGGCGCGACCGCCCTCGTCATCGGCGACGTCGTGGGCCACGACCTGGACGCGGCGGCCGGCATGGCCCAGCTGCGCAACATGCTCCGCGCGTACGCCCTGTCCCAGCAGAGACCGCCGAGCAAGATCGTGGAGTGGCTCGACCACGCGACCCCGGACATCGCCGAAGTCTCCATGGCGACACTGGTCTTCGCCCGCATGACGGTGAACGACGACGGTGGCTGCGAGCTGTCCTGGACCAATGCCGGCCATCCGCCTCCGCTGCTGGTCACCCACGAGGGCGTGGCGCGCTACCTGACCGACGGCCACGGGCTCCTGCTGGGCGTCGCGCCGGAGCGGCCGCGTCCGGACGCGACGGCGGAACTGCCGCCCGGGGCAACCCTGCTGCTCTACACCGACGGTCTGATCGAGTCCCCGGGCCACAGCCTGGACGAGGGCCTGGAGCGCCTGCGCCGCCATGCCGCAGCCCTGGCCCACCGCCCCCTCGAGCCCTTCACGGACCAGTTGCTGGCACGGGCGCGGCCGCCCGCCAACGACGACGACGTGGCGCTGCTCGCCGTACGGAACGTGCCCCGGCCGGCCGCGTGAGGCCTTCCCGGAGCCTGCGGGAAGGCCGATCGTGGGTGGCGCGCAGGCCCACGGCTCCCCGGGTGCCGGAGCCGTGGGCCTCGTCAGCGGGGCCGGCCGGTCAGTGGGCCGGCCCGTTGGACCGGCGCGATCGTGCGGGGCGCATGGGTGGTGCGGTCACTCTCCCGGGACAGTGCCACACCACCCGACACGGCCGGAGCGCGCCGGTGACGCCGGGTCAGCGGTAGAAGCGCCGCCCCCAGGAGGCGTCGTCGACGAGCCAGCCGTGGTCGTTGCGCAGGGTCGCCGTGTCGGCGCTGTCCCATACGGACCTGTGGCGGTCCTGGAACAGGTCGGTACGGCTGTCGCGGCCGTAGCCGGTGTGGACGCGTACGGACGACCGGCCGGCGAGGCGGTAGTGGTGGAAGGTGTAGGTGTGGCCGTCCCTGTCGGAGAGGGTCCAGCCGTCGAGGTTGACGTCCCGGCGGGACCGGTTGGTGATGTCCACCCACTCCTTGTTCAGGGCCCAGTTGGAGTGCTCCCAACCGGAGCGGGCCTGAACATCGCTGATGTAGACCGTGTTGTGGTGCGGACGCGGCGCCGGGTGGTCGGCGGCGGCCGCCGGCAGTGCAACGGCACCCACTGCGGCGGCCGCCACGGCGGCGACGGCGGTCATGCGACGCACAGAAGCGGAAACGGTCACGAGGATCCCCCTACAGAGGTCCGGAGCATCCTGCGTAGGCGCCGCGAGCGACACGTCGTCACGGGCCGGCAGGGATGCGTTGTGCGGTTGGCGGCCGGCTGGCCGCGCACTCACACTCTGCAACCCGGGCGTCCGGTATGTGGGGGAGATGTGGCTGTCATTACTGTTTCAACATATTCCGGTTACTGACGACTGCAACGTCCATATATTTCCCGAAATGGGCTGCTGACCGTGCGTCAGGCGGTGGCGGCGCCCCAGCACCGGCCCACTGTGACAGCGGCCCTGGGCCACCGGCACCTGCTCCGGGCATGCCGTCACCCGAAAGTGAGTAACAGCCGTCCGGGCCGTCGAAGTGGACTAGTTCATGTCGGTGGGGCCCGCTGCGGCGCCTGGTCAGGCCCGGGGAGAGAGTGCGCCTCGGCCGGACGGGCCGCTCACGTCCGCGGGCCCTGTCCCGTCCCGGGTGCCGCGTTCCTCCACACCGTGTCGAAGGCGAGGCGCAGGCAGCCCGCGAGGGCCGGGTGCTCGATGAACAGCGTGGTGGTGGAGCCGGCACCGGCCACCGGGTCGGGCATGTCGCACAGGACGAGGGAAGCGTCGGCGACGACGAGCTTCAGCGGCAGCTCGGTGGCGAAGCGGGCCTCCTCCCCCGCGGCGGCGAAGCGCCGGACGTGCTCCGCCGTCTCGGGATCACCCAGGGCGTCGTCGAGGTAGATCGCCCGGACCGTGCCTCCCGCGGCGTGGAGCCGGCGGACCACCGCGATTCCCTCGGCGTTCTCCGCGGGGGCGACGAACGGCGGTTTGCAGAAGGTGAGGAGTTCGCGGCGGGCCTGCCGCTGGATGTCGGCGAAGCGCTCGGAGATCGCCTTCGGGTCGCGCAGGATCTCGATGTAGTCCAGCGGATCGGTGTGCTCCCGCCCCTGGGACCACAGCGGCTGCAGGATGCCGGCCAGCCCCTGCGAGACCCGCTCCAGCCGGTCGACGGACTCCCGTTGCACCGTCATCAGCCGGGCGAGGGCCAACTCGGGCGGGACGGCGGAGTAGGTGGCCACCCGCCCGCGGTGGGCCGAGACCAACTGCCGCCGTACGAGGGCGTCCAGGACGTCGTAGACGCGTTGGCGCGGCACGTCGGCCTCCCGGGCCACCTCGCCGGCGGTGTAGGAACCACGCCTGATGAGGGTGAGGTAGACCCGCGCCTCGTACCGGGCCAGGCCCAGCGACATCAGGCCGTTGAGGGTGCCGTCTTCCAGCTCCATGGCTGCACAAGGTACCCGCAGACGCCCATGGGTCGAGCCGAAGGTTTTTACCAACTGGCCCTGTTCTCTTCGGCAAACAGTCAATAGCCTCGTCACTAGCCACCACTGACCGGGGTGGCACATCACCAGCATGCCCGGAACCCGGCGCCACACGGCCACCCCCAACGGGGCGTTTGTCATGTTCTTGCCATTCACTCCGGCCGCCGTCGTGACGCCCCCATCCCCCCACGGAGGGCAGTTCTTTGCGTTCTCATCGCAGAAGGAACCCGATACGCCGCGGCGCCCCCGCGGCCCTGTCCGCAGCGGCTCTGATCACCGCCGGCCTGGCCGCCTCCCACTCGGCGGCCTTCGCGACGACGGCCACCGCGTCCCCCACCGCCTCCACGGTGCACACCCACCGGCTCTGTTCGGAGCCGAGCAAACCCGGTTACATGGCGTGCGAAGCGGTCGAGCGCACGGACATGAAGGCGCAGAAGTCCCTCGGCCGTCACGACACCCCCAAGGGCTTCGGGCCGGCCGATCTGCAGGCCGCCTACAACCTCCCCAAGGACGGCGGCAAGGGCGCCACCGTCGCGATCGTCGACGCCAACGACGACCCGAACGCCGAGAAGGACCTGGCGGCCTACCGGTCCCAGTACGGCCTGCCGGAGTGCAGCACGGGCAACGGCTGCTTCAAGAAGATCGACCAGGATGGCGGCACCAACTACCCGGCGCCCGACTCCGGTTGGGCGGGCGAGATCTCCCTCGACGTGGACATGGTCAGCGCGGCCTGCCCGCAGTGCCACATCCTGCTCGTCGAGGCCAAGTCCGCCAACATGGACGACCTCGGTGCGGCCGTGAACCAGGCCGTCAAGCAGGGCGCCAAGTACGTCTCCAACAGCTACGGCGGCAGCGAGGAGGCCAACGACACCTCGGCGGACGACAAGTACTTCAAGCACCCCGGCGTGGCCATCACCGTCAGCTCCGGTGACAGCGGCTACGGCGTCGAGTACCCGGCCGCCTCACCGTACGTGACCTCCGTCGGGGGGACCTCGCTCAAGAAGGACAGCAGCACCCGCGGCTACTCCGAGTCCGTCTGGGGCACCTCCGCGGGCGGGAACGGCGCGGGCTCGGGCTGCTCGCAGTACGGTGCCAAGCCGTCCTGGCAGAAGGACACCGACTGCGGCAAGCGCGCCGTCGCCGACGTCGCGGCCGTCGCCGACCCGGCCACCGGTCTCGCCGTGTACGACACCTACCAGGCGAACGGCTGGAACGTGTACGGCGGCACCAGCGCCTCCTCGCCGTTCATCGCCGGTGTCTACGCCCTCGCGGGCACCCCGGGAGCCGGTGACGTCCCGGCTTCCTACCCCTACGCCCACCCGGACAAGCTGAACGACGTCACCGACGGCTCCAACGGGTCCTGCGGCGGTTACCTGTGCAAGGCCGGCAAGGGCTACGACGGCCCGACGGGCCTCGGCACCCCGAACGGCGTCGCGGCCTTCACCAAGTAGTCGACGGAAAGCCGGCAGCACACCGGCTCCTTCCGCTCCGCCCCGTCGGCCGTCCGGCGGGGCGGAGCACTGTGCGGCGCCGCCTTCGGCGCCCGGCCGGCCGCAGGCAGGAGGGCTGGCTCAACCGGGCATGAGGCGGGCGAACCGCCCGTCCCCGGACGACAGCCGCTTCACCACCGCCTCCCCGCACTCGGCCGTCCGCACGTAGAACGCCGTCAGTTCCCGGTGCCCCGCGGCGAACGCACGCCGGGCCTCGGGTTCCCCGCTGAGCCCGCCGTAGCGCGGCAGCAGCGCGCCGCGGGCGAGGAACCACAGCGTGTCGAAGTCGGCCGTCGTCAGGAACACGGCCACACGGCGCGCCTGGGCCGCCGTCAGCACCAGGAACGGCGGCTGGTCGGGATCGGGGCGGCGCACCGGCCGGCCGCCGAGCACCACCTGGGCCTGGGGCCGGTCCTCGGCATGCGGCCGGCAGGCACCGGCGTAGATGTGCGCCTGGTCGGCATAGCGCTCGTCCAGCACCTCCTCGCAATGCCGGCCGGACCGGCCACGGTGGGCCTCCACGTCGTCCTCGAACTGCCGCTCGAGCCAGGCCGCGCTGTTCCGCAGCGCCGGGGACGGTATCGCTCGCAGATGCAGTTGCGCACTCATGCACAGGGAGCGCAGCGGGCGGCCGAAGCATCACACGGCCACTGCGCGAGCGGCAGCCGGGGCACCAGTGGGGGGAGGCCGGAACCCGGGCAGTGGAGGGGTTCCGGCCTCCCGCCGTCCCTCTCCGTGACGCACCCGGGGGGAGTCAGGGGCGGCACGCAGAGGGGTCCGAGGGCGGGGGTTCGGGAGCCGGCAGCCGGCAGAGCCGATGCACCGGCCGCCCCGCGCGGACCCGGCATCCATGCAGCGCACGGCCGGCGCGAAACGTCACGCGGACGGGCCGAAGCCGCCGTTCGGCGCTCGACCGACCGGCTCCCGGCACACCTGCGGGAACGCGCGGGGCGACCGGCGCCTTGTGACATTTCTGTGGGGGCGGACGCTGGTCACCATGAGGCCGTCGGTGCACAAGGGGGACGACGGACCACAGCGACTCCCGATGTTCCCGGTGCGAACGAGGACTGTTTTGGGCCAGGCACGGCAACCCCGGCGCGCACAGGCGCTCGACGGGGAGTTGGGCGCGGCGGTCGCGCGGGCCCAGCAGGGTGACGAAGCCGCCTTCGCCGTCGCCTACCGGATCGTGCAGCCGGGCCTGCTCGGCTTTCTGCACGGGATCGTCGGCGACGACGCGGAGGACGTGGCGTCCGACGCCTGGCTGGAGATCAGCCGTGACCTGGGGCGTTTCAAGGGCGACGGGGCCGGGTTCCGCGGCTGGACCGCGACCATCGCGCGGCACCGGGCACTGGACCATCTGCGCCGCCGGCGGGTACGGCCCCGGGCGGGCGGCACCGAGCAGGACGTCCTGGACCTGCCCGGTCCGCACGACACCCACGACCAGGCCCTGGAGTCCCTCTCCACCGAACGGGCCCTGGAACTGGTGCGCAGACTGCCGCGGGACCAGGCCGAAGCCGTCCTTCTCCGTGTCGTCGTAGGCCTGGACGGCCCCGCCTCGGCGCGCGTGCTCGGCAAGCGCCCGGGAGCGGTGCGCACCGCGGCCCACCGCGGTCTGAAACGCCTCGCCTGTCAGCTCGGCCTCGACAGCGCCGCTGACGCGGGTGTGACGGATGAGACCTCCCACGCGCTGGGGGAGTCGACATGAACAACGCCAGCGGCAGCGGGCCGGCGCACGGACGCCGGCGCCGGGCTCACCGGACGACTGGATCCCGTCGAACTGGAACGGAAGCGGACATGGGTGAACGAATGAGCGGTGGCCTGACTCCTGGCCGTCGGCATGCGCACCCTGGCGGCGCCGTACCCGGGCCGCGGGAGCGCGACACCGCCGTGCTGGAGACGGTGCTGGCCGACGTCCTGCGCGGACACGGTCTCGACCACGAGGCGGAGCAGCGGGCCCGCGCCGCCTTCCGGGCCGCCCGCGACGCCGGCACGCACCGGGCGCGCACCCGGCGGCGGGACGACTGGCGGCGGCCCGCGGAGCGGCGTGCAGGGCGCACCGCGAAGATGACGTTCGGTGTGGTGTTCGCCGGCCTCACCCTGGGCGGTGTCGCCGTGGCCGCCATCGGTCCGGCCGGCTCGTCCGCGGACGGGGCCGGTGCCGGCCGGCGGGCCTCGCACCCGGCGGCCGTCGCCCCGGCCCGGCCGGGGAACGTGTCGCCGTCGGCGTCCTCCCACGGCCTCGGACCTGCGTACGGATCGGCGCACGGCCGGGCCACCGAAGCCCATTGCCGCGCCTACGAGCAGGTCAAGGACCGGGGCAAGGCGCTCGGTGCCACGGCTTGGGCACAGCTCGTCGCGGCCGCCGGCGGCAAGGACGAGGTCGCCGCGTACTGTGCCGAGCAGACGGCCCGGGTGACGGCCCCGCCCGACAGGGCGGGCGGCAAGGGCCGACCCGCCTCCGGCAACCGCACCGAGGAGAACGCCGCCACCCCGGGCGGCACGGCCTCCCGGAACGACCCCGGCGGCTCCCACAAGGCGAGCGGGGGCAAGGGCGGCGGCAAGCACCCGTAAGCGGGCTGGGCGCGGCATTGCCGCACCGGCGCCGCCGGGGGCCGTCGGCCCGCGGCGGCAGGGCGGTGCGGCCCGGCACCGGGATCACGCCGGGGCGCCTTGACGGCGACGGCACGTCCGTGCCGTCGCCCTCCGGAAGGTCACCTGACGGTGATCGTCACGGTCGCGTCGCTGGTCGCCGCGGGCAGGCGGGTGGTGTCGACGGCCAGGTACTCGCCGTCGTCCTGGGCGCCGTTCGGGAGGATCTTGGCGTGCAGCGAGTAGGGCGGGGTGGGGGTCGCGTCGGACACGCCGTCGACACCGAAGTCGCTGTCGTTGCTCACGACGATCGTGCGGCCGCCGTCGGTGGTGGCGACGCCCTCGATCTTGTCGTGGCCGAAGAAGCCGCCGGTCGGGTCGAGGGAGCTGACCAGACCGCCGAGGTCGAGGTCGAGGCTCTTGGCGACGGGGGTGATGCCGGCCGACTGCAGGGCGGCCGTGGCGGCGACGGTGGTGCCGGCGCCGACGTAGGCCTCGAGCGTCTGCCGGCCCGGGCCGACGAGCAGCCCGCCCTTGGCCGCGTCGTACGCGGCCCCGGCCACCGTGGACGCCGGGCCGACGTCCGTGGCGCCCGAGAGGTCGATGGCGAACAGCTTCTTGTATGCACCCGGTTCGGTGTTGCCGTCCCGTTCGTCGACGAGGAAACGGGTGCTGCTCAGCGCGGTGATCTCGCTGACCGCGCCGCTGTTCGTCTTCGGGTCGTCGAGCAGGTACACGTACTCGTGCGTGGCGTGGGTGCGCAGGTCGTAGGTGACGATGCGCAGCGTGGGGACGTGCTTGACCTTGACGCTGCCGGGGAGGTCGGGCGCCTGGAGCGCGGACTGCATGATGCCGACGAGCGTGTGGCCGTCGGGGGTCACGGTCAGGCCTTCCATGCCCTTGTTGGGGACGCGGTTCCTCAACTCGGCGGGCAGTGAGCCGTCGAAGGGGGACAGTCGCCCGATGGCCCGGCCGTCACGGCCGAAGTGCGTGATGTACGGCCCGTACTCGTCCGACACCCAGAAGGTGCCGTCCCGCATGGCCACCAGGCCCTCGGAGTCGTACCCGTACGGCGAGTGCGGCAGCGGCGTGCCGCTCAGGTCGACGAGGTTCTCGCCGGTGCCCGCCTCGGAGTTGACGAGCCCGTTGTACGGGGTGCCGTCGGCGGCACGCAGCGGGACGGTCCGTTCCAGTACGGCCCTGGTGCCCTTCAGTCGGAATCTCCCGATCGCGGGGTCGAAGTCCGGCAGCGGCAGCACCTTTCCGCCGTTCGGCGCGTCGACGTTCGGGCCCCGGTCGGTGAGGCCGTAGAACTCGTCCTTCGAACCGGGCACCGGGTACAGCGACGAACCGTACGCCCCGGCGGTGACCGGCACCCCGCCGATGACGGCCAGGGGCTTGAGATGGGTCTGGTACAGCCGTACGGCGTCGCTGATCCGGTAGGTGAAGATGTCGGTCCCGTGATAGCCGGCGTCGGGTGTGTAGCGGAACGAGCCGTCCTGGGCGAGGGCGAGGGTGCCGTGGGCGGTCTTCGTGTGCGCGACGAGGGTCGCCGGGCTGCCGCTGTCGTCGGCCAGTACGCCGTGCCGCGCGCCGACGCTCAAGGTCCGCCCGGCGTGTGCGGTGTAGGTGTCGTCGCGTGCCTGGAGCGTGTGCGTACCGGCGTGCGCCCCGGCGTCCGGCGTACCGGCGTCGGCCGTTCCGGTGCCGGCCAGGGACAGCACGACGGCCGTGGCGGCCGCGGTCGCAATTCCCAGACGGTTCATCAGATCCCCTCCTTGTCACGCGTCACCATGGCGCGCGAGGAGGAAGTCTGATCAGCGCGCATGGCCGCAGGGCGTCCGGAAGGTGCGCACGGGGTAAAGCGTGCCGGCGCGGACGGGTCAGTGGGCCGGCGCGGGCCCGGACTTCCTGCGGGCCCGGTACGCGGCCGCCTTGATCTTGTTGCCGCAGGACTCCATCCCGCACCAGTGCCGGCGCATGCCCCGCGAGCGGTCGATGTAGGTGCGGGTGCACTCCGGGTTGCCGCACTCCTTGAGCAGGGGTACGTCCGGTCCGCTCAGGAGCTCGATGGCGTGCCGCGCGACCAGGGAGAGGGCTTCTTCCGGTGCCGCCTGCGTCCATCGCCCCGACAGGGTGAGCTGCGGCACCGCGGGCGGCCTGCGTGCGGCGTCGTTCACCACCGTCAGGGCCGCCCTGTCGTAGTCCTCTCCGAGCCGACGGGCCGTCACCAGCAGGTAGACGGCCTCCCGTACGGTCTGGGCCTGTTCGACGTCGGGCTGCCGGGCGGGCGAGACCGCATCGACGAGGCCGGACTCCACGTACCATGCCGTCAGCCTTTCCGGCGTCGCGAACATCTCGAAGCGCGCCGAACGGCGGGCTCGGAGCGTCGCGGCGAAGTCGAGGGCCGGGTTTCCGCAGACGAAGACGTGGTCGAGGTTCACATCACCATTCTGACCGGTGACTGTGACACGGACAAGACGCCGGCTCAGAGGCCCAGGTCGGCGGCGAGGCAGGCGAAGGACCTCCACGACGCCTCCGGGTCGTAGGCGTACCGGGCCGGGTCGCCCGGCGTGGCCGCCTTCTCCTCGACCATGTCCTCGAAGCGGATGCGCTCGGGCAGCGCCCCGAAGCGCGCCCGGCGGACCGCGGCGGCACCGTCTGAGATGTTCAGGCTTTCCATGATCGGACTCCGTTCCGGTTCCCGGCGGTCCCCCGCCGGTCACCCGACGAGGGTGATGAGGTGGTGTCAGAAACGGTTCACGTCGGCGCCCGCCCGGGCGAAGGCAGTGGGTGCCCCCCGGGGTGCGTCGCGGCCTGTCCCGAGGTGCGTCCCTGATGACTGTCGCAGAGTCGACGTCACCGGTCAAGGCGGTGACGCAATCGGATGGCCGGCACCCGTGAGGGTTTCGCGGTGGGTGGTGACGAGCCGCCTCGGCCTCAGCGGGCCGGTGAGGCCGCCCGGGCCGGGGTGGGGACGACGGGGCGGCGCCGGGCCGGCACGAGGACCGGGTTGGCGACTCCCCAGGCCGCGCCCTTGCAGACCAGTTCCTTGTAGACGGCGGCGAACCGTCCCGTCAGGGCCGCCCGGACGGCGCGGTCGTCGGCGGTGACGTACTGGATCAGACCTTCCTTGCGGCCCAGCGAGATGCACTGGTTGAAGTAGCGCAGCGGCACCTTCGGCAGCCTCCCGCCGGTCAGGCGCGCCGCGATGGCGTCGGCGGCCTGCCAGGCGGTGGGGACGCCCGAGGCGCAGGACATCCGCAGCGGCTTGTCGCCGGGCCCCGCCACCATGGCCGCGTCGCCGACGGCGTACACGTCCGGGTGCGAGACCGAGCGCATGGTCCGGTCGACCACGATCCGTCCGTCGGCCGAGACTTCCAGGGTGGTGGCCCGGGCGATCGGGTGGACGGCGAAGCCCGTGGTCCACACGGTGACCGCGGCCGGGATCGAGCCGCCACCGGCGGTGCGGACGCGGTCGGCCTCCACGGCGGTCACGGTGGCCTGTTCGTGCGCGGTGATGCCGAGCCTGCAAAAGACCCTCACCAGGTGCCGGCGGCCCTTCGGCGAGAGCCAGTCGCCCAGTCCGCCGCGGGCGACGAGGGCGACCTCGAGGTCCGGGCGGGCCTCGGCGATCTCGGTCGCGGCCTCCACACCGGTGAGACCGCCGCCGACCACGACCACGGGCTGCCCGGCGTCCAGGCGGGCCAGGCGCTCGCGCAGCCGGAGCGCTCCGGGGCGGGAGGCGATCTCGTGGGCGTGACCGGCGACACCGGGGGCGCCCTGGTCGTTCCAGCCGCTGCCGAGGGCGTACACGAGGGTGTCGTACGTCAGCTCCTCGCTGCCGTCCGCGCCGAGCACGGCGACGGTCCTGCGGTCCGCGTCGACACCGGTGACCTTCGCGAGCTTCAGCGCGACGCCGGTGCCCGCGAACATCGCGCTGAAGGGCCTGGGCGTGAGGTCCTGGCCGACCGCGAGCTGGTGCATCCGGACGCGTTCGACGAAGTCCGGTTCGGCGTTGACGAGGGTGATGGCGACATCCTCGCGGCGCAGCCGCCTGGCGAGGCGTCCGGCGGCGATGGCTCCGGCGTATCCGGCTCCGAGGACGACGATGCGGTGCTGCATTTCCTGCTCCTGTCTGCGCGGCCCGGCCCTTGCCGTGGGCTTTCCGCCCCTTGAACCGGGTGACCCGCCGTTTCCTGACAGGAGTGGGATGTGAAGCAGCTCACATGGCGGTCAGAAGGCGGTGAGCAGGGGCGCGCCGTGGTCGGCGGCCGCCCACCGCCGGGTCGCCCGTTCCAGCTTGTCGGGGTTGACCTGGTTGCGGAACGCGGCGATGCCCCCTTCGGTGACCTCCAGGCACATGACGCCGACGACGCGGCCGCCGACGACCGCCACGACGGCGGGTTCTCCGTTGGCGGTCGTGGCGTAGACCTCGGGCGAGCCGCCGACGTAGGCCTGCTTGGCCTTGCTGGGCTTGAACAGGCCCCGCATGAAGGTCGCGACCGCGAGGGCTCCTTCGAACGCCTTGGCGCGGGCCGGGATCTTCCCGCCGCCGTCGCCGATCGCGATGGCGTCCTGGGTGAGCAGCCGTACCAGCGGCTCGGTCCGGCCGCTGGTGGCGGCCGCCAGGAACTCCTCGACGATCCGCCGGGCGGCGGCCTCGTCGATCTCGGTGCGGGTTTTTCCGGCCGCGACGTGCTTCTTGGCGCGGTGGAAGATCTGCTGGCTGGCGGCCTCGGTGATGTCGAGGATCTCGGCGATCTCCCGGTGCGGGTAGTCGAAGGCCTCCCGCAGCACGTACACCGCACGCTCACCGGGAGACAGGCGCTCCAGCACGGCGAGGACCGCGTACGACACCGATTCGCGCTGCTCGGCGGTGTCGGCCGGGCCCAGCATGGGGTCACCGGCGAGCAGCGGCTCGGGGAGCCATTGGCCCACATAGGTCTCGCGCCGCGCGCGGGCCGAGGTGAGCTGGTTGAGGCACAGGTTGGTGAGCACCTTCGTCAGCCACGCCTCGGGGACCTCGATGCGGCCGACGTCGGCGGCCTGCCAGCGCAGGAACGTCTCCTGCACGGCGTCCTCGGCCTCGCCGGCCGAGCCGAGGAGGCGATAGGCGATGGCCTCCAGACGGGGCCTGGACGCCTCGAACCGGTCCACGTCGCTCATGGTCAGCGCCATGCCCGGATCCTAGCCCGCGCCCCGGCCACCGGACCCCGCAGCGCGGCCCCGGCCGGCTTCCGGCGGGGATACGGCAGACCCCCGGGCCGAGGACCCGGGGGTCTGTGTCGGGGGGTTCCGGCTAGCGGGCGCTGTGGGCGTCGCGGGCGGGGAGGTGCCGGCCGGGGAGCACGGTGGGGTCCGGGGCCGGGCGGACGCCGTCGGAGGACGACTGCGCCGTGAGACGGGAGGAACGGGCGGCCGTTGCGGGCACATCGCCGTTCGCCGCCCAGTGCGTGGTCGTCCAGGCGCTGCTCGCGGCGATCGCCGAGGCGATGGCGGTGCGGTTGGCCGGCGGGTACGAGGTGTTGCCGCCGAAGGTCTGCACCGCCCAGATGCTCGCGGCTTCCTGGCCCAGGTAGTACGAGGTCGGTGCCGAGAGCGTGGACTCGCCGGACCAGAGCATCGGGCCGTACGTGGCGGTGGCGGCGCCGCCCGCGACGGCGTTCTGCCAGGTCCAGGTGTCCTCGACGACGGCCTGGGTCGGTGAAGTCCACCAGAAACGGGCCAGGTTGGCGGCCACGTCCTCATGGGTCTTGCCGCCGATCGTCCAGAAGCTCCACGCCTTGTTCAGGGTCACGTGCTCCATCGCCCGGGTGGCGTTGTAGCCGACCGTGACCATTTTCACGGCCTTCGGGTCCAGGGCGTTCAGGTAGCTCTTCACCGAGGTGGGAACGGTCTTGCCGTTCGTCAGCAGGACCACGCCGGTGCCGTGGTACCCCAGCGCACCGGCGGCCGTCGAGGCCGCGACCGGGTCGTGGTAGTCGTTGCCGTCGGCGACGAAGATCCAGCTCGGGGTCGCGCTGACCTGCTTGGCGACCCGGACCGACAGCGCGGACAGGTCGGTGCCGTCGAGCCGCAGCGGCTTGTAGCCCAGCGCCTGCACCTGGCCCGCCACCTTGGAGCCGAGGATGCGGGTGCCGCCGTCCAGGTAGACCGTGCTGCCCTTGGGCAGGGAGCGCTTGAGCTCCGTGGCGGCGGCGGAGTCCAGGCCGCTGCCGGACGTCAGCAGGACCGGGCCCTGCTTCTCGGCGGCCAGCGCGATCGCCGGCGCCGAGTAGGTGGCGTTGCCCTTGCTGACGAGGACCGCGGACTTGGCGGTGAGCAGCCCGGGGATGTGCTGGGCGCCCACGGTGTCGAACGTCCAGCGGGAGGCGGCACCGTCGGTGCCGACGGATCCGGTGCCGTAGACCCGGATCAGGCTGTTCTTGCGCAGTGGCTGCCAGGCCGGCTTGGCACCCTTGCCCTGCCCGGTGACCTGGGTCGACGTACCGCTCGCCAGGTCGAGCAGCCGCACCGTCTGCACGTCGTCCGACCAGCCGGTGTGCGAACTGTGCGCCTCGTAGGCGATCCGTCCGCCCGCCGGGTCCCAGGTCGGGGACAGGTGGTCGGAGGTGTCGGTGGTGACCTGCTTGACGTCGCTGCCGTCCGCGTCGGCCGTGAACAGCTGGGTCCATCCGTCCACCGAGCGCGTGAAGACCAGCTTGGTGCCGTCCGCGGAGAACACCGGCGAGGAGCCGCTCGCGATGATGTTCTTCAGTGCCTTGGTGGACGGGTCGTAGGTCCAGATGCCCTGGCTGTCGTAGCAGCCGTAGTTGTGCTGCCGTTCGAAGGCGAGCGTGCCGCTCGGGCTCGCCGTCGGGTGGATGTCGCAGACCGTCGACGGCTCCTGGGTGTTCGTCAGCAGCGGCTCCGGGGCCCAGGAACCGTCCGAGGGGCCGTAGGCGAGCTGGCCGCCGGTGCTGAACGCCACGTACCGGCCGTCCAGCCAGAACGTCGGGTCCTCGTACGACGCGCTGGAGCGCACCTTGGTGGCCCACGGCAGGGTGACGATCGAGCTGGTGCCGGTGACCCGGCCGGTGGCCAGCCGGCTCCAGCCGGCCACCACCCTGCTGCCGTCCGGAGCCCAGTTCGGGGTGTATCCGTAGTTCGGGATGTCGGGGACGGAACGCAGCCCGGTCCCGTCCGCGTTGACGGTCGCCACTCCCACGGAGCCGCCGTAGAGGCTGATCTGACCACCCGTCACATCATTCGTCGCGGCATGTGCGCCGGGCGCCGCCGCGCCGAGCAGGCCGGCCGCCAGCGATGCGGCCGACGTGAGCGCCGCGAAACGGCGGCGCGTGCGAGATCTCAACGAGAAGCCCCCCTGAAGAGTCCTGCTTGTCCGCCGCGAGCCCCTCGATCCCCCGTGCACCGGGATCGGGCGTGGACCCCGGGCACCTCGGCGCGCGCGAGTGCCGCGCAGCGCTTCTCCGGTCCCGGCGATCACTCGTCGGCAGCAGGACCGTATGTGATGACACACGGGGGGCACCGGAAAGCGCGTTCGAACAGTGGGTGAACAAAGCGCGATGCGGCCGCCGCGGCCCATCCGGGAATCGCGGCGCTGCGCGGGATCGGTACGGCCGGGCGACAACGACGAGTACCTCGCCGACCGCCTGCCGCCTGCGCCGCCGTGCGGTGAGGACGGCCGGCCCGGCGGCGAACGGTACGACGGCCGGCCCGGCGGCGAACGGTGACGACGGCCGGCCCGGCGGTGAACTGCGGTGCGCCGATGGGGATGTGCACCGCTCCGCACCGAACCGTCCGGGCACCCGCCGGGACCGGAGCAGGCCGGTCGGCGCGGGCAGGCCGGGGCGGCGGCACGGCCCGCGGGACGGCCACACGGTCGTAGGCCGGGCCACCGGCGGGACGGGTCGGTGTGCGCCGTACTCGGCTCGGCGCAGCCGACGTTACTTCCGCCGCCGGACGCGCCGGGGTGGCCGGCGGGGGAGCCTGGCCGTGCGCCGCGCATCAGTACGGCGCACGACCAGGGAAGTGAGGTGCGCATGTCCCGCTCCGCCGAAACGGCACGCCGGTTGCCGCCGGCGGCCCGCAAGGGCCTGGCCGCCGTGCATGTGGTCGCCTCGGTCGGCTGGCTGGCGCTGATGCTCTGCCTGCTCACCCTCGGGACCACGGCACTGGCGACGGACGACGCCGGCACGCTGCGGACCGCGTACCGGGCGATGGGGATGCTGGGCGACGCGCTGGTCGTCCCGTTGAGCCTGCTCGCCCTGGTCAGCGGGGTGGTGCTGGCCCTCGGCACGCCGTGGGGCCTGTTCCGGTACCACTGGGTCGCCGTCAAGTTCTGGCTGACCCTCGCGGCCGCGGTGGCCTCGGTCTTCGCCCTCACCGCCCGGCTGCACGACGCGGTGCACGCGGTGGACCGGCATCCGACGGGCCCGATCGCGGCCATGCACCTGGGATTCGTCCGCTACGACACCGTGATCGTGCCGGCCCTCGCGCTGCTGCTGTACCTCGGGCTCGTCGTGCTGTCCGTGTTCAAACCGTGGGGGCGGCGGCGCCCCGCCACGCCGGGTACGGGCAAGGCCCGGGGCCCGAAGACAGCGTGAGCCGCCACCCTGCGGGGGCGTGTGCCGGCGGCGGGAGTCAGGGCTGCCGCGGATCCGGCCTCAGCACGGCGAACACCGCCTGCCCCGGATCGGCCAGCCAGGCGATACGGCCGACTCCGGGGATGTTCGCCGCCGGCATCAGCACGGTTCCGCCGTTGCCGCCCACCGCCGTGACGATCGCGTCCGCGTCGGCCACGGCGAAGTACGGCACCCAGCGCGCGTCCTCCCGGTCGTCCCGCAGCGGGGCCACACCACCGAAGGAACCCTCCTGCTGGTCGCCGTCCTTGATGCTCAGCACCCGGTACGTCATGCCCGGGGCCTGCATCTCCTGGTCACGCCAGCCGAACAGCCCGCGGTAGAAGCCGATGGCCGCCTCCGGGTCGCCGGCGTGCAGCTCCACCCACACCAGCGCGTCCTCCTCCGACGCCCGCTGCAGGCCCCGCCCGGACTGGAGCACCGCGAACTGCGCGCCCTGCGGGTCGGTGAACTGGGCCAGGGTGGCCTCCCCCATGCTCATGGGCGCGGTGCGCACCGTGCCGCCGGCGTGGGTCACGGCCCGGGCGGTGGCCCGGGCGTCGCCGGTGCGGAAGTACGTCATCCAGGCCGGGCTCGCCCCGTGTTCGGTCAGCGGGCCCAGACCGGCCACCGTGCCGCCGTTCTTCTGGAAGAAGCCGTAGCCGCCCCCTTCCGGGCCGGCGGAGACGAACTCCCAGCCGAAGACGGCGCCGTAGAAGGCGGCGGCCCGTTCGGTGTCGGGGCTGCCGAGGTCGATCCAGATGGGCGATCCGGTGCGGAACACTGTGCCGAGCATGCCTCTCCTCCTGCCGCTCCGGTGCGGAGCCGCCCGCCACTATGCCGACGCGAGCGGCCCGGACCCGGCCGGGACACGGGAAAAGAACCCCACGAATCTGTGCAGGAGCACCACACGGGCTGCACACAGCCTTTCGAAAGGCTCGTTAGCGTGACTGATCGCCGCTCCCCCTGTACTCAGGAAGACCACACATGGACTACTGCTCCTCGTGCCGTCGGCACCTCAACGGCGCCCTGGTCTGTCCCGGGTGCGGTGCCTACGCCCCGGACATAGCCCCACCCCGCTCCACCGTCGCCGTCACCGACGTCGCCGCCGCACCGCTCGCCGCCGACCACTGGTTCGGCGCCGAGGAACCCGTCGCCGTGCCGCCCGCCGACGCCGCGGACGTGCCACCCGCCGACGTCACGGACGCGCCGCCCGCCCCGCGGGGACGCGCGGCCCGGCGCCGGCAGCGGGCCCGCTGGAAGAAGAGCCAGCGCCGGGCCGTGGTGGCGACCGCCGTCGCGCTCGTCGGCGGCGGTCTGACGCTCGCCTCACTGGACCGCGGCACCGGCGACCGGGCCCAGGCGGCCGCCGCACCGGACAACCGGAGCATGGGCCTCACCGAAGATCCGTCGGCCGCGCCCAGCCTGCCGCCGTCCACGCCGGCACCGCCCGCCGCGACGCACCGGCACACCTCCGCCGCGCCGACGGCAGGGACGCCCGCCGCCAACGCCCCCCGGCAGCAGTCGCCGGCATCCGCGCCCCGCACGGCACGGTCCGCGAGCCGTCCGTACACGGCCGCGGTGGCCCCGCACCCGGCCGCGCCGGCCGCACCGCAGACGCGGAGCACCGGGCCGTCCTCCTCCGGTACGAGCACCGGCAGCTCCGGCACGGCCGCACAGCCGGCGCCCGCCGCCACCGGAAACGGATCGTCCGCGACGACCGGCAGCGGCTCCTCCTCCCCCGCCGGCGGGGGCCCGGCCGCGTCCACCACGTCCCCGGCGTCGACGTCGACCTCCTCGAACCAGCTCTGTCTGGTGCTGGTGTGCCTCGGCTGACCCGACCCGGGCGCCCCGACCGACGCCGGGCGGGATCCCTGACCGGTGGAGGGGACGGCCGGGCCGTGCGGGCTGCGCTCGGCCGCGCTGCCCGCTGAGGGCCGACGCCGCGGCACCTCGCGTCCTCGCCTGCCCGTCGGCGGCGTACGGCTGCCGGGAACCCCGCGGGCAGGAGGCCGGGGGCACCCGCGGCGCCCCGGGCGATCGGTTACGCTACGCCCCCGACGACGGGGGGAGACACATGTTCGGGAAACCTCTGAGAGCGGCCGGCGCGGTGACGGCCCTGCTGACCTTGCTCGCCGCGTGCGACAGCCATCCGCATCCCGTCCACGGCCTCCGGGACACGCTCCGCCACGTCCCTGCCAGGACCATCCGGGCCACCCGCCCGCACATGGTCAAACAGTGCACGACGAGCACCAGCCGGGTCGGCCACTCCTCGACCTCCGGTTCCGGCACCCACCGCCACACCCGCCACTGGTACACCCTCGAGCGGCGCCAGAACTGCCACAAGGTGCCGAACGGCACCGAGACCTACCGCAAGGAACTGAGCCCGGAGCGCTGGTGCGTCCGCCTGGACGACGTGAACGGCAACCGCAAGAAGGACGACGTCTGGTACCGCGTCACCCGCACCGACTACAACCGGGTCCTCGACGCCGACGACGACCGCGTGCAGTTCGAGCCGCTGTTCCCGAACAACGGCTGCTGGGGCAGGTGAGTACGAGAGCGGATGTGCCGGGCGCCCGCGCCGCCCGAGGATGGCGGCGTGACCTCTTCCTCTTCCGCGCCCGACCGTGGCCCGGTCCTCGCATGGCTGGTGGCGACCGCGCTCGTGCTGCTGCCCCTGCTGTACGGGTGGTATCGCGTCGGCCATGACACGCTCTCCTGTTTCGGCCTGCCGACCGGCTGCCGGGGGCAGCGCGCCTCCGTGATGTCGGTGGTGGACTCGGGGCTGGCGCTCGTCGGCGGGCCGCTCGCCGGCGCCGCGCTGCTCGGCGTCGCCGGAGCGCTGCTGCGTCGGCGGGCCGCGGTGTGGGCGGCGGCCGGTGCGTTCCTCGGCACGCTGGTGATGTGGGTCGTCGCGATCTACCTGCTGGGCGAGGGTTTCCAGCACTCGGACATCGACTTCTGAGCACCGGCCCGGGCGCTCACCCCCGGTAGCGGCGGGCCGACCGCCGGTCCCGGCGGATCAGCAGCGCCGTGGTCAGGGCGACGAACGCGATCGCCGCCGACAGCGGCGCCAGGAAGTACCCCATTCAGCGCTCCTCGCCGCCGCCCCGCGCACGGGTGATGGCGGACTCCACCGCCGCCACCCGGTCCGCGAGCAGGCCCAGGGCGGCCACCGCGCGGGTGACGGGGTCGTCCCCCGGGCCGTTGAGGGTGCGGGCCCGGACGTGGGCGGTCTTGACCTCCGCCCAGCGGGCGGCCTGCTCCTTCGTCGACGTGCCGCGCAGCTCGGCCAGTTTCAGCAGGTTGGCCTCGGCGCCCGAGGTGAGGGTCTGGGCCTCGGCCGTGTAGTGGTCGGTGACGACGGCCTCGCGCTCGGCGTCGTTCATGACCGGCCGCAGCCGCTGGGCGATCTTGTTCATGTCGCGGTAGGACCCCTGGAGGCGGAACGGCGGTTCCGTGCGGGCGGCCTCCGACTGGGCGGCGGAGGCGATGTAGGCCGCGTTGACCCTCAGCACCGTCTCCCGGACCGTCATCACATGCCTCAACACCGCTACGGCGGCGTCCAGTTCGGCGGGCGGCAGCGGCCGGCTCAGCCGGTCGGCACGGGCCGTGGGGTCGGCGCCGGCCAGCCGGACCAGCAGGTCGAGGTCGGCGCGGTCACGGGTGGCGAGCGGGGCGAGGACCGGGTTGGCGGTGAGGGCGTTCTCGACGAAGCTGAGCGCGAAGACGTCCTCCCTGCCGGTGAGGACGTCGCCGAGGTTCCAGACGTCGGCACGGTTGGCGAGCATGTCGGGGATGCGGAAGCGGTCGCCGGACTCGGTGTAGGGGTTGCCGGTCATGCAGACCGAGAAGCGCTTGCCGCGCAGGTCGTAGGTGCGCGGCTCGCCGTCCCGCACGCCGTCCACCCGCCGGGTGGCGTCGCACAGCGGGATGAACTTCTGCAGCAGCTCGGGCGAGGTGTGCTGGATGTCGTCCAGGTGGAGCAGGGTGTTGTTGCCGGCCGCCAGCGCGAAGTTGATCTTCTCGATCTCGCGGCGGGCGGTGGCGTCGGGCGCGTCGGCCGGGTCCAGCGAGGTGACGGTGCGACCGAGCGCCGGGCCGCTGACCTTGACCAGCATCAGGCCGAGCCGGTCGGCGACGTACTCCATGAGGGTCGTCTTGCCGTAGCCGGGCGGGGAGACCAGCAGGAGCAGACCGCCGGTGTCGGTGCGCTTCGACTCGCCGGTGGTGCCGAGCTGCCGGGCCAGGCTGTCGCCGACCAGGGGCAGGTACACCTCGTCGACGAGGCGGTTGCGGACGAACGCCGACATCACCCGGGGGCGGTGGTCGTCCAGGCGGAGCCGGTCGCGTTCGGCGGCCACCAGAGCACTGCGGCGGCGCTGGTAGGCGCGGAATGCGGGCACCTCCTCGGCCGCGAAACGTGCTGTCCGGGACAGGAACTCGTCCAGGCGCAGCGGCAGCCGGCCCGAGGCGACGCGCGGGTGCGCGCCGAGCAGGCCCTCGGCCGTCGCGGTGAGCGGGGCGTCGCCGTCGTAGCGCGGCAGGTCCGGGCAGAGTTCGGCGGCGACCGCCTCGGCCAGTTCGCCGGGCCCGGTTCCGGTGCCGGTGGCGGCGGCGAACGCACCGAGCCAGGCGTGCACCACCTGCCGGCGCGCGGCCGGCCCGGTCAGCCCCTCCAGGTCCGCGTGGTAACCGCCGCCCGCGTGCCGGAACTTCTCCAGCAGCGTGCGCGCCGCGACCCCGAGGACGAAGCCCTCCGGGCCGCCCGTGAGCTCGTCGAAGAGGTACGCCGCGGCCGGCCCGCCCGCCGCCGACGGGTCCCAGGCCTCGATCGCCCCGGCCAGCTCCCGCTCCAGCTCCCCGATGGCCGGCACGGCACCGAAGGCGTCCCGGGCCCGGGCCAGTGACACCGCCCGCCGGGCCCACGCGGTGCGGGTCTCCTCGGTGGTGCCGTGCGCCCAGAACAGCTGGGCGGTGGCGCGGGCGGCCGGCTCGTGGCGCAGGGTGCCGGCGCCCTCGTACAGGGGGAGCAGGGCGCGCAGGACGAGCGTCGCGTCATGGTCGTGGACGCCCCGCTCGTAGCCCTCGTCGTACGCCTCCTGCGCCGCCCGGCGGACCAGGTCCCCCAGGTCGTCGGCGGCGGCGAGGCCGGTCGCGCCGTGCTCGGCGAGCAGCCGGGCCGCAAGGTGCTCGGCACGGTAGACCCCGGGCGACTCGGACGGCAGCCGGCGGTCCCAGTAGGGGCGGGTCCCGGCGAATGCAGGGTCGGTGACCGGGGCCCGGTAGTCGGTGCCGGTGACGGCGAAGGCCAGGGTGTCGCCGTGCGGGACGAGGGTGAGGTCGAGCGGCTGGGTGTTGACGGCGAAGCGGTGGCCGCCGAGCAGCAGGGTGCGCCCGTCCTCGGTGTAGAGGTCGGCGCGGTCGCGCAGGGCGCGGGAGGCCTCCTGGCGCGCGGCCTTCAGGCGGCCGTCGAGCTCCTCGGCACGCACGCTGTCGCCGAGGGTGCGCAGCTCCCCGGCGGTGCGGCGGACCTTGGCGACCAGTGGGTCGGAGGCGAAGTAGGTGGTGACCGCGTCGGCGTCGGGGAGCACGGCCGCGCGCCGGGCGACCGTCCGCAGCATCCGCCCGGCGGATTCGGCGAGCTGTTCGGCGCGGCGGGCGCGGGCGTCGGCGAGGGACTGCTTGCGGGCGGCGAACGCCTCGTAGACCTCGGTGCGCCGGCCGTCGAGTTCGGCGAGGAAGTCGTCGAACTCGGCGAACCGGCCGTCCAGGTCCTCCACCCGGGCCAGCACGCCGGCGAGCTGGTCGTCACATTCCTCGGGCGTGCCGGACGCGGCGAGGGCGGCGGTGACGGCCTGCGCGAGCAGCGCGGTCTCGGCGGCGAACTCGGCGCGCCCCTCGCTGTCCTGCAGGGCGCGGCGGCGGCCGTCGAGGGTGGCGCGGGCCCGGTTGACGCCGCCCAGCACCTCGGCGATCCGCTCCAGGACGGCCGTACGGACGGTGGCGTCGGCGATGTCGAGGCCGGTCACGACCTCGGTGACCGTGCGCAGCCCGTCGGCGAGCTCGTCGAGCCGGGCGGCGACGGGTGCGCCGCCGGCCACGGTCCCGACGGCCGCCGCCTCCCCGACCAGCCGCTCGACCTCTGCCTGCTGCGCGGCGAAGGCGTCGTCGCGCGCCAGGAACGACACCGCCCGCCGCCCGAACCCGGCGAGGTCGTCCTCGGCGGCCGCCGCGAGCTCCTCGAGCCGGGCGGCATCGACGTACCGCAGCTCCCGAAGGGTGAGCAAGTGACCGTGCGCGTGCCGGAGTTCGGTCAGCCCGCGCACCCAGGCGGCGGCCTCGCGCGGAGCCTCGCCGCGCAGCCGGCGCACCACGGCGGTGAGTCGCTCGGCGGCCTCGTCGAGGGCGTCTGCGGCCTGCCGGGTCAGCTCCCGTACGGTCTCGAACTCGCCCAGCACCTGTTCGGCGGTCGCCCGCAGCGCGTCCAGCGGCTCGCCGAGGCTGCCGAGTTCGGGCTCCGCCAGCCAGTGGTGGGCGTCGGCGGCCCGCACGCAGGCGGCCAGCAGCGCCCGGTAGCCCTCGCCGGTCCCGATGCCGTCGGTGGCCAGCCGGGCCACCGACAGGCAGTCGGCGAGGCCGCGCACGAGGTCGGCGTTGCCGACCCGGGCGAGCGCGCCGGTGCCGGTGCGCAGCGCGGCCGCGTGCGTGTCGGAGACGTACGGCGAGGTCCACCACTGGACCGGATGGGTGTGCGCGGGCTCGTCCCCGGCGCGCAGCACGGCGAGCGCGCCGTCGCCGAACAGGGCCCAGCCACGGCACGGCAGCGGGTTCGCGACCTCCTTGCGCAGCGTGTTGTACGACAGCAGCAGCGTGCGCCCCCCGGCCCGGGACCGGAAGGCGTACAGCACGTCCTCGCCGTTCGGCGCGCGCACCTCACGCTCGAACTCCAGCCCGGTCACGTCGAGTTCGTACGTCTTGTGGGCACCGCCGGCCAGGCAGTACCCGCCGGGGAAGACGATCCCCTGCTCCTCGGGCAGCCGCCGGCAGGCCTGCCCGATCCCGTCGAGCCGCACCACCGTCCGGGTCAGCGTGTCGAACACCAGGTACCGGTCGGCGTCCTCCTTGTAGGGCCGCACCCGCAGCAGCACCAGCGGACCCACGCGCGCGTGCGCGAGGGCGGCGTCCGCGAGCGACTGCAGCGGCTCCTGCACCGGCTCGGTGTACAGCGGCTCCCCGTCCGGCGTGCGCACGGTGAGGGAGCCGCCGACGGTCGTCACGCCCAGCCCGCCGGGTACCGCCATGTACGGGTCACGGCCGAGGACGTGATCCTCGCGGGTGGTCTCGGTCCAGGTGACGTCCTGGCCGGGCGGGAAGACGTCGTCGCGGTCGCCGCCCGCGTCCAGGAACGCCACCCGGCCGTCGTCGGCGACGCTCCAGCGCAGCACGCGCACGTCGTCGGCCTTCTCGCCGGTGCGGAACACCGCCAGCAGCCGCCCGTCGACCCGGCGCAGCCGCAGCAGCCGGGCCTGCCGGTAGTAGCGGTGCAGCGCGGTGAACTCCCGCTCGAACGCCGGGTCGTCCAGCAGGCCCGGCACGGCGCCCTCGGGCAGGCGCTCGCCGTCGCGGCCGTACAGCGCCAGTACGTCAGCGGCTCCGCCGGTTCCGCCGGTTCCGCCGAAGAGGAGCGCGTTCCCCACGGCAACGATGTCGCTCGGCACGGACGCGTGCCCGGTGCGGAGGCGGGCGGTGCGCGCGAGGTCCAGCCGCGCCGAACCGAACTCCTCGGCGCGGCGGGCGTTGAGTGCGTCCGCCCTGCGGGCGAGCTCGGCGGCCTGCGCGGTGAGCCGGTCGCGCAGCACCTCGTAGGTGCCGGCGTCCACGGTGGCCTGCGGCGCCTCGGCGGTGGCCATTGCGGGGTTTCCTTTCGTGGCGGTGCGGCTGCCAGCACGGGGCTGCGCGTCGTCGTGGGCCGGGTGCGGGTGCGGGTGCGTCGTGGGCCGGGTGCGGGTGCGCCGCGGGAGGGGTGCGGGTGCGCGGCGAAGCCGCATGTCGCGCAGTGCCGCGCCCCTGGGGAACTGCGGGGCCCGCGCCTTCAGGGCGCGGGCCCGCCTCAGTTCTGGCTCACACTCCCGTTCAGGGCGGTCACCGGCGTGTCGGCGAGGCCCAACTCGCTCGCCCGGTCGAGGAGTTTCTGGAGCTGCCCCGCCTCCGGGCCACCGCCCCTGATCTGCTTCATCAGCAGGGCCGACACCGTCAGGTTCCGCACGTCCACCGAGCCGAAGGAGCCGAGGACCCCGCTCAGGTCCTCCGTGAAGCTGCTCGACCCGTCCAGCCACGGCTTCACCAGGGCCTGCGCGGTGCGGGAGTGGTCGACGAAACCGTCCACTCCCTTGCCGAGCGAAACCGCCGACACCAGCCGGTCGAAGAAGACGGACTCCCCGCCGACGATGTCGATGTCGGCGTTCTCCAGACCGGTGGCGAGGACGGTCGCCTGTGCCTCGGCCACCTGCCGCTGGGTCTCCAGGCCGGCCAGCCGGATCTCCTTCTCGGCCTGCAGCCGCAGCCGGTACTCCTCGTGCCCGCGCGAGGCCTCGTCGAGGGCGGCCATCGCGGCGGCCTTCTCGGTCAGACCGGCGGCCTCGGCCTTCAGCTTCTCGCCGATGGCGGTGGCCTCCGCGAGCGCCTTCGCCCTGGTCCCCTCGGCCTCGGCCAGACCCTTGGCCCGCGCACCTTCCGCCTCGGCCTTCAGCCGCGCCTCGGTGGCCTCCGCCGCCGCCCGTGCGCCCTCGGCCTCCGCGAGCCCCTTGGCCCGCGCACCCTCGGCCTCCGCGAGCGCCTTGGCCTGGGCGCCCTCCGCCTCGGCCCGCAGCCGCGCCTCGGTGGCCTCCGCCGCCGCACGGCCGGCCTTCACGGTGACCTCGGCCTCCTTGTCGCGGACCTGGACGGCGGCGAGCCCCTCGGCGGCGGACTCGGCCTGGACGCCCTCGGCGAGCCGCAGCTTGGCCCGGGCGTCGAGGTCGGCGGTCTTCAGCCGGGCCTCGGCCAGGGTGAGTTCCTCGGCGGCGCGGTGCGTGGCCGCCTGTTCCGCGGCCTCCGCGGCCTTGATGTCCTTGACCAGCTTCTCCTGCGCCTCCGCCTCGGCGGCGATGACGAGGGCCTGCCGCTCGCGCTCGGCCTCCTCGACCACGCGCAGCTTCTTGATGGACTCCTCCTGCTCGGCGACCGTACGATCCACCGCCACCCGCTCCCGGATGACCTCGGCGATCTCCCGCTTCTCCGCCTCGACCTCCTTCTCGGCGGAGATCCGGGTCAGTTGGGTCTCCCGTTCCCGTGCGATGACCTCGAGCAGCCGGTCCTTCTCGATGCGCTCGCTCTCCACGGCGATGACCCGCTCGCGGTTCTTCGCGGCGACGGCGATCTCGCGGGCCTGGTTCTCGCGCTGCACGCCGAGCTGTTCCTCGGTGCGCAGGAAGGCGGCCTGGGCGCGCAGCCGTTCCTCCTCCACCACGCGGGCGGTCTCGGCCTCCTCGCGGGCGCGGGAGGTCTCGATCTCCCGCTTCTGCTTGATCTCGGCGTCCGCCTGCCGGCGCTCCAGCTCCAGGATGGCCTCGCGGGCGTCGACGTTCTGCCGTGTGATCTCCTTCTGCTCCGTGCGCTGGGCCTCGTTGGTACGCACGTGCTCGATCGCCGTCAGCTCGGTGATCTTGCGGATGCCCTGGGCGTCGAGGACGTTGGCCGGGTCCAGCTGGGTGAGCGGGGTCTGTTCCAGGTAGTCGATCGCCGCGTCCTCCAGGTGGTAGCCGTTGAGGTCGACGCCGATCAACTCGATGATGTGGTACCGCAGTTCCTCGCGCTTGGTGTAGAGGTCGGTGAAGTCCATCTGCTTGCCGACGGTCTTCAGCGCCTCGGAGAACTTCGCGTGGAACAGCTCCTGCAGCGTGTCCTGGTGGCTGGCGCGCTCGGTGCCCACGGACTGGGCGACCTTGATGACGTCCTGGACGGTCTTGTTGACCTTGACGAAGAACAGGATCCGGATGTCGGCACGGATGTTGTCCCGGCAGATCAGGCCGTCCCGGCCGGAGCGGCTGATCTCGATGGTCTTCACCGAGATGTCCATGACCTCGGACTTGTGCAGGATCGGCAGCACGACCTGGCCCGTGAAGGACACGTCGACCCGCCGCGTCCTCGACACGATCAGGGCCTGGCTCTGGTCGACCTTGCGGTACAGCCGGGAGAACGCCAGCAGCGCGAACAGCACGACGACGAGACAGGCGGCGACGAGCACGCCGAGGACTTCCATGACACACACGTCCTTGCGTCAGACGACGGAAACGGAGCCCCCCGGGGCCGCGATGCCGGCGGTCTGCCGGGCCTGGGCCGGGCACCTTCCGGTGCCCGGCACCACGACCCTCCGTAGTGCTCCCCGCAGAGGATGGTGCGGCAGCGGACACCCATGCGCATTGCCGGTTTCAGGCAGTGTTCACTAGGGTCTTCATGCCGGACATGCGCTAGGAAAGCGTCACCGGCGCGTCAAGATCGCGGGCGCTCGGGGGCACGGGGGACGGGGCGGCATGGGGGATCGGCACGACAGACGTGATGTGTCCGAGGACTATCTGGACGGGTTCGCCCGGACGCTGGCCGAGGTGTCGGCCACCGGCCGACGGCTGACCAGGGAGGAACTGAAGGCCCGGCGCGCCCTGGGCGAGCAGGCGGCCGAGGCCGGGCACGGCCTGCGCGAGCTCGTGGTCGCCCACCTGGCCGCCACCCGCGCCGGCTGGCCGGCCGTCCCGCACGCGGCCGAGAGCGGGCTGGCCACACTGGCCGCCGTCGAACAGGCGATCGACGCGTTCGCCGAGGGCTACGAGCGCGCCCAACGGATCGCCGTGCGGCGCGAGGAGACCGCGCGCCGGGAGTTCATCGACGACCTGCTGTACGGCCGCAGCGACCTGGGACGCCTGGCCGAACGGGCCGAACGCTTCGGCCTCCGGCTCTCCCGGGCGCACGCGGTGGCCGTCGCCGAGTGCTCGTCCGCCTACGTCGAGGGCAACCCGGTCGCCCGCCGGGTCGAGGCCTCCGTACTCACCCGCTTCGACTCCCGCAGCATCCTGCTCACCACGAAGAACGGCCGGCTGCTGTGCGTCGCGCCGGGTGACGAGGACGAGATCCTCCTCCACTTCGCCCAGCAGGCGTACGCGGCGACGGACGGCTGCCGGGTCGCGATCGGCCGCCCGCAGCACGGCGCCGGCGGGGTCGTGCAGTCGTACGAGGAGGCCCTTGCCGCGCTGGAGATGGCGGACCGGCTCCAACTGCCCGGGCCGGTGCTGCGCGCCGCCGACCTGCTCGTCTACCCGGTGCTCGCCAGGGACCGGCAGGCCCTGGTCGACCTGGTGTCGCACACCCTCGGCCCGCTCGCCCAAGCCCGCGGCGGGGCCGTACCCCTGCTGGACACGCTCGGCGCCTACTTCGACTCCGGCTGCGTGGCCGCCGAGGCCGCCCGCCGCCTCTCCCTGAGCGTCCGCGCACTCACCTACCGCCTGGAACGCATCCACAAACTCACCGGCGCGGACCCGGCCGACCCCGCGCACCGCTACATGCTCCAGACGGCCGTGATCGGCGCCCGCCTGCTGGACTGGCCGAACCGGCCGCTGTGAGAGCACGGGGAAGGCGACGGACGCCCGAAGGGCGCGGGAGGCGCCCGCCGCCCTGCTGAGCCCGACCGGAGCCCGACCGCCTCCCTGGTGCCGATGCGGC
This sequence comes from Streptomyces sp. NPDC046759, assembly GCF_040645475.1. NCBI lineage: Bacteria > Bacillati > Actinomycetota > Actinomycetes > Kitasatosporales > Streptomycetaceae > Streptomyces > Streptomyces sp. NPDC046759. The sequence continues at coordinate 191,385 of NZ_JBEYYJ010000006.1, read as the reverse complement.
CCGGCGCCCACCACGGCGGAGTGACACGCCGGTTCAGCCGCCACCGCGTCACCGGCCGCCCGGCCGGCCCCGAAGTGCCCGCAGGCCTACTCCTCGTCGGCGGTGCGCACCTGCGTGGCCCGCCCCGGCTCCGGCAGCTCGGCCATCTCCGCCCGGACCAGCAGGACGTCACCGATGAAGAGGTCGTACACGATGATCCCGATCACTCCGCCGATCAGCGGCCCGACGATCGGGATCCACCAGAAGCCGCTGTACGTGCCGGAGACGCTGCCCGGGAACGCCAGACTGCCCCAGCCCTCCGCGTAGGTGAGCAGGCGCGGCCCGAAGTCGCGGGCCGGGTTGATGGCATAGCCCGCGTTGGCGCCGTAGGACATGCCGATGGCGACGACGACGAATCCCACGACCAGTGGCGCGAGGTTGGCCTTCACCGCCTGGTTGCGCAGGTCGAGGACGGCCCCGATCAGCATGAGCAGGAACGCCGTGCCGACGATCTGGTCGATCAGCGGCCCCCAGATGCCGCCGTGGAAGTACGCCGCCGGGAAGGTGGCGAAGATGGAGAAGGTCGCGTTCGTGTGCCCGTTCACCTTCGGTCCCGGCGCAATCTGGTCGTACGCGTTGATCGCATCGTGGTAGACGAGGTAGACGAGCGCCGCGCCGGTGAACGCGCCTACGACCTGCGCGCACCAGTACGGCAGGACCTTGGCCCAGGAGAAACCGCGGCGCACCGCCATGGCCAGTGTCACCGCCGGGTTGAGGTGGGCGCCGCTGACGCCGCCGGCCACGTACACGCCGAAGACGACGGCGAACCCCCAGCCCCAGCAGATCAGCAGCCAGTCGCCGGCCGCCAGGAAGATCGTGGTGGGCGTCGCCGCCCGGCCGGAACCGGGCAGCGAGGCGACCGCCATCGCGACGACACCGCAACCGAAGCAGATGAGCACGAAGGTCCCGAGGAACTCGGCGGCGCACTCACCCAGCAGCCCGCCCCGGCTCCTGAGCCGGGCGGGTTTGATGATCGCGGGGATATCGACAGCCATGGAGGCCCCCTCGAAGAGAGCAATGCGGCCAGCATCCCCATATTGACCTACGAACACCCACCCCGCAGGTTGACGGTGCCCAGTCAGCGAGCCGGTCCGTGCGGCTCAGCTGCCGAGGTCGTCGGCGAAGTGCCGGAAGCCGCGCCGGTCCCGGTGCAGGCCCCACAGCGTCTCCGCGAGCACGGCCGGATCCTTGCGGACATGCCCCGGAGTGATCGCCCCGGGAATCACGAGCTGCGCCACATGGATGCCCTCCGACGCGAGCCGCTCGTGCAGCAGATGGCCGTAGGCGCTCTCGGCGGCGAACGCGATGGACGTCCCGGCCCGCTCGGTGTGCGGTACGACGGCGGTCCCGCCGTTGACGAACAGGATCGTCCCGCGCCCCAGCCGGCGCATCCCCGGCAGCACCTGCTGCACGGCGGCGACGGCCCCGTACACGGAGAACTCGATGGGCCCGACGAGATCCCGGTGCCGGGTCTCCAGCACCGGCCGCATGAAGTCCCGGTGCGGCACCGGACTGTACTGCAGCACCTCCACGGACCCCAGCTCGCCCGCCGCCCGCTCCAGCGCGCCGGCCAGTTCCTCAGGCCTGCGCACGTCGGCGGCGAACCCCCGGGCGGCGACGCCGCTCTCGCCGAGGTCCCGCACCAGCGCGTCCAGCCGGTCCCGGTCCCGGGCGACGAGGGCCACCGTGAACCCCTCCCGTCCGAACCGCCGCGCGACAGCGGTCCCGAGCCCCGGCCCGGCGCCCACAATGGCGATACTGCTCATGCCTGCATCCGTACCGCGCCCCACGCCGCCCCACACACGAAGCGTGCGCGGACTCCGTCAGGGCCAGGCAGCGGGGCTGCTGGGCCGTTCGGGTGCATCCCTCACACGTTCGGCCGCGCGTCGGCCGCTCAGGGCGCCGCATCCGCCGTCCCGCAGCGAGGATGGCGGATAGCCGACGTCATGGCGTGCGCGGACCGCGAGCATCAGGAGACGGACGAGTTGTGAGCATCCTCAACGAACCCCATGGTTCCGCTGCACCCGAGGACGCCTACGAGCGCGAGGTGCCGCTCAGGGGCAGGCAGCCGGGCAACGTCGTGGTGAAGTGGCTGACGACCACCGACCACAAGACGATCGGCACGCTGTATCTGGGGACGTCCTTCGCGTTCTTCCTGGCCGGCGGCCTGATGGCGCTGATCATCCGCGCCGAGCTGGCCCGGCCGGGCCTGCAGATCGTCTCCAAGGAGCAGTACAACCAGCTGTTCACGATGCACGGCACCGTGATGCTGCTGATGTTCGCGACACCCCTGTTCGCCGGCTTCACCAACTGGATCATGCCGCTGCAGATCGGCGCGCCCGACGTGGCGTTCCCGCGGCTGAACATGTTCGCCTACTGGCTGTACCTGTTCGGCTCGCTCATCGCGGTGGGCGGCTTCCTCACCCCGGACGGCGCGGCCGACTTCGGCTGGTTCGCCTACGCCCCCCTGTCCGATGCGAGGTTCTCCATCGGCCTGGGTCCGAATCTGTGGATCTTGGGTCTGGCCTTCTCCGGCTTCGGCACGATCCTCGGCTCGGTCAACTTCATCACGACGATCATCTGCATGCGTGCCCCCGGCATGACGATGTTCCGCATGCCGATCTTCGTGTGGAACGTGCTGCTGACCGCCGTCCTGGTCCTGCTCGCATTCCCGGTGCTGGCCGCCGCGCTGTTCGCCCTGGCGGCGGACCGCATCTTCGGCGCCCACGTCTACGATCCGGCCAACGGCGGAGCGCTGCTGTGGCAACACCTCTTCTGGTTCTTCGGCCATCCGGAGGTGTACATCATCGCGCTGCCGTTCTTCGGCATCGTCTCCGAGGTCATCCCGGTGTTCTCCCGCAAGCCGATGTTCGGCTACATGGGCCTGATCGCGGCGACCATCTCGATCGCCGGTCTGTCCGCGACGGTGTGGGCCCACCACATGTACGTCACCGGCGGGGTCCTGCTGCCGTTCTTCTCCTTCATGACGTTCCTGATCGCCGTACCGACCGGGGTGAAGTTCTTCAACTGGATCGGCACGATGTGGAAGGGCAGTCTCTCCTTCGAGACGCCGATGCTCTGGGCGACCGGCTTCCTCGTCACCTTCCTCTTCGGTGGTCTGACCGGTGTCATCCTGGCCTCACCGCCGATGGACTTCCACGTCTCCGACTCGTACTTCGTGGTGGCCCACTTCCACTACGTCGTCTTCGGCACCGTGGTGTTCGCGATGTTTGCCGGATTCCACTTCTGGTGGCCGAAGATGACCGGCAAGATGCTGGACGAGCGCCTCGGCAAGATCACCTTCTGGACGCTGTTCATCGGCTTCCACGGCACCTTCCTCGTCCAGCACTGGCTGGGCGCCGAGGGCATGCCGCGCCGCTACGCCGACTACCTGGCGGCCGACGGCTTCACCGCCCTGAACACGGTCTCGACGATCGCCTCGTTCCTGCTCGGCCTGTCGATGCTGCCGTTCCTCTACAACGTGTGGAAGACGGCCAAGTACGGCAAGCCGGTCGAGGTGGACGACCCCTGGGGCTTCGGCCGCTCGCTGGAGTGGGCGACGTCCTGCCCGCCGCCGCGGCACAACTTCGTCACCCTGCCGCGGATCCGCAGCGAGTCCCCGGCCTTCGACCTGCACCACCCCGACATCGCCATGCAGGAGCACGCGTTCGCCGCCCCGTCGCCCACCGGCCGAGGACAGGTGTGAGCGGTCCGGCGAGGCAGGGCGCCGGGGACGCGCTCGCCAACGAGGTCGAGGGGTACCTGCTGTGGCAGGCCCGGATCGCCGAGGCGGAGCAGCGGGCACGGGAGTTCACCGGGCCGCTGGAATGGCTCACCACCGCGCAGCGCGAGGAGATCGAGCACCGCTACACCGCCGACAGCCTCGCCCGGGCCCGCGCCGACCTGGAACGCATCGCGGCGCGCTGCGCGTCCCTGCGTGCCGAGTACGAACACCGCTACCAGGAGCTGTGCCGCCGCTGCGTGGCCCTCACACTCGCCGTGTGCGCCGGCTGCACCGCCCTGGTGACGCTGCTGCTGGTCCTGTGACCGCCTGACGAAACGGCCGTACGCCGGTCGGGCCACCCAAACGGCCGTACCCCGGTCAGGCCATCCAGAAGAACACCGCCGTCATCCGCTTCTCCTCCAGGGTGGTGCCGCAGTAGCCGGTCGCGCTGTGCACGAGGTTGGCGTTGTAGAGGAGCAGGCGGTTGTACCTGTGCGGCACCCGGACGTCCTCCTCGAAGTGGTCACCCGGCACGAACCGGGTGCCCAGGGCCTCGACGAGGTTGTTGTGCGGGGCCTGGACGATGTTGCCGCCGAGCCGGCCGCCGGGCAGCGACTGGCGGTAGAAGGCGGTGCCGCAGTCCTTGGGCACGCCGCGGTTGAGGTAGAGCACGGCCGCGTACCGGCACAGCGCGCGGGAGTCGGTGTGCGGGCGGGGCTCGCTCTCGCCCTCTCCGACGACCTGGACGCAGTTGTGGTTCAGGGTGCCGCCGCCGGGCGCCTGCTGCACCCACAGTTCCTTCGCACCGGTGGCCTGCTTCACCAGCCGCTCGACCCGCGCGAGTTCGCCGGGCTCCAGCCCGGGCATGGCGCGCAGGCCGGGCCAGGTCTCGGAGGTGTACGGGTAGCCCTTGACCCAGTCGTCCTTGGCCAGGCACCGCTCACGTACGGCGTCGGCCTCGGGCAGGACGTCGTCGAAGACCCAGTAGTCGCGGCCCTTGGTGGGCTTGCGGTAGGGCAGGACGGGAAGGGAGGCGGGAGCCGGGGGCCGGGACGCGGGCATGCGGGGCGGTGGCTGTGGGGGCATGCGGCGAATCTAGGACCGGTTTTCGTCCGCCTTCTCCCGAGGACGGGTCAACCTTTCGCCAACCATCTGTCATGTACACCAAAGCTTGGCAATCGGCCCGCCCGCCCCGCTTGTTGATGTTTCTTTACCCGGACCGCAGAGACGAACCGCTCCCCCGTACGTACTGCTGTGCGTCCGAACCGTCCCGCGTCGTCATCGTGGGCGGGATCCACGACCGGGCAGGAGGCACGGTGCGCTTTTCGCGGAACGCGACGGGAACTCTCTTCGTGGGCGGTGCGATGGCCATGACGCTCGCGGCCCTCGCCTATCCGAGCATGCTCGGTCTGACGAAGGCCACCACCGCCCAGGACCGTGTCATCGCCAACACCCAGTGGGGTCCGCTCACCGAGCAGGACCGGGACTTCGTGGTGAAGGTGCGGGCCGCCGGTCTGTGGGAGTACCCGGTGGGCCAGATGGGGCTGCAGAAGGGCAGCACACCGGGCGTCATCACGGCCAGCAAGCACCTGGTCGACGGGCACGCGGCGCTGGACACCACCTGCCGCAAGATCGCTCCGATGCTGAACATCACGCTGCCCGACCTCCCGAGCCCCCAGCAGCAGGGCTTCGTCAGCCAGTTGAAGGCGGACAGCGGGAAGAAGTTCGACAGCGACTTCGCCAACATCCTGCGGATGACGCACGGCGCGATCTTCAACACCATCTCGAAGATCCGGTCCACGACCAAGAACTCGCTGGTGCGTGCCCTCGCCGACCAGGCCAACAACACCGTGCTGGACCACATGACGGTGATGGAGAAGACCGGCTTCGTCGACTTCGACCAGACGATCTTCCAGCAGACGACCCCGCCGAAGCTGCCCGCCTCCGACCTGACCCCGCCGCCCCCGGCCGCCGGCCAGCCGGAGGTGGTGCTCACTCCGCCGCCCAACCCCACGTCGACGCCGGTCGACCTGAGCGGACTGCTCGGCGGCAACGCTCCGGCAGCGCCCAGCCCCGGCCCGACGGGCGGCTGACCGCGCCGCGAAGGGAACCGCGACCAGCCACGACGACGCCGCGCGCGATCGGACGGCGGGCAGCGGTGCTCAGGCGAGCCAGACAGTCGTGTCGGGAGGCAGGGTCCGGCTGTCGGGCAGCGGCGTACTCGCCAGCAGCACCTCCCCCGGCGGCAGCGGCGCAGCCGCCCCGCCGAGGTTGGTCACACAGCGCCAGCTGCCGGAGCGGGTGAAGTCCAGGACGCCGGCGGGGGCGTCCGGCGCCCACGTCAGCGTCTCGCCCTCCAGCAGTTTGCGGCGCAGCCGCAGGGCGGCGCGGTACAGCTCCAGCGTCGAGCCCTCCGTCCCCGTCTGCGCCTCGACGGCGTACGCCGCGAAGGACGGCGGCTGCGGCAGCCAGGCGCCACCGGGCCCGAAGCCGTACGACGGCCCGCCCGCCGTCCAGGGCAGCGGCACCCGGCAGCCGTCGCGGCCCTTGCGGACATGCCCGGTCTGCTCCCAGATCGGATCCTGGAGCACCTCGGTGGGCAGGTCGGCGACCTCGGGCAGACCGAGTTCCTCGCCCTGGTAGAGGTACGACGACCCGGGCAGCGCGAGCATGAGGAGGGTGGCGGCGCGGGCCCGGCGCAGACCCGCCTCCGCGTCGATCGCGGGCGCGGTGCCCCCGGACAGCAGCCAGGCAGCGGGGTCGGTGCCGGGCGGGAGCATCAGGCGGGAGGCGTGACGTACGACGTCGTGGTTGGACAGCACCCAGGTGGCGGCGGCACCGGCGGCCTGCGCGCAGGCCAGCTCGTCGGCGATGGCCCGGCGCAGCTCACCGGCATCCCAACGCGTCTCCAGGTACTCGAAGTTGAACGCCTGGCCGAGTTCGTCCGGGCGGGCGTACAGCGCGCGGCGGGCGCCCGGGACCCAGGCTTCGGCGACGGCGCTGCGCGGCGGGCGGTAGGCGTCGAGGACCTTGCGCCAGTCCCGGTAGATCTCGTGGACCTCGTCGCGGTCCCAGTACGGGTGGCTGCCCGGCTCCACGAGCGGCAGGGCCGTCTCGCCCGTGGCGCCGATGTCGCCGACGTCCCGCAGCGGTTCGGTGAGGTCCTTGGCGAGGCCGTGCGCGACGTCGACGCGGAAGCCGTCGACACCCCGGTCGGCCCAGAAGCGCAGGGTCCTGCGGAAGTCGCCGCGGACCTCCTCGTTGTCCCAGTTGAGGTCGGGCTGTTCGGGGGCGAAGAGGTGCAGGAACCACTCGCCGTCGGACGTCCGCTTCCAGGCGCTGCCGCCGAAGACGGACTGCCAGTCCGTGGGCGGGAGTTCGCCGTGCGCACCCCGGCCCGGCCGGAACACGTAGCGGTCGCGGGCCGGTGAGCCGGGGGCGGCGCGCAGGGCCTCCTGGAACCACGGGTGCCGGTGCGAGGTGTGGTTCGGGACGACGTCGACGACGACCTTCAGACCGAGCCGGTGCGCCTCGGCGACCAGCGCGTCGAAGTCGTCCAGGGTGCCCAGACGCGGGTCGACGTCCCGGTGGTCGGCGACGTCGTAGCCGCCGTCGGCCAGTTCCGAGGGGTAGAAGGGGCTCAGCCACAGGGCGTCGACACCGAGGGCGGCGAGGTGGTTCAGGCGCTGGGTGATGCCGCGCAGGTCACCGAGGCCGTCACCGTCCGCGTCGGCGAAGCTGCGGGGGTACACCTGGTAGATGACGGCCCGGCGCCACCAGTCGGGGTTCTTGGAGGAGAGGTCCGGCGAGCGGTCCGCCATGCGGGCTCCCTTCGGAAAGGACGACAGTACAGAGAATCTGTCCACATTGCCCGGAAAGGGAACCTTCGGTGCGGGGACGCGCCCGTTGTGGCGCAACGCGGCCTAGGGGCGCTCCACCGCCTCCAGGTACAGCTTCACGTAACGGTCCACGTCGACCTCCAACGCCACGTCGACCAGGGTCTGTTCGCGCCTGCCCTCGTGGATCTCGGACTCGCCGGGGCGCGGGCGGCGGTCGACTACCGTCTGGCCCCGGGTCGGGCCGGGGGCGAGGGAGACCTCGACCGGGAGGAGGCGGGTGGTGATGCCCTGCGGGTCGGCGACCGCGCAGACCGCGCCCGCGTCGCCGAGGCCGCCCGCCTCCTCCGCCTGCGGGGCCTCGCCCTGCGCGGTCGGCCGGTGGGCGAGGAGATCGCCGGCCAGGCGGGTGCCGGGGTCGCTGCTCGCGCGCAGCCGGTGGACCTCGGGTGCGGGCACGACGACCTGCCTGAAGACGTCCAGGCCGTACATCGTGATCGGTACACCGGCCGTGAGCAGGACCGCCGCCGCCTCCGGGTCGTGCCAGACGTTGAACTCCGCGACCGGCGTGGCGTTCCCGGTGGCCACCGCGCCGCCCATGAAGACGATCCGCTCGATGTTGCGGGTCACCTCCGGGTGGGTGCGCAGCAGCAGGGCGATGTTCGTCAGAGGTGCGGTCGGGATCAGGGTGACCGGACGCGGCGAGGCCAGGATCTCGCGGTGCAGCAGCGTGACGGCGTCCACCGCCGCCGGAGCCCGGGTCGGCGCGGGCAGGCCCAGGTCGCCCATGCCGTCGGAACCGTGCACGTGCCGTGCCGAGCGGGCCGGTTCGATCAGCGGGCGTTCGGCGCCCCGGCCCACCGGGATGTCCGGGGCGCCCGCCCGCTCCAGCACGGTCAGGGTGTTGCGGACCACGCCGTCGACGTCCGTGTTCCCGGCCACGCAGGTCACCGCCCGCAGATCGAGGCCCGGATGGCGCACGGCCAGCAGCAGGGCGAGGGCGTCGTCGACCCCGGTGTCGCAGTCGATGATCACGGGATTGGGCTGACCGGTCACGGCGGACTCCTTCCGTCACGCCGACCTTAGATCAGTACGGTCACTCCCACAGGGCGGTGCCGCGCGCCGACACCCGCTGCGCGATCCGGGACAGCAGCTCCGGCACCGGCAGCCCGCCGGGCCTGCGCCCGTCCCGCAGGCGTACGGCGGCCAGCCCCGCACCGGCCTCACGGGCGCCGATCACCGCCTGGTACGGCACCAGGCGCGCGGCGCGGATGCGGGCGCCCAGGGTGCCCTCCTCGGGACCGGCGAGTTCGGCCCGCAGCCCCAGGGCGAGGGCCTCGCGGACGAGCGCCGCCGCCTGCTCCACCTGCTCCCCGGCGACCGGCAGCACGACCAGCTGGACGGGGGCCAGCCAGGCCGGGAGGGCACCGGCGTGCGCCTCGATCAGGTGGGCGACGGCCCGCTCGACGCTGCCGATGATGCTGCGGTGCACCATCACCGGGCGGTGCTTCGCGCCGTCCGCGCCGATGTAGTGCAGGTCGAAGCGGGCCGGCTGGTGGAAGTCGATCTGCACGGTGGACAGGGTGGACTCGCGGCCGGCCGGGTCGGCGATCTGCACGTCGATCTTGGGGCCGTAGAAGGCCGCCTCGCCCTCGGCCTCCTCGTGGCCGATGCCCGATTCGTCCAGCACCTGCCGCAGCAGTTCGGTCGCCCGGCGCCACAGTGCGGGGTCGGCGACGTACTCGCCGCCCTCGCCGGGCAGCGAGAGGCGGTGCCGTACGGCCTCGATGCCGAGGTCGGCGTAGGCGCGGGCGATCAGCTCCAGCGCCGCCCGTGCCTCCTGGACCGCCTGGTCGAGGGTGCAGAAGATGTGGGCGTCGTTGAGCTGGATGGCGCGCACGCGGGTCAGGCCGCCCAGGACGCCGGAGAGTTCGGCGCGGTGCATGCTGCCCAGCTCCGCGACCCGCAAGGGGAGTTCGCGGTAGCTGTGGGAGCGGGAGCGGTAGATCAGGGCGTGGTGGGGGCACAGGCTGGGACGCAGGACGACTTCCTCGGCGCCGAGTTTCATCGGCGGGTACATGTCGTCGCTGTAGTGGTCCCAGTGTCCGGAGATCTCGTACAGCTCCCGTTTGCCGAGCGCGGGCGAGTACACGTGCCGGTACCCGGCCCGGCGTTCGGCCTCCCGGATGTACTCCTCCAGGGTGTGCCGGACGACCGCGCCGTCGGGCAGCCAGTACGGCAGGCCGGCGCCCATCAGCGGATCGGTGTCGAACAGGCCGAGTTCGCGGCCGAGGCGGCGGTGGTCGGGGAGTGCGTCGTTCATGGGTGGGCTCCTCACCGAGGGAGGCGAACACCCACGCAGACGCAAGCCCCGGGGCGTTCGCCCCGGGGCTTCGATGCTGGTCAGGTGTCAGCGCGCCGGGACGGTCTCCGGCGTCGTCGTGCTCTTCGGACACTGCGGGGCGCGCTGCATAGGCCGAACGTAGCAGCCGGCGAAGCAACGGGGCGAGGCATTTGTGCGAGCCCCTCACCCGGACGGCCCGGAGCGCTGGTGGGGCGGTCGGGGCGGTGGTGGCGTGAGAGCAGGCACCGCACCGGCCCGCAGCTCAGGAGGCACCTCGATGATGTCGATGAGGTCGTTGACCGACGCGATACGCACCCGCCGCCGCCTCCGGCTCACCCTCATGGCCGCCGGTCTCATCGCCATCGGCAGCTGCGCGGCCTTCGGCCTGCACCAGCAGCAGACCGCGACCCCACCGCTGCCGGTGATCGACAAGCCGAGCCCGACGCGCAAGCCGCCCGGGCGGGGCGACGGCTCCACGCTCACCGACGAGCAGGCGCAGGCGGCACTCATCCACGAGACCGACCTCGGCGCCCCCTGGACGGCCACCCGGGGCGCGGCCACCTGGCGGGACCAGCTGCTGAAGGCGACCACCGGCGCGGGCGACTGCCAGCCGCTGCTGGACGCCCTCTACAGCGACGAACTCCTCGGCGCTCCCGCCCGCGTCGCCGTCGGCCTGGACGACGCCGACACCGACGCCCAGCTGCGCTACCAGATCGCCGCCCGCCGCCCCGCCGACGTCGACAAGGCGCTCGCCTGGCTCGGCACCATGCCGGCGCGCTGCGCCCGGTTCACCGCCACCACGCAGACCGGGATCACGGAGGACGTCCAGGTCACCGATGCCCCGCTGCCGAAGGTCGGGGACGCGCGGCAGGGCCTGCGGGTCCGCCTCGCCGCCACCGACCGGAACGGCCGGCAGGCCCTGCTCACGCTGGACGTGGCCGCCGTCCGGGTCGGCCAGGACGCGTTCGCCCTGACCAACGGCGGCCTGGGCGACGTACCGAACGACGCCACCCAGGCCGCCGTCCAGATCGGCGCGATGCGCCTGGCGGACATCCGCAGACAGGGGCGGGCCCAGGTCTGATCCGGAGGTCTCACAGCGGTGGCTGGGCCGGCGCCGGACCCAGCGTCGTCGTGCCCGGGGTCCTACGGTGGCCGAGACCCGTGCGGTAGGCGTCCAGGGCGGCCTCGACGCGGCCCGTGCGACGCAGCAGGTCGCCGAGGAGGCGGCACAGGTCGGCCAGGTCGCCGGCGGCGCCCGCGCGTTCCAGCAGGCTGAGCGCGCGGACGTAGTGCTCCTCGGCGGCCTCGGTGTCCCTGGCGTCCTCGGCGATGATGCCGAGGAGCCGGTGGGCGGCGGCGGAGTGCACCGCGCCGCGCTCGGAGGAGAAGTGCCCGAGGACGTCCTCGAGGAGTGCGGCGGCCTCGGCGGACTTCCCGCGGCGGTGCAGCACGTCGGCCAGTTCCACGGCGGCCTGGCTGCGGTACAGGGCGGCCCGGGACTCGGCGAGCATGGTGTGCGCCTGGCGCAACTCGGCCTCGGCACGCTCCAGTTCGCCGTTCTGGGCGCAGATGTAGCCGCGCATCCAGTGGCAGTTGGCCAGCTCGGTGCGCAGGCACAGCCGGCGGTACAGCTCGGCGGCCTTGGCGAGGGAGGCGTCGGCCTCGGCGACCCGGCCCTCGGCGATCAGGGTGCGGGCCACCGAGCGGTGCATCCGGGCGATGAGCGCGGGGTCGCCCGCCTGCGGCGCGAGGGCGAGCGCGAACTCGGCGGCCTGGGCTGCCCGGGCGTGCGCCCCCATGTCCATGTACGGGCCGATGACGCTGGCGTAGAGCAGCAGCAGCGCGTCGGGGTCGTGCAGTCCGCCACGGTTCAGCTCGTCGAGGGCGGACTCCAGCAGATAGACGGCGTACCGGAGTTCACCCGCCAGATAGTGCGCGACCGCGCGACCGCGGACGGCCGGCACGCGCACCGGGAGGGACGCGTCCGCGAGGTGCGCCTCGGCGCGTTCGAAGCACTCCCGGGCCCGCGTCAGTTCGCCGGTCTCCAGGGCGCACTCACCGAGCCCGATCAGCGCGCCGGCCTGCTCGGCGCCCAGCCCGTGCGTCTCGGCCTCCGTGAGCAGCGCCGCGTACCGGCCGGCGGCCTCCTCGGCCCGGCCGTCGGCGAGGACCCGGTGGGCCTCGGTGAGCCGCAGCCGCAGGTCGGTGGCGAGATGGGCGGGGCGGCCGACGGCCAGCTCCTCGAACGCCACGCCGAGCCGGCCCGCGATGTGCCGCAGCGCCTCGTCGGAGGCCCGCACCCGGCCCGCCTCCAGGGTGGAGATGTAGGCGGGTGTGTAGGCGGGCTCCGCCAGCTGCCGCTGGGTCAGCCCGCGCTGGGTGCGCAGTTGCTGTACGCGCCGTCCGATGACCGCCGGATCGTCCCGCTCGTGCATCCTGTGGTCCCCCCAACTCCCTTGGCACCTCTTGCCGTTGACCCGGCGCAGCCCCTAGGTTAAACGGCGGATTAAGTCTGCTTAATACGTCGCTGTTGTGTTGCGAGGTCGCCGTGCCCGGACGTACATCCGCACCCTACGGAAACACCAACGCACGCAGGGCCGTCGCCGCCGCGGTGATCGCCACGGCGGCCCTGCTCGTCGCGGCGAACGCGGGCCCGGCCCACGCGGCGGACACCGGACCGGCCGCCCCGGCCCGGCAGGCGGCGCCCGGCACGCAACCGGCGCGGCCCTGACCCGGGCGGTACCGCAAGCAGCCGTTCCCCGCTCGCCGGGATCCGCCCGAGGGCCCCTCCCGCCCGCCCCGCCGCAGGCCTACGCTGCGGCCATGACCTCTGCCGCCGCCCGTACCGCCCTGGACCTGACCTCCGACCTCCCGGTGACGGACCTGGAGGACCTGTACCGGGACCTGCACCGCCACCCCGAACTGTCGCTGCGCGAACACCGCACCGCCGGGACGCTGGCGGGCCGGCTGCAGGACGCCGGGTTCGAGACCACCGAGGGCGTCGGCGGCACCGGAGTCGTGGGCCGGCTGCGCAACGGTGACGGCCCGACCGTGCTGCTGCGGGCCGACATGGACGCGTTGCCGGTGCCGGAGGAGACCGGGCTGCCGTACGCCTCGCAGACGGACGGGGTGATGCACGCCTGCGGGCACGACCTGCACGTCACCTGGCTGGCGGGTGCCGCCGGCGCACTGGCCTCCGGGCGGGACGCCTGGAACGGCACCCTGCTGGTCCTCGGACAGCCCGCCGAGGAGACCGGGCAGGGCGCGACCCGGATGCTCGCGGACGGGCTGTACGAGCGGTTCGGGCGGCCCGACGTCCTGCTCGGACAGCATGCCGCCCCCGGCCCGGCGGGCCTGTACCCGCACTCACCGGGGCTGATCATGTCCGCCGCGACGGACGTCGACATCGTGGTGCACGGGCGGGGCGGGCACGGTTCGCGTCCGGAGTCGACCGTGGATCCGGTCGTCACCGCCGCCTATCTCGTCACCCGGCTGCAGACCGTCGTCTCGCGGGAGATCGCCGCGGGCGAGTCCGCGGTGCTGACCGTGGGCCGCATCGAGGCCGGCACCCGGCACAACATCATCCCGTCCCAGGCGCGGATCTCGCTGAATCTGCGCAGTCAGTCGGAGGCCGTCCGGCAGCGGATGCTCGGGGCCGTCCGGCGCATCGCGCACGGCGAGTGCCTGGCCGCCGGCTGCCCGCGCGAGCCGGAGGTCACCGTCGGCAACACCTTCCCGGTGACCGTCAACGACGCGGCCACCGACGCCTCGGTCGCCGCCGTGCACGGGGAGGTCTTCGGCGCGGGCACGGTGTTCGACCCGGGCCCGGCGATGGGCAGCGAGGACTTCCCCGAGCTGGCGCTCGGCTCGATCCCGTACTCGTACTGGTTCGTCACCACCACGCCCGCCGAGGTGTGGGACCGGGCCCCGGGCGACAGCCTTCCGGAGAAGTTCGCGGCCGTGCCGAGCAACCACAGCCCGCACTTCGCCCCCGATCTGTCCACGATCGCCCCGGGCGTGCGCACGCTCGTCTCCGGGGCCCTGGCGCTGCTGTCCGCGGCCTGACCCGACCTTCGCGCACCGAACGGGGACCGTGGCCTAGGGTGCCGTGGCCTACGGTGCCGCCTGGAGCTGCCGCAGCTGCCGCTGGACGTTCTCCAGCGCACCCTGCCGGCGCCCCGGCACCCTGAACCGCAACTCCGCGAGTGCGGCACCCAGTTCGCGGGCCGGCACCGCGTCCTTGATCCGGGTCCACTGGTGGTGCGCCCGGTCGACGGCCGCCTCCACGGCGGGCGAGTCCACCGGCTGCCCCGCGGCCAGCCGCACCCCGGCGACCGCGAGCCACGCCCGGCAGCTGCGCACGGCGTCCCCCGCGAACATGGCGAGGTCCGCACGGACCTCGGCCCAGTGCAGGGCCTCGTCTGAGGCGGGGCCCTGGGCGCGTACGGCGAGCTGCTCGTGCCGGGCCGCGATGAGATCGGCGTCTCCGTGCCGCCCGGCCTGCACGGCCGCGCTGATGACGGCGTGGGGGTCGGCGACCGGGTTCCGGGAGCGCCCGTCCGGCCGGCCGGGACCGGTGGGCGGATGCGCGAGCGGGTGCCCGGGGGCGAAGCCGCCGGGCACGGCCAGCACCAGGTCCCGGCCCGCGCCTGCCTCGGCGACCCGGGCCGACGCCTGCTCGTGCAACGCCGCGAGCGGCGGACGGTGACCGCTCCGCAACAGCGTCGCCACGGCCTTCATGTACGCCGGCTCGGCCGGGCCCCGCCGGCCGGGCGCGGGCGCGACGCGTCCGTACACGGCGGCGTTGGGACCGCAGTCCAGTCCCCGCTCGGCGACCTGGCCGAAGGCCTCCGCATTCGCGTGCAGATCCACCACGAGCGCCGTGTCCGCGGCGGAGCGCAGCCGCAGCTCCTCCCGGATCCAGTGCCAGGGCAGCGCGGTGTAGCGGACGGTGGCGGCGGTGGTGCGCGCCAGCGCCAGGTGCGGCAGCCGCTGCCGGCGGTCCAGCTGGAGCTGTCCGGCGATGTACACGGTCAGCGGTCCGGGCGCGGCCGCGGCGGCGCGCAGACGTGTGAGCACGGCCTGCGGCTCCAACGGGTCGGCGAGCTCGACGACGTTGGCGGTCTCGGTGCCGGACAGCACGGCGGGGGCGACGGCGGCCAGCACCGGCAGCACACCGGCCGCGTCCACCAGGCGTCCCCGCCCCAGCGGCGAGGCCGCGAGCAGCAGCACGGTTCCGGGCATCGTCCCTCCCCCCCTGCCGACCCTGGTCGGCTCTCCAGCCAGCACCGTAACCGCTGCGGCTGCAAACCGGCGCCTCAGGACAGCAAACGTCCCCCTTCGCCGCCTTCGCCCGCCTCGTGGATCCGCCGCACGGCGAACACCGTGGTGTCGTCGCCCAGGCGGCCGCCGCTGTGGCGCAGGACGCCGTCGCGTACCCGGCGGACCAGCCGTTTGGGCTCGGTCCGGCCCGGTTCTGCGGCGAACGCGTCGGCGATGTCCGGGGTCAGCGGATAGAAGCCGCTTCTTCTGCCGCGCGCCTCGGTGACACCGTCGGTGACCAGCAGCAGGGTCTCCTCGGCGGCCAACGGCACCCGGTGCACGGACGGCAGACCGCCCGCGAGCTCGCCCAGGCCGAGCGGCAGACCGTCCCCGCTGGGCAGCTCGCGGACGCCGTGCGGGCCGACGGCGAGCGGGGCCTCATGGCCGAAGTTGACGACCTCGACGGCTTCCACGGGGTCCTCGGGGAAGCCGATCAGCACGGCGGTGGCGAACCGGTCGCCGTCGTCGCGGCCGAGGGCGGCCGTGTGCAGGCAGTGCCGCAGCATCCGGGTCTCCAGGCGTTCGGCGACGGTCGCGAGGTCCCTCTCGTGGTATCCGGCCTCACGGAAGGTACCGAGCAGCGCGGCGGCCGTCTCCACCGCGCCGAGGCCCTTGCCCTGGACGTCGCCGACGAACAGGCGGGTGCCGTGCGGGCCGGGCTGGATGTCGTAGAAGTCGCCGCCGACCCGGGCGTCGGCCTCGGCCGCCAGATAGACGCCGGCGTGCTCCAGACCGCCCCAGCGCGGCGGCAGCGGGCGCAGCACGGTGCGGCGGGTGGTCTCGGCGATGTCCTGGATGTGCAGGGCCTGCCGCTCCAGACGGCGTTCCGGCCGCGCACACGCAGCAGCTGACGCCGCCGGCCGTACTCCACGTCCGTCACGGCGGGCAGCCCTCCATGTTTCTCGGCGCCTCCCAGCGAAGCACGGGAGAGGACCGGCCGCATCCGGGCACCCGTCACCCTCCTGGCCGACTTGCCAGGCCCTGTCCCCAGGTGTGCTCTGGAAGGCGGGGGCAGGGAGAGAGGAGTGCTCTCATGGCTCAAGCGGCACCCGCGCCCGGCGGTACGACCCGTCCCGGCGGCCGGCCGGAGATCGGCGAACGGGCTTCCTACGGGCGCGCCCGTCCGCCCGACATCTTCGACGAGCGCAGCCACCGCATCGGCCACATCGCCGTCCCGGTGGCGCTGGGCCTGCTCTACGGCTACTGGGTCGCGGCAGACAACCGCCAGGGCGGCCCCATCACCGGCGGGAACATGCTGCTCGGCTGGATCAGCGCGCTGGTGTTCGCGGTGGTGTGCATCGCCCTGCTGACGCTGGCTCCGCGGATGTCGCGGGAATTGCACGCGCTGCTGTGGTCGGCGTTCGCCGGCGTCGCGTTCGGCTTCCTGTACATCCAGTCGCCGCACTCGGTCTGGCGGACCGTACTGATCTCGCTGGTCATCGCGGGGTGCACGTTCGCCGGATTCTTCTACCGCTACTACACGCGTGAGGACGCTTCCGGGCGCCGGATCCACTGAGCGCGCCCGGCGCGACGACGGAGCGTGGGTCCCGGCCGGAGCCCACGCTCCGTGTGTTCCCCGCTTCCCTCACCCGGCTCAGCGCCGGCCTCCTTCCCCCACACCAGGAAACACCCGTTCGGGCGAACCCTCCACCGGAGAGCGGAAACCCCAGTTCCGTCAAGGGGTGAGGCCCGTCGCCCGAACGCACGCGCTCCGCTCGCGCCCGCGCTCCGCAGGCCGTTGCCTGGAAGCGTGCCCCCACGTCTCCGCAGCGCCCTGTCGGCCGCACTGCTCGCCCTTTCCTGCTTCCTCGTGCCGTTCGGCGCGCTGGCGGCCTGGGCGGCGTACGGGCTCGCCGACACGGGCCGGTACGTCACCACGATGGCACCGCTCGCCGCCGACCCGAACGTACGGGAGGCCGTGGCGGACACCGTCGGGGACGGCATCATGCGGGCGGTGGACCAGCACCTGGACGTCCGCCCGGCGGGCGGCTCCGTCCGGCCGTTCGTACGCGACGCGGTGCGCTCCTTCACCCAGACCGAGGCCTTCCGGCTGGCCTGGGACACCGGCAACCGGGTCATCCACGACGCGGTCCTGCGCGCCCTGCGCGACGAGGGGGACGACAGCGCCCGGCGCCCGGTCACCGTCGACCTCGCCCCCGTCACCGACCAGGTCAAGCGTCAGCTGACCCGGGATCATGTGCCGCTCGCTGCGCGGATCCCGGTGGAGCACACCGCGGTCTCCGTGCTCCCGGCGGGCGAACTGGTCCCACTCCGGAAGGGTTTCCACGTGCTCGAAGTCGCAGGATTCTGGCTGCCGGTGGCGGCTGTCGCCTTCGCCGCGACCGGCATCGCCCTGGCGGTCCACCGCCGCCGCGCCGTCACCGCGACCGCGCTGGGCACGGCCCTGGGCGGCGGGCTGCTCGCCCTGGCCGTCGCCGTCGGCCGCGGCCTCAGCCTCGCCGGCCTGCCCGCGGACGTCCCCCACCCGGCGGCAGGTGCGGTGTACGACGCCCTCACGGGCACCCTGCGCACGGTCTCCTGGCTGCTGCTCGGCCTCGGTCTCACCGTGGCGCTGACCGCGTGGCTGACCCGCCGGCTGCGGCGTTCGGTCCGCCTGGTGCGCATCGGGCACACGTCCGGCACACCGGTGTCCCCCGCGGCTCCCGCCCCAGCCCAGACACCCAGCCGGGCCCAGGCCTGACGGCCCGGCACCCACACCGCACACCCGCCGGCTGCGGCGTTCGGTCCGCCTGGTGCCCAGACCTGACGGCCCGGCACCCGACTCGGCGCCGCGCCGTCCCCAGCCTGTGGATGCGTGAGCCGGTGCCGGCGCCGGCGCCTCCACGCTCGACGGCATCCGCACCGCCCACCCCATGCGAAGGGTGCGGGCGAGTCGAATCGGGCACTCGGGATCTCCTGGCGCCCGGCGCACAGCGGGTCGTAGGCTCGGCCCGTGAACCGACGCCCCGGACGCAGGCTCGGCGCCTGGTGTGCCGGACTGCTGCTGGCCGGAGTCGGCGTGGTGGCCGGCTGCCGGGCCGCCGACACCGACGGCGTCACCCCCGTTCCCCAGCTCCTCGCGTTCCTGCCCTGGCTGCTGGTGCCGACCGTCTTCGCCCTGCTGTGCGCGCTGCTCGCCCGCTGGTGGCCGGGACTGGTGTGCGGGGTCGCCGTACTCGGCGTGCTCGCCTGGTACCTGGACCCCTACGGCCGCACCGGCGAACCCGGCGGTCCACCGGTCACCACGCTGCGGGTGCTGACCTCCAACGTGGAGTTCGGCCGCGGCACCCCCGCCCTGGTCCCGTGGATCCGCGACCGCCGCCCCGACGTCGTCTTCGTCGAGGAGTGCGAGTACACCTGCCAGGCCACCCTGGAAAAGGACTTCGCGGGGACGTACGGATACCGCCGGGCGGTCCGCGCGGCCGGCTCGCACGGCTCCCTCATTCTCAGCCGCTTCCCGCTCCGGCCCACCGCGGGCGTCCGCGGCACGATGGGCATGCCCGGCGCCGTCGCCGACGTGCACGGGCACCCCGTACGCATCCAACTCGCCCACCCCATGCCCCCGCTGCCCCGGCAGGTCGGCCTGTGGCACCGTGAACTCGGCAGGCTCCGCGCCTTCGCCGCCGCCGATCCGCACACACCCACCATCCTCGCCGGCGACTTCAACGCCACCCAGGACCACGCGGCCTTCCGCCGCATCCTCGACACCGGTCTGTCCGATGCCGCCCCTCTCGCCGGCCACGGCCGCACCCCGAGCTGGCCCGCGCGCACGGCCTCCGTCATCGGCGCCCAGATCGACCACGTACTGCTCTCCCGGGACTTCACCGCGACCGGCGCCCGCTTCCTGCGCGTCACCGGCAGCGACCACCGCGCCCTCGTCGTGGATCTCGTCCTCTACCAGCGCCGATGAGCCGGGTGGAGCAGGACGCGGGCCGGGGACGACTCCGGACGGTCCGGAGCCGACCGGCGATAATGACCCCATGTCGCGCGAGTTCCCCATCGGTCTCACCCCTCCCGGCTGGCTGGTGAGGAACCTCCGCCCCCAGCAGGCCCCCGTCAACAAGGCCGCCATGGCCCGCGCCGCCGCGGGCATGAGCGTTCCCCTGGCGGTCGGCCTCGTCACCGGCTACCCGGCGTACGGCGCCCTCGCCTCCATGGGCGCCCTGTCCGGTGTCATCGGCGACACCGCCGACGCCTACCGCATGCGCATCCTCAACATCGCCGTCCCGCAGCTCTTCGGCGCGATCGGCGTGACCCTGGGCGCGCTGGTGTACGACCACGGCTGGTACGCGGTCGCCGTCGTGACCGCGACCGCCCTGGTCTCCGGGATGATCTCGACGATCGGCGCGGTGGCCTCGGTCTCGGGTCTGCTCCTCCTGCTGAACTGCGTGGTCGGCGCGGGCCTGCCGCTCCCGCGCCCCTGGTGGCTGGCCCCGGCCCTGATGACGGGAGGCGGCCTGCTGGTCCTCCTCCTCGCCCTGCTGGCCTGGCCGTTGCGCTCCGGCGTGCCCGAACGCGCGGCGGTGGCCGCCACCTACCGCACCGTCGCCGCGCTCCTCGCCGTCTCCGGCACGGACCGGACCGAGGAGTACGACGAGGCCCGCCGGGCGGTCACCCAGTCCCTCAACCAGTCCTACGACCTGATCCTGGCCCGGCGCGCCCGCCACCACGGCCGCAGCCGCGAACTCACCCGGCTGCTCGCCCAGTTGAACGCCGTCACCCCCGTGGTGGAGGCCGCCCCCGCCGCCCAGCTGGCAGGCCGGCCGCTGCCGCCCCAGATCCCGGAGACGGTCCGCCACCTGTCGCACGCGGTGGAGACCGGTTACACGGGCCCGATAGCCCTGGACCTCCCCGTTCCCGTGACGGAGACGGCCCGGGCCGTGGACCACGCCGTGCGCCACACGGCCGAGGTCGTCACGGTCCCCGACGTGGACCCCCGGGGCATCGACGACCGCCTGGGCCGCCCCGCGGCCCTCGGCATCCGCACCGCCCGAACCGCCCGCAACGTCGTGCTCTCCGCCAATTCCTGGCGCTACGGCCTGCGCCTCGCCGTCTGCATCGGCATCGCCCAGGCCCTCGTGTCCCTGATCCCGGTCCCGCGCTCCTACTGGGTGGCCCTGACCGTCACCTTCGTCCTCAAGCCCGACTTCGGTTCGGTCTTCTCCCGCGCCCTGCTGCGCGCCCTCGGCACGGTGGCGGGGCTGGTGATCGCCGCGCTGGTGCTGGCGGAGGTCCCGACGGGCTGGTGGGACGTGCTGGCGATGCTGGTTCTGGCGCCCCTGATCCCGGCACTGACCCCGCGAGGCTACGGCCACCAGACGATGGCGATCACCCCGGTGATCCTGCTCCTGTCCGACATCCTGAACCACCTGGGCACGGCCCTTCTCCTGCCGCGCCTGACGGACTCACTGCTCGGCTGCGCGATCGCCCTGACGGCCGGGTACCTCCTGTGGCCGGAGAGCTGGCGCACCCGCGTCGGCGACCGCCTGGCGGACGCGGTGGCGGACACGGCGGCCTACGTGGAGACGGCGTTCGCCACCGGCACCGGCGCCGACCCCGCCGCCCGGGCACGTACGCGCCGCCGCCTCTACCGCGACCTCTCGGTCATCCGTACGGAGTTCCAGCGGGCCCTGACCGAACCCCCGCCGACCGGCCGCCGCGCCGCCGCCTGGTGGCCGCTGGTCGTCGCGGTGGAGCGGATCGTCGACGCCACGACGGCCGCCCGGGTCCGGGTGCGGCACGGGGCGACGCCGCCCTCCACGGCTGAGATCGCCCAGATCACGCTCCAGCTCCGCGAGCTGTCGGAGGGGGTGCGCGACGCGGAAATCCTCACTCCGGTACGCACCGATCTCACCGGGCCCGCGGGCAGTGTCCTGGAACCACTCCGCCAGGAAGTCGCAGCGGCCCGGTCGATCGCTTCCCCCCACTGAGCGCTTCGCTAACCTTACGTGTCCGTCCTGGCCAGGGATCATCGGGCATCCACGCACGCGAAGGGTTGCGCACATGGGCATTCTCACTCTCCTGCGGAACGCATTCAGCCGCTCCCGCAAGGGACGTGCCATCGAGGCAGAGGGTGCGGACCGCCACCCGACGCAACCGTCCACCACGTCTGCGACGGCCGCGGAAGACCCGGCCCCCACCGCGACGGCACCGGAAATCCCGGCGCCCGCCGCGGAGACGCCGAAAGCCCCGGCCTCCGAGGAGCCGACCCCCACCGTTCCCGAACCGCGCCGTTCGTCCCCCGGTGAGCACGACCTGGTGACAGCGGCCTTCGAGAACGTCCAGGTCCCCCGCCCGTCGGAGCCGAAGGAGCTCGCCGAGGCCGAGGAGCCGACGGCGCGGGAGGCACGGCCCGAGGAGCCGACGACGCAGGAGGCACGCCCCGAGGAGCCGACGCAGACCGAGCAGCCGGTCGCCGAGGAGACACGACCGGAGGAGCCCGCCGAGGCCGCACAGCCGGTCGCCGAGAAGCCCGGTGCCGAAGAACCGACCGAGGCCGCACAGCCGACCGCCGAGAAGCCCGAAGCCGAGGAACCCGCTGGGCCGGAAACCGCAGAAGCGACCGTCCCGCAGGCAGCCGACGGCGAGGACGCCCCGCAGGGGCCACCCGCGGCCGACGACGAAAGCCGCACGGGTGGTGCGGGTGGGAACACCGGCGCCGAAGGCGAAGCCGAGGCGGAACCGGCGACCGAGCCGGAGGCAACGGCCGAGGCGGAACCGGCGACCGAAGGCGAAGCAGAGACGCAACCGGCGACCGAGCCGGAGGCAACGGCCGAGGCGGAACCGGCGACCGAAGGCGAAGCCGAGACGCAACCGGCGACCGAACCGGAGGCAACGGCCGAGGCGGAACCGGCGGCCGAACCGCAGCCGACGGCCGAAGCACCGACCACCCCGCAGGACGACCCGGCCAAGAAGACCCCCGCCATCCCCCTCACCAAGGTCAGGTCCCGCGCCCCCTCCCTCGCCACCGCCTACAGGGCCGCCGCGGCCAGCCTCAAGAAGACCGACCTCACCGGCACCCGCGCCAAGGTCTACCTCGTCCTCGACCGCTCCGCGAGCATGCGGCCGTACTACAAGGACGGTTCCGCCCAGGCCCTCGCCGACCAGACCCTCGCCCTCGCCGCGCACGTGGACCCCGAGGCCACGGTCCACACGGTCTTCTTCTCCACCGAGGTCGACGGCACCGCCGACCTCGCCCTCGCCCCGGACCACGAGACGAAGATCGACGACGTCCACGCCGGCCTCGGCCGCATGGGCCGTACCAGCTACCACGCCGCCGTGGAGGCCGTACTCGCCCACTACGAGAAGAACGCCGCTCCCGGCACGCCCGCCCTCGTCGTCTTCCAGACCGACGGCGCCCCGGACGCGAAGACACCCGCCACCCAGGCCCTCACCGGTGCGGCACAGACCCACCCGGCCGTCTTCTTCTCCTTCGTCGCCTTCGGCGAGCACGACAGCAAGGCCTTCGACTACCTGCGCAAGCTGAAGACCGGCAACACGTCCTTCTTCCACGCGGGTCCCACCCCCCGCGAGCTGACGGACACGGAGCTGTACGAGGGCGTACTGAGCGGCTGGCGGCCGTAACCGTCCGTAGTGCCCGGGCCGCCCCTTTCCACCCAGCAAAACGGGAAGCGGGCGGCCCACCCATGTCGGCTACGATTTCAAGGTTCGAAACCGCAGAAAAGCAGCGACCTGGGAGCAGCCACGATGGCTCGACACCTCATCACCAGCGCCCTTCCGTACATCAACGGGATCAAGCACCTGGGCAACATGGTGGGGTCCATGCTCCCGGCGGACGTGTACTCCCGGTACCTCCGCCAGCGCGGCCACGACGTCCTCTACATCTGCGCGACGGACGAGCACGGCACGCCCGCCGAGCTGGCCGCGAAGGAGCAGGGTCTCCCGGTCGACGTGTTCTGCGCCCAGGCGCACGACGCCCAGAAGGCGGTCTACGACGGCTTCGCGCTCGCGTTCGACTACTTCGGCCGCAGCTCCTCCCCGGAGAACCGCGAGATCACCCAGCACTTCGCCCGCAAGCTGAACGAGAACGGCTTCATCGAGGAGCGGGCGATCCGCCAGGTGTACTCCCCGGCCGACGGCCGCTTCCTCCCGGACCGCTATGTCGAGGGCACCTGCCCCCACTGCGGCTACGACAAGGCCCGCGGCGACCAGTGCGAGAACTGCACCCGTGTCCTGGATCCGACCGACCTGATCAACCCGCGCTCCGCGATCTCCGGTTCGACCGACCTGGAGGTCCGCGAGACCAAGCACCTCTTCCTGCTGCAGTCGAAGCTGGAGAACGAGGTCCGCGAGTGGGTGGCCCGGCACGACAAGGACTGGCCGCAACTGGCTTCCTCCATCGCCCACAAGTGGCTGACCGAGGGCCTGCACGACCGCGCGATCACCCGTGACCTGGACTGGGGTGTCCCGGTCCCGGCCGACACCTGGCCGGAGCTGGCCGCCGAGGGCAAGGTCTTCTACGTCTGGTTCGACGCCCCGATCGAGTACATCGGCGCGACGAAGGAGTGGGCCGACCAGGACCCGGAGAACCGGGACTGGAAGTCCTGGTGGTACGACGCGGACTCGGGTGAGAACCCCGTCCGCTACACCGAGTTCATGGCCAAGGACAACGTCCCCTTCCACACGGTGATGTTCCCGGCCACCGAGCTGGGCGTGCGCGAGCCGTGGAAGAAGGTCGACTACGTCAAGGCCTTCAACTGGCTGACGTACTACGGCGGCAAGTTCTCGACCTCGCAGAAGCGCGGCGTCTTCACCGACCACGCGCTGGACGTCCTGCCCGCCGACTACTGGCGCTACTTCCTGATCGCCAACGCCCCGGAGTCGGACGACTCGTCCTTCACGTGGGAGCACTTCACCGCCACGGTCAACAAGGACCTCGCCGACACCCTCGGCAACTTCGTCAACCGCGTGCTGTCCTTCAGCAAGAAGCGCTTCGGCGAGGAGGCCCCGGCCGGCGGCGAGTCCGGCGAGGCCGAGGCCCGCCTCGGCGAGGAGATCGCCCGGCTGCTCGGCGAGTACGAGGAGCACATGGAGGCGTTGCAGTTCCGCAAGGCCGCCGCGGCCCTGCGCGCCCTGTGGTCGGCCGGCAACTCCTACCTGGAGGAGAAGGCCCCCTGGCTGCAGATCAAGACGGACAAGGACGCCGCTGCCCTCACCCTGCGTACGGCGATGAACCTCATCCACCTGTACGCGGTGGTCTCCGAGCCGCTGATCCCGGCCACGGCGAAGGTCATGCGCGAGGCGTTCTCCCTGCCCGACGACACCGCCGCCTGGGTCACCGCGGACGAGGCGAAGGCCCTGGCCACGGTTCCGGCCGGCACCCCGTTCACGGTTCCGCCGGTGCTGTTCGCCAAGCTGACGGACGAGGACCTGGAGGCGTACAAGGAGCGCTTCGGCGGCGAGGAGCAGTAGGCGGCACCGGCCATCCACAGAGGCGGTAGGGCGCCCTCCCCTCCCTGTGATGGCGAGAAGCCAGGGCCATAGGCCGTACCCCTGGCGCGCAGAGGCCCGGAGACGACTTGTTTCCGGGCCTCTTCACCGTCGCCTCGAACGGTCCGGGCAGATCGGTCCAACCGGGGTGTCTGCGCCCACTCCGCACCTAGACTTTTACGACCGCCGGGAAGGGGATGTCTGTGAAAGCTGGGGGGACGAGCGAGATGATCACGCAGTCGGCCAATCCGGAGACATCCAGCGCACCGGTACCGGCACCCGGTCAACGCGTCACGGTCCGCCACCGCCCCTGGGTGGTCACCGACGTCGTCCGCTCCACCGCCGCCAGCGACGACCCGGCGCGCGCCGCCGAGGCGACCCCCACCCACCTGGTCAAGCTGTCGTCCCTGGAGAGCGACGGCCGGGACGAGGAGCTACGGGTCGTGTGGGAGCTGGAGCAGGCGACGGACGTCCACGACGCCTACGAGCTGCCGTCCCCCGAGAACGGATTCGACGACCCCAGCCGACTGGACGCCTTTCTGGACGCCGTGCGCTGGGGCGCCATCGCCTCCGCGGACAAGACCGCTCTCCAGGCCCCATTCCGCTCGGGCGTGGAGATCCAGGACTACCAGCTGGACCCGGTGGTCCGCGCCCTCTCCATGCCCCGTACGAACCTGCTGATCGCCGATGACGTCGGTCTGGGCAAGACGGTCGAGGCCGGCCTGGTGATGCAGGAGCTGATGCTGCGGCACCGCGCCCGGTCCATGGTGATCGTGTGTCCCGCCGGTCTGACCCTTCAGTGGCGGGACGAGATGCGGGACAAGTTCGGCCTGGACTTCCGGATCGTCGACACGAAGATGCTGCGTGAGCTGCGCCGGGCGACGACTCCCTACGCCAACCCGTGGACGCACCACCCGCGGCTGATCGTCTCGATCGACTGGCTCAAGCGCGAACGTCCGCTGCGGATGCTGCGCGAGGTGCTGCCCCAGGTCCCGGACTACCCGCGCGCCTTCGACCTGCTGGTGGTGGACGAGGTGCACACCTGCGCCCCGTCCGGAACGGGTCGGTACGCCGTCGACTCCCAGCGCACCCAGGCGGTGAAGCTGCTGGCTCCCCACTGCGAGCACCGGCTCTTCCTCTCCGCCACCCCGCACAACGGCTTCCTCAACTCCTTCACCGCCCTCCTGGAGATGCTGGACCCCAACCGGTTCGCGGTCGGCATCAAGCCGACCGACGAGCAGCTCAGGCGCGTGATGGTGCGCCGTATGAAATCCGAGCTGCCCCCGCTGTGGAACGGCAAGCCCCGCTTCCCGCGGCGCGTGCCGCACGCGCTGGAGATCGACCACAGCGACGAGACGCGGGAGGCGTACGCCAAGCTGGCCGAGTACGCCCGGCTGAGGGGCGGCGACCAGGACGGCGGAAAGGCGGGCCGGGCGGCCGCCGACTTCGTGACGACACTGCTGAAGAAGCGCTTCCTGTCGTCGCCCAAGGCCTTCGCGGAGACGGTGGCCACGCACCTGAAGACGATGACGTCCCGGCGCGACACCGCCGAGGAGGCGCCCGCCCCGAGCGTGCGCGTGCTGCGGCCCCTGATCGAAGGAGTCGACGAGGCCGATGAGGCGGACGAGCAGGAGCAGGCCGAGGCGGCCGAGCGCGCCCTGACCGCCGCCCGGCAGGCGATGCGCACGCTGACCAACCGCGAGCACACCCTCCTGAAGGAGCTGGACGCCTGGGCGGCCGAGGCCGGCAAGCGCCCGGACGCCAAGTTCGACCGGTTCCGTCGGTGGCTGGACGAGATCGTCTGCCCCGCCGGACCCAAGGGCGACTGGGAGGACCAGCGGGTCATCGTCTTCACCGAGTACCGCGACACCCAGCGCTGGCTGTACGGGCAGCTGCTGGCGGCCGGATACCCGGCGGACCGGATCGCCCAGCTGCACGGCGGCCAGGACCGCGAGGAACGCGAGCACGTCAAGCAGGTCTTCCAGGAGAGCCCCGACCTTTCGCCCGTCCGCATCCTGCTCGGCACCGACGCGGCCA
This sequence comes from Streptomyces sp. NPDC046759, assembly GCF_040645475.1. Classification (NCBI taxonomy): domain Bacteria; kingdom Bacillati; phylum Actinomycetota; class Actinomycetes; order Kitasatosporales; family Streptomycetaceae; genus Streptomyces; species Streptomyces sp. NPDC046759. Next base: position 164,633 of record NZ_JBEYYJ010000006.1, on the reverse strand, counting down.
GCGAGGGCATCAACCTCCAGGCGTACTGCCACCGGGTGCTGCACTGGGAGATCCCGTGGAACCCGAACCGCCTGGAGCAGCGCAACGGCCGGGTGGACCGACACGGTCAGAAGGCCGAGCAGGTGGACGTGTTCCACTTCGTGCCCAGGGGCTGGCAGGGCTTCGACCCGGCCCACGACTTCGCCACGGACTCCGGCTACGAGGACGGCGCCCTGGAGGACGAGCTGCACTTCCTCGCCGTCGCCGCCCGCAAGACCGAGCGGATCCGCGAGGACCTGGGCAGCGCGGGCGAGATCATCGCCGCCCAGGTCGAGCAGAAGATGCTGGGCCGCCGCTCCAGCTGGACCACGGCCGACGCCGAGATCACCAAGCGGTCCGGGAAGGCCGTCCTGAAGGTCGAACGGGACCTGGCCCGGGACCTGGAACGGCTGGTGGACGCGCTGGCGGGCAGCCGTCAGGAGCTGCACCTCAGCCCCGAGACGGTCGAACGGGTCGTCCGCACCGGACTGCTGCTGGGCCCCGGCAGGGATCTCACCCAGGTCCCCGACCCCCAGCCGAAGCTCGGCGCCCGCTGCTTCCGGCTCCCGGAGCTGACCGGCGCCTGGGCGCGGGCCCGCAACGACGGCCTGCGGCACCCCCTCACCGGCAAGGAGCGCCCGGTCGTCTTCGACGACGCCGAGGCCCGTGACCGTACGGACGTGGTGCACCTGCACCTGGGCCACCGGCTGGTGCAGATGTGCCTGCGGCTGCTGCGGGCCCAGCTGTGGCGGACCAGAGGACTGGCGAAGCTGTCCCGGGTGACCGCGCGCGTGGTACCGGACGGCGTGCTGCGGCAGCCCGCTCTGGTCGCCCACGGCCGGGTGGTGATCACCGGCAGCGGTGGCGCCCGCCTGCACGAGGAGGTGATCGCGTCGGGCGGACTGATCGACGACGGCAAGCTGTCGGTGGCGAAGAAGGAGGACGTCGAGGCGTGGCTTGCGGCTGCGACGGACGAACTCCCGGCGGACGGTGTACGCGGCGAACTCACCGACCTGTGGGAGAGACTGGACGAACCTCTCGCTCGTGCTCTGAACAATCACGCCAACCGGCGTTTCCGTTCCCTCGAAACCCTGCTCACCAAGCGCTGCGAGGAGGAGGTGGAGGGCATGCGGGCGGTCCTGGAGGATCTGAGGCAGTCGATCCGCGAACGTCTGGACCAGACGGAGTATTGGGAGCAGAAGTCGCTGTTCGAGATCGACGACGAACGGCGCCAGCTGGACGCCGACCGCGAGGCGCTGCAGGAGCGCTGGAAGCGGCTGCCGGAGGTGATCGAGACGGAGACCGCCGCCCTGCGCCGCCGCTGGGCCGATCCGTCACCCCGCTGGTTCCCGGTCGCCGTAACCTTCCTCGTGCCCCGTTCCCTCTCGCCCCTCGCCGCCACCGCCCGCCAGGAGAACCGCTGATGCCGACCGCCGCCCCCGCCGCACGGAAGAAATTTCCGCCGAAGGGCTCGGTCCCCACCCCCGCCGAGCAGCACGAGGACTGGCTGCGGCTGCTGCGCCCCGACGGCCCGTTCATCTCGCTGCCGGAGCTGGTCAAGGCCTTCCCGCAGGGCCTCGACACCATCCCCGACGACACCCGGGCGCGGCTGCGGCAGGCATGGGCCGAGGTCCAGGAGGACCCGGACCTGCTGCGTCCCTCCTGGGAGCGGCTGGTCCTGACCGCATTGCTCGGCTGGCGTGCCCCCGGTCTGCATGAGGGCGCGGCCATCCCCGAGTCGCTGCGCGCCGGCGCGAACACCCCGGACGCGGTCCTGCTCGGCCCCGGCCAGTCGGGACTCGCCCCCCGCGCCCTGTTCTTCCGTACGGACGACTGGGGCGGCTCCCTCACCCGCCCGCACGGCGACCGGCCCGGCCTCGCCGACCGCGCCGCCGACCTGTGCCGGGCACGGAACGTGCCGCTGGCGCTGCTCACCAACGGCCGCGAGTGGGCGCTGGTCCACGCCCGCCCGAAGGAGGCGACGACCGTCGCCGTCTTCGACGCGGACCTGTGGTCCGAGGAGCCGATCCTCGCCCGCGCCTTCGCGAGCCTGCTCACCGCCGGCCGCGTGGCACGCCCGCCGGTGGACACCGACGGCAAGCCGTCCGATTCGACGGCGGGCCTCTTCGCGCGCACCGCCGACGCCCAGTCCGACGTCACCGACACCCTCGGCCGCCAGGTCCGCGAGGCTGTCTCCCTGCTGGTGGCGGAGCTGTCCCGACTCGACCGGGAGGAGAGCGGCCGGATCCTCAACGGCGTCCCGGCGAAGGACGTGTACGAGGGCGCCCTGACCGTCATGATGCGCCTGGTCTTCCTCCTGTACGCGGAGGAGCAGCGGCTGCTGCCCGCCGGGGATGAGCTTTACGACGAGGCGTACGCCGTCGGCCCCCTCCACCAGGAACTCGAGACCTCCAGGAGCCTGCACGGCGACGAACTCGCGGACAGCGTCGGGGCGACCTGGCCGCGTCTGCTCGCCGTGTTCGCCGCTATCCACGGCGGCTGCACACACGACCGGCTGTGGATCCCCGCGTACGGCGGCTCCCTCTTCGACCCGTCCCGCTTCCCGTGGTTGGTAGACGCCGAGGTCACCGACCGGGTCGTGTTCGAGATCCTCGACGCCCTCCTGACCCTGCGCTCCCGCAAGGGCTTCAAGGGCAAGGAGCGGCTGTCCTACAAGGGCCTGGACGTCGAGCAGATCGGCCACGTCTACGAGGGTCTGCTGGAGTACGGCTGCCGCTGGGCGGACGAGCCGTACGTGGGCGTCTCCTTCGGGCGGGACAAGAAGTACGAGGCGGTGCTGCCGCTGGCCCGCCTGGAGGAGTGGGCGGCGGCCGGGACCCTCGCGGACGAGGTAGCCGCCGCGGCAGGTACCAAGCCGGCGACGGTGACGGCCGCGCAGACGAAGTCCGGCCCGATCCCGGCCGAGCTGGAGACCGCCTGCGGCAACGACGCGCCGCTGGTGGAGCGGGCGGCGGCGTTCTCCGGCCTGTACGGCATCGACCTGCGCGGCGAGCCGAAGGTGTGGCCGGCCGGTTCGGTCGTCGTGGTCCGCTCCGGCAACCGCCGCGACACCGGCACGCACTACACGCCGAAGGCGCTAGCCGAGGAGATCGTCGAGCACACACTCGCGCCGCTGTGCTACTCGCCCGGCCCGGCGGAGGGCGCGCAACCGGGCGTCTGGAAGGCCAAGTCGGCGGACGAGCTGCTGAAGCTGCGGATCCTGGACCCGGCGATGGGCTCGGGCGCGTTCCTGGTCTCTGCTTGTCGGTACCTGTCCGACCGGGTGGTGGAGGCATGGCTCCGCGAACCGGAACTCCCGCCGGAGATCGCCCGGGACGTCGACCGCGACGACCACGAGCAGCTGCACCAGATCGCACGCCGGCTGGTGGCCGACCGGTGCCTGTACGGCGTCGACCGCGACCACATGGCGGTGGAACTGGCCAAGCTGTCGCTGTGGTTGGTCACGCTGGCGAAGGGGCGCCCGTTCTCGTTCCTCGACCATGCGCTGCGGTGCGGGGACTCGTTGGTGGGGGTCATCGACGTACGCCAGCTCAAGGCGTTCCACCTGGAGTGGCAGGACAGGCAGCTGAGCCCGGAGGTGGCGCGAGCGCTGGACCGCACGGAGACGCTGCTGTCGGAGGCGGCTGAGCTTCGACGGAAGATCGAGTCGACGCCGGTAAGCGACATTCGGGTTGTCCGCGACAAGGCCCAGCTGCTGGTCAAGGCGGAGGCGTTGAGCGGCAAGCTGCGGCTGGCTGCGGATGCGGTGGTGGGCGCCGCGCTGGCTGCGGAGGGCATCTCCGACGAGGAGGCGTCCGACATCTCCGGCGAGGAGAACGTGGGCGGGGCGCGCGGAGCTGCGCGGTTCCGGGACGCCAAGGAGGACGCGAAGTCACGGGCCTACCGGAACCGGCTGGAGGCGGTGGCGGGGCTGGTGGCTACCGCGCTGGAGGAGGGTCCGGGGGCCGAGGAGGCTGCGGTTCGGGCGCGGGGGATCGTGGAGGGGTGGCTGAAGGGGCCGAGGGCGGAGGCTGTTCGGCCGCTGCATTGGCCGTTGGAGTTTCCGGAGGTTATGGGGGTGGGGACTGCTGGCGGGTTTGATGCGGTGGTGGGGAATCCGCCGTTCGTAGGGGGGCTAATGATTTCAGGGCCCCTCGGCCAGGATTATCGCGAGTACCTTGTCAACCGAGTTGGAGGCGGACAGCGCGGTAGCGCGGATCTGTGCGCATACTTCCTACTCCGAAACCTGGACCTCGCCCCGGAAAATCGCACGGGAATCATTGCGACGAAAACCATCGCCCAGGGACCCACCCGTGCGGTAGGTCTCGAACAGGCGACGTCGAAAAACTGGATCATAAATCGCGCTATTAAGTCCCAGCCGTGGCCTGGTACAGCCCACGTCGAGGTCGCGCTCATTTGGCTATCTCGGAGCATCAGGGCAAGCGAAGCTGTTCTCCTGGATAACAAGCCAGTCGACGGCATCACGCCTCTGCTGACCGCTCGATCTCAGGTAGTCGGCAAGACCCAACCGCTGGCGGCCAATGAAGCAAAGGCTTTTCAGGGATCGAATCTACTAGGGAAGGGGTTCATCCTTAGCCCCGATCAGGCACGAGCACTGATCGAGGAAGACCGCAAGAACAAAGACGTCCTGTTTCCATATTACAACGGCGATGATCTGAATCAGCGAACTGGAGAACCGGCACCCCGCTGGGTTATCAACTTCCGAGACTGGTCGCAGGAGGCAGCAACTCAATACGAGGGACCGTTCGCCATCGTGGAAAAAAAGGTAAAGCCAGAACGGTCAACGAACACAGACAAGCGGCGCAGAGAAGTTTGGTGGTGCTTCACCCGTCCGACCATTGAACTCTACGAGTCGATCGATCACCTAGACCAGGTGATCGCTATCTGCCAGACCAGCAGCACACAACTGCCCGCGATGCTCCCAAAAAATTCGGTATTCGATCAGAAGCTAGTGGTATTCCCCACTCAAAGTTACGCCGAACTGGCATTCCGTAGTAGCGAGTTCCAGTTTTGGTGGACCGTTAAGTACGGGGCCACTAGAACTGCTGACCTCGTGTACACCCCGACTACTTGCTGTGCACCTCTGCCACTCCCCGAACTAAATGAGGAACTTGCGGACCTTGGCAACGAGTTGGAAGCCGTGCAGAAGCGCGTTGGGCTCGCCCTAACTCCGCTGTCTCAGAGCATTCACTCACCCAAGGAGTCCACCGCTGACATCGTCAAGCTCAGGGAAATTCACCGGCGGATCGACCACGCCGTGCTGGCTAGCTACGGCTGGGACGTAGATCTTGAGTACGGTTTCCACGAGACCCGGCGCGGTACGCGCTACACCATGTCCTCGAAGGCTCAAATCAAGATCCTAGACCTCCTGCTTCAGCTAAACCACAAGCGGTACGAGGAGGAAGTCAAGCGAGGCGAGCACACTCCTGAGGCCAAGCGGCGGAGGTCCGCTGCCCGTAAGGCCAAGGCGAAAGGGTGGGCCGCTGCGCGCAGCCCTCAGCGCGCCACCGAAGACTTCGCCGACGACGCCCTCTTCCCTAACCCCGACGCGCTGTTCTGAGCCGCACGACGACGCGCCCCGCTCCCAGTGACAACCAGGTGGCGGGCGCGTGCCGTTGCTGAGTCAGCCTTCCGAGGCGTAGGCCACGAAGTCTGCCCACGCGGTGGGCGTGAGCGCCAACCGGGGGCCGTCGGCGTTCTTGGAGTCACGGACGTGCACGGTGCCGGGGGTGAGAGCAAGCTCGACGCAGGAGTTGCCGTCATTACCGCTGCTGTAGCTGCTCTTGAACCATGCCCGCTCGCAGGCGTCCCCGGCAGTCGTCTTGCGGATCATGTCTCTCCCAGCAGTTGTTCGATGAAGGTCAGCGACTCCCGTGGCGAGAGGGCCTGAGCCCGGATGGTGCCATACCGCAACTCAAGGATGCGCAGGTGTTTGGGCTCCGAGGTCGGCCGACCGTTGAAGGCGCCATCGGAGCGGCCCACTGCTGAACCGTCTGCGAACTTCAGCAGCTCGATCCTGCCGTCCATGCCGGAGTGGGTCTCGCAGCTCAACGGCATCACCTGAAGAACGACGTTGTGCAGCCGACCCACCTCCAACAGACGTTCAAGCTGCTGGCGCAACACCATTGTGCCCCCGATCGGACGGCGCAGGGCTGCCTCTTCCAGGACGAAGCTGAGCGCGGGCGCGGGTGAACGCTCGTAGATCGACGCACGAGCCGCACGCGCGGCCACCATCCGCTCCACCTCGTCTGGGGAGTAAGGAGGTTGCATGGCTTCGAACAGGGCGCGTGCGTGGTCGGGGACCTGCAAGAGTCCGTTAATGCCGTTGCTCTCGTAGATGCCGATCTCTACCGCTTGCGCCTCCAGTTTGGCCAGTTCCCGAACCTTCTTTGGATACCGGACCTTCTTCACGTCCTCCCAGGCCGCCGCGACAAGTCCGCCCGCGCCCAGCACCTCGTCGGCCTTGTCCAAGTATTCCTGCCGAGGAATCCGTTTCCCACCCTCGACCTTGTAGACCAGGTCCTCCCCGTACCCGACCGCCACCGCGAAGTCGGCGACCCGCATCCCCGCCGACTCCCGCCGCAGCCTCAACTGCCTGCCCACCGTGGCGAGTACGGCCATGCCCCACTCGTCCTCCGGGTCCACCTCCCACCCCGGCTCATCCGCCTCGGTCCGGAGCCGTACCACCTCACCGTCCACCGACATACCGCACCCCTCCGTCGTACCGCCGTGCCGTAACGCCCTTACCTGTAGGCCCGTTTCCGACGGCTCCGACAACAGCCGACACGCCCCGGACAGTCACCCTACGTATCAGCCCTGTCACTGTTCACGGTAGGCGCGCACGGCCACGCTCAGTCACGTGAACAGCGAAAAGTCCACCCAACTTCTCTCGCCCGCCGACCACTTCAGCGTGCTCCTGTCACCCACACCCCGCGGTGCCCGCCTCGCCCGGCTGCTCGCCTCGGACTGGATGCGCACCCGGGACCTGCCCCACCGCGTCACCGAGGCCGCCGCACACCTCGTCGCCGAGCTCGCCGCGAACGCCGCCACCCACGGCCGGCTCCCCGGACGCGACTTCCGCCTCGCCCTGCTGGCCCGTCCCGCGACCCTCCGCATCGAGGTCACGGACACACGGGGTGACGACCTCCCGCGCCGCCGTCCCCCCGCCCCCGACGCCGAGTCTGGACGCGGCCTGCTCCTCGTCGACGCCCTCGCCGACCGCTGGGGCGTGAAGCTCGGGCCGGTCCCCCGCAAGACCGTATGGGCGGAGCTCGACCTACCGCGCGCCTGACCTGCGGAAACGGCACACGCACCGGAGCACGACCACGTGTGTTCCGGTGCCGTCGGCGATCTGACCCAAGGACCACGAGAGGGAAAGAAACCGCACCAAGCCCCACCCCTCCCGCCCACGGCGCACGCTCACTCCCCCGAGTGAACATCACCAACTGAGCTGGATTCGGCACCGGTTGTCTGCCCTACGCTCAGCGCAACACCGAGCAGCAAGCAGCACAGCTCGGCACGAAACAACCCCAGACATGCAACGGCCCTCGCCGGGACGGCAATCCCAGTGCGAGGGCCTGACCACCAAGGAAGACACGACCTTCCCGATGGACACCCAAAACACTAGCGTGCGCCCGCACGCCCAGTCCCGTAACGGCGGCAAAAACCACCCGCACCGGCGGACCCAGCGCTCGCACGCGAACGCGCACCCCGGCGGCGTCATCCACGACAACACCCGCCACACCACCCGCTTCACGGTGATCGGCAACCACCTCGCCCAGCACCCCGCGCTGTCGGGGCTGGCCATCGGGCTGGCGGTGTACATCCAGTCGGTCCCCACCGGCGCCCCCGTCGACATCAAGACCCTCGCCGCCCGCTTCCCCGAGGGCCCGACCCGGATCGCCGCCGCCCTGCGCGAGCTGGAGACCCACGGCTACCTGCGCCGAACCCGCGAACGCACCGAGACCGGCCGGATCGTCACCCGCACCGTCTCCTGCAACCAGCCGAGCCGGCAGCGCACCCGTGACCACGAGACACCCGAAGCGGCCCCGCCCAAGCCCCCGGCCCGCCGCGCGGCCACCGCCCCGCAGCAGAAACCCGCACGTCCCCGCGCCCTCCCCGCCGTACCGAAGCCCGCGTACACCTCCCCCGCCCTGCTCCAGACGGCCACCGAAGTCCTCATGGGCCTGCGCCGCGCGGACCCCCGTCTCCTCCTCTCCGCCGCCGACGCCGAACACCTCGCCCCCGGCGTCGCCGCCTGGCTGGAGCGGGACCTCACCCCCACCGCCGTACGCCACGCCCTGACCAGCGACCTGCCACCGGAGCCCCTGCGCCGCCCGGCCGCCCTCCTGGCCACCGCCTCACCGCGCAGCTCCCGCCCCTGCCGCCGTTCCGCGCCCCCGAACCGCCCCCGCCCGTCCGCTACCCCCTCCGCAACTGCGACACCTGCGACCGCGGCTATCGCGGCCCCGACCCCCGCAACTGCCAGGGATGCACGTCAAGGGAGCAGCTACGCGAAACCGCTGATGCCCTCGAAGCCACTCGGGCAGGATGACCCGTACCTCCCCGGCCCCGACCGATGTGACGACGCTCCTACACCTGACACCCGACAGGACCTCATGTGCCGCCCACCTTCGCCGCCAACGGATTCCTCCCCCTGGGCCGGTACTCGGTCTCCTTCGACGAAGCAGAGTCCATGCTGGTCAGCGCGCGGGAGTTTCAGGACTCCGCGACCCGCACAGCGCTGTGGGACGGCCTACTCAGCTATGTCGATCGTTTCCTCACACTGGAGGACACGTACGCACGCGTCCTTGCCGGCCTTCCGCTGGTCCACCGGATATGGCTCGGTGGCAGCTTCGTCAGCACGAAAACCGACCCTGGGAACATCGACGCGACACTCCTGATCGACACCCGGGCCGAGCGTGCGGTACGCGGCAGACCCGGCTCCAAATGGCTGACCACTGCCTTCCAGAGTCGGGACAGAATGAGGGAGAAGTTCGGCGTCTCCCCGCTCCGCATCGGGTACCAGCCGGTTGCCCACATCTTCGAGCCGGAGCGCTTCACGCCTGAAGAGCGGACATACTTCACGCAGCGGGGTGTGTGGGACGACTGGTGGCAGCGCTGCAGGCTGCCCAACCAGGCCGACCGCTCACCATCGGAGCAGAGTGCCGCCCCGGCGCGCGGATACCTGGAGGTGCGACTGTGAACGGCGACAGCTGGCGCGAGCGCAGGCGCGCGCTCCTGGGCGACGATCCGGCCGCGGCGGACCACGCAGCCCGGCTCCTGGAGGAGCTGGGCACCGAGGACAGGGACGACGAAGAGATCGAGGCCGAGCACCGGGCCAGTCGTCTCGCCGCTGCACGCGAGTACGCGCCCGGGGCCCGACTCGCCGAGGAACTCCTGCTGCGTCTGACCGGTCCCGACACCGAGGGGGGAGCTCTGCGCTTTCAATGGGGGGACGCCCTCCTGCACCCGGTGGAGGCAGCGATCTCCGCTGCCGCGGGCACGCCCGTCCTTCTGGAACTCACCGGCGTCTCGGCGGGCAGCACTGTGGTGCACGCCCGGCCTGTCACTACCGGTAGATCCCCGGAGCCGGACGCCATTGAGGCCCCCACCACCTCTGCTGCCGGCACGGGCATGCGCACACTCACCGAGTTGCTGACCGCGCTGGAGTCGGAGGGCGATGTCCGCGAGTGGGCCCGGCTCTTCGACGCCGTGGAGTCGCTGTCCCGCGCCCTGGGTAGGTACAGCCTCGACCTGGGGGTGACCTGGTACGCCGCCGACGGAGGCATGCGCCGCGCACAGCTGACCGAACGAGGCAGGCACTACGTGGAACGGTTGCGGGAGACCCGGGACCGCGACCAGGAGATCACGATCTCCGGTCGCATCACCGAACTCCGCGAGAGCGGCTGGGTGAAGGTCAAGACGGGGACCGCCAAGAACGCGTACGCCTACGACGTCCGGTTCGAAGAGCCGGACGAGTTGCTGCGCATGCGCCCGGGGCTCGGCGACAACGTCCATTTCCGCGTCCGCTTCCGCCAGCGGCTGGACTCTGTGGGCATCGCACGATCGACCGAGTACACCTACATCGGCCCGGCGGCCGAACAGACATCCCTTCCGCTCGATCGGTAGACGCGTCCCGCCCGCCCACAGTGTGTGTACGAGCGCTTTCCGGAGGCCTGCCATGAGCCACACACGCTGGGACATCACCGACGCCGACCGGGCAGAGGTGGGGTACCAGGAGGCCCGCCGCGCGTACCTATTCGACAGAGCCGTCCGTGACGCCTGTGGAGAAAGATTGGTGGCCGTGGACCTCTCCTTCTACAAGTCGTACATCTCGGAAGAGATCCGGGACGAAGGTCGAGCCGAGGGCGCGGTACGACGCGCCGCCGAGGACGTCCTGGACATCCTGGAAGTGCGCGGCATCGATATCCCCGATGCGGTCCGGGAACGCATCACCGGCTGCGGCGACCCCGAGATCCTGCGCCACTGGCACCGGCGTGCCGTCACAACCCCGACGGCCGAAGACGTCTTCACGGACGAGTAGCTCCAGTCGATGGCACACAGCGCGACAACGGAATCGTGCCGCCCGCCTACTCCTGGAACACCATGAACGCGTCCACTCGCCGCATCCGAACGCCCGTGCCACGCGGCTCCAGATCTCCCGTCACCGCCACCTCCAGCCCGCGGCGCCAGGCATCGGTGGCCTTGTCGATGTCCTCGGGGCGTAGCTCCACCCGGACACGCCGCTGCCGCGGAGTGACCTCGTGAACGAAGGAGCCGTAGATCGTCGCCTCACGAGGTTCCACATCCCGGTGCAGGTTCGTCACCACGCCTGTCAGGACCACCCCCTCTTCCCGGCCCAGCCGCTCCCTCAGGTCCTTCGCCACCGCCTCCAGCGCCTCGACATGCCGGTGGGAGATCGCGACCGGCGGTGAGGGCTGCTCCACCGGCATCTGCGACGACCAGGCGAATGCCAACGAGAAGTCACGGCGCTCCTCACCCGCAATCTTCACCAGGGCCTCGCAGAGGTTGGCCGACAGGCCGGCGCGCGTCAGGTGCTCGAAGTGCGACACGGAGTCGTCGGCGAGCGTCCGCTGCGCGGCTTCACGCGCGCAGGTGACACCCGCGAACAGCATTCGGGAGACCGTGCGGGCGAAAGGCTCGGCCGGCGGTAGGCCGTGCCTGCTCGGTTCCGCGTCGTTGAAGAGGGAGCCCTGCACCGCCCGGCCTTCCCGTCCGCCGGCCGATCGTTCCGGCAGCGGTGTGTGGGCGGCGATGACGTAGCTGCCGACGCGCGTCTGGTCCAGCCGTACCGCCGCCACGTGGTCCTTCACCACCTGCGGTTTCTGCCCGGGCTGTACGGCCTGCGGGGTCAGCGCGGAGGAGGCCGCCGCCGTGTGCAGGTCCTTCAGACCGCTCAGCGCCGACACCAGGTCCAGGAGGGGAGCCGTACCGGAGGGGCCGGGCGGTACGAGCCGTAGGAACTGCCAGTCGACCGGCGGCAGCCGCATCTCCCGCAGAATGTCGCCCGGGCGCCGCGACTCGACGACCGCGAGGGTCTCCAGAATGTCGGCGACCCGGCCCGCGTAGTCACGACGACGCATGACCGGCACCAGGAGCTCGTACGGCGGCCCCGGCTCGTCCCGTGGCTTCCACTCCCACAACTCGGCACCGGACAGGTCGCGTTCCGCGTTCCACCCCTTGCCGCTCAGGTAACGCCGTACGACCCCGGGGGCGAGAGTCGCGGCCTCCTCGAACTCCGCGTCCGTGATCACAGTCATGACGTCACCAGGTCCCGGTACTCCTCGGCGAAAAGGTCGTGGAGGGAGTCGACGGTCAGCAGATTGGCACGGGGAACGTAGACCGTGCGAGTGGCCGTGCTCGACCGGTTGTCCATCGGAAGCGGCTCTTGGTCGTGCAGGCACATCCAGTACGCAGCGTGGCTCAGGAGCAGGTGGTCCTCGGTGGCGTGCGACCACGTGAAGGGGTCGGCCGGAGCCAGGACCAGGAAGAGGAAGCGGGGCATCTCGAAGCCCGGGCCGGCCAACAGGTTGTAGTTCTTCACCTTGAGCGGGTAGCGGATGTGGTCTCCGTGGACGTCGGGGGACGAGGTGCACTTGACCTGCGCCTCGATGGCGGGAAACCGGCGGGTCCCTCTCCGGCCCGCGTAACCCAACTGCCAGTCGACGCCGACCCGGTCACGCTCCTTACGAGTCACGTCCAGATTGGCCGCCGTGGCGAGCATGCGGATGAACTCCTCACCGAACGCGCCCCGGTGGCCGTTGTCCCCGAACCCGGTCGATCCCTTCACCCAGCCCGGTGCGTGCTCGGGACCGGTCAACGGGACGCCGTACGCCGCGCCCCAGGATTTCGCGGGAAATGCGCCACTGGACGGCTGATGCGGGATACCGCCGGTTCTGTTGTCCGTCATGTGCCCCCCGCTCGCCCTTCGCCCCCGGCGTGCCGCTACGTCCTCCGGCTCTTCGCACGCGTTTCGTACCCTTCGAGCCACGCAACGTAACGAAGGTCACACTGTCAACCGAAGACATGGATCGGGAACGGACCGAAAGCAGCCAGACGGACAGCGCGGAACCGTCGCCGGGTGAAGCGGCTGATCAGGTTCCGAACGGAAGCCTGTACCCGTTGTCGGTGCACGCCCTTAATCTGGCCCCCGTGACCCAGCAACCTCTCGCCAGTCCGGGTTCCGAGCCGGACACCGCCTCCGGTGGGGCGGCGCTGTCCAAGCCCACCCCGCAGCAACTGCGTGACCGGCTCGCCGAGCTGGTCGTGCGCGACCTCCTGGGACCCACCGGGGACGAGCCGGAGGAGCTGGCGGGCAATCCCCTGGACCACTACATCATCGGGCGGCTGGCGCCCGGCGGTGTGCGGGACGAGGAAGGCGCGCCCCTGCGGACGGTCGGCAAGGTGGTCGAGCCCGAGACCCTCGACGAGCCGGGCATGGCTCCCGAGCAGGAGCCGGAGGCCGGGGACCCCGACCCGTCCGCGCCCACCATGCCGAGTCTGCATCCATCGACGCTGGGTCTGACCTTCCGCGTGGACAGCCAGGTCCAAGAGCTGACGGTCGACTGTGCCTGGGCGCGGTACGAGCGCGGGGACTCGAAGATCGAAGGGAACCCGAAGCGGGTCTATCACCGTGTGCCGTGCTCGGGCACGGTCACGGTGAAACTGGTGGAGGGACGGCTGGCCGCGCAGCCGGTGCACGTCCGGGACTTCCCGCACATCGTGGTGCGCGGGAGGGCCCGCATGCACGAGGGATCGTGGCTGGTGTCCCTCTTCCTGGTCAACGGGCAGGAGAACAAGCCCGGTTCGACCCACTGGATGTTCCAGGCGTCGATGACCGTGGCGGGAGCCCCGGACACCGCCCCCTTCCTGCCGCGCCGTACCGCTGAGCCGCCCGGGGGCAACCAGGACGAACGGCGCGCCCTCGCCATGACGTACCGGTTCCACCCCGAGTTCGCCGTCGGCCACGGCACCGGCGTGCACGCCGAGACCGACCCGGTGGACCCCCGGCGCGCGGTCAGCGTCTCCACCACGGCCACACCCTCGTACGAGATTCCGCACACGGACGTACCTGACCCGCGGAACGACCCGCGCGACGAGGACCTGCCGGAGCTCACAGACCTCGTACTGGACATGAGCGAGCTGAGCAGGCTGGAGGCCGCTCCGCTGCGCGCCGCCCTGCTTCCCCTGGTGGAGGGCTACCGGTCCTGGATCGAGCGGCAGAAGCAGTCGGTGGACGACCCGGCCGCCGGCCTCGACGCCTACCGCGCGGAGGCCAGGGAGAACATGCGCCTGGCGAGCCGGGCCGCCGACCGCATCCAGGCCGGCATCGACCTGCTGCGTGACGATCCCGACGCGCTCGACGCCTTCCGCTTCGCCAACCGCGCCATGTGGCACCAGCGGATCCACACCATCGCCGCGGGCGATCGGCGGCGGTCCCCGTCGACGTCGCTGGAGGAAGCGGTCCAGGCGGTCGACAAGCCGGAGAACCGGAGCTGGCGTCCCTTCCAGCTGGCCTTCCTGCTCCTCAACCTGCCCTCGCTCGCCGACCCCGCCCACCCGGAGCGCGCCGACGACAGCAGCGCGCTGGCCGACCTGCTGTGGTTCCCCACCGGTGGCGGCAAGACCGAGGCGTATCTCGGCCTGACCGCCTTCACCCTCGCCATACGGCGGCGCAAGCCCCATCTCGGTGGCCTCGACGCCGAACACGGTGTCGCCGTGATCATGCGGTACACCCTGCGGCTGCTCACCATCCAGCAGTTCCAGCGCGCCACGGCGCTGATCTGCGCCTGCGAGGTGATCCGCCGCGAGGACGAAGGCCGCTGGGGCCGCAACCCGTTCCGCATCGGGCTGTGGGTGGGTGGCAGGGTCACCCCCAACACCACCGAGCAGGCCTCCGACTGGGTCAAGGAACGCAAACGGGACAAGGGGTTCGGTGGCTTCGGCCGGACGGGCTCGCCCCACCAGCTCACCAGCTGCCCCTGGTGCGGTTCGAAGATGGAGGCGGGCCGGGACATCACCGTCGAGCCCACGCTCCGCCGGACGCTCATCACCTGCCCCGACGTCTTCGAGTGCCCCTTCGGCGTGAGCGCCTTCGGGCTGCCGGCCGACGAACGGGGCCTGCCGATCCTCGTGGTGGACGAGGAGATCTACCGTCACCCGCCCGGTCTCGTCATCGCCACCGTCGACAAGTTCGCGCAGCTGCCCTGGAAGGGGGAGACCCAGGCGCTGTTCGGCCAGGTCTCCCGGCTCTGCACCCGGCACGGATACGTCACGCCGTCCGCGGTGGACGCGGACTGGGAGTCCTCCAGCCACCCCGCGGCCAACGGGCATCCTGCCGCCTCCACCATCGACGTCACGCGCGTGCGCCCGCCGGATCTGATCGTCCAGGACGAGCTGCATCTCATCTCCGGCCCGCTCGGCTCCCTCACCGGGCTGTACGAGACCGCCGTGGACCGGCTCTCCACCTGGGAGCCCGAACACGGCCGCCCCGTGCGCCCGAAGGTCATCGCCTCGACAGCCACCGTGCGCCGCGCCGACCGGCAGATCCACGACCTGTTCGCCCGCAGAACGGCCGTCTTCCCGCCGTCGGGGTTGAGCGCCGACGACACGTTCTTCGCCCGGCGCCGGGACACCGGCACCACCCCCGGCCGCCGCTACGTGGGGATCTGTGCGCAGGGAGTGCGGACCAAGTCCGTGGCGATCAGGGTGTTCGTCGCCCAGCTCGCCGCCGCCCAGCACCTGTACGAGACGTACGGGGCGAGCGACCTAACCGACCCGTACATGACCCTGGTCGGCTACTTCAACAGCCTGCGCGACCTCGGTGGCATGCGACGGCTCGTGGAGGACGACGTGTCGGCCAGGCTCCTCAGGGCCGACCGCCGGGGACTCGCCGCACGGCGGATCGGTGAACCGGCCGAGCTGACCAGCCGCATGGCCTCCGACGCCATCCCCGACATCCTGGCCAAGCTCGACATCACCTTCGGCCGACGGCCCAAGGGATCGCCCCGGCCCATCGACGTCCTGCTCGCCACCAACATGATCGCCGTCGGTGTGGACGTCTCCCGGCTCGGCGTCATGGTCGTCAACAACCAGCCCAAGTCGACCGCCGAGTACATCCAGGCCACCAGCCGCGTCGGCCGCCGGTCGCCCGGCCTGGTCTTCACCGTTCTCAACTGGGCCCGCCCGCGCGACCTTTCGCACTACGAGACCTTCGAGTCCTTCCACGCCACCATTTACCAGCACGTCGAGGCGCTGTCCGTCACCCCGTTCGCGGACCGCGCCGTCGACCGAGGTCTGACTGGCGTCCTGGCCTCCCTGGTGCGCAACCTCAAGCCCGACTACAACCCCAACCGCGGCGCCCAGTGGGTCGACCGGCGCGGTGAAGTCGTCAGTCATGCCGTGCGGTCCCTTGAGCTGCGCGCCAAGGACGTCACGGAGGTGCAGCACACGATCAATGACGTACGCACCCGGCTCGACGCACGGCTCGACTACTGGGAGCAGAAGCGCAAGGCACCGGGTGCGGTCCTCGGCTACCGGGCGGCGCGACGCCAGGGCGATGTCGCCCCGCTCCTCCTGGAACCGGACAGCGGCCCCTGGCGGCTCATGACCTGCCCGACGTCCCTGCGCGAGGTGGAGCCTCCCATCCGGCTGATCTTCACCGACCCGGCGGGCCACGAACCCGAGGACGAACCTCCCTACGTGCCGCGTCAACAGGCCGACGACGGAGCCCCGGCCGTGGAAGCGGACCCCACAGATCCCATGGAGACGACATGACCGGCCCCGCCACCGCAGCACTCCGCGTGGGCGAGCTCCGTCCCAGCCAGCTCCTCCACACCTACGGCATCGGGGCCGTCACCGACCTGCCCAACCTGTCGACCATGGTCATGGGCCTCGACGCCTGGGACCCGGTGCGCGCCCGCGTGCTGACCGAGGACCGCCTGCTCGCCGCCGTCCGCCGCCGGCTGGGCGGCCAGGTCGCCGCCTTGCGCACCCCGCCTCACCTGCCGGAGAACCCCGCCGACCCCTACGGCGACTGGACCAGGACCGGCGTACCGGTCGGACTGTTCCCCCGCTGGCTGCGCTGCTCACGCGAGCGGTGCAACCAGCTGGCCCCCGCCTCGGGAGGACTCTTCCAGCTCCGACCGAACCTCTACCGACCGGAGAAGACCAAGTACGTCCACGTCAACTGCGGCGGCGCCGGCAAAGGCCAGCCCACCGCGCTGCCCGCCCGCTTCCTCGTCGCCTGTCCCGACGGGCACATGGACGACTTCCCCTGGGTCTACTTCGTCCACCGCGGCGCGACCTCGTGCGAGGGGAACACCCTCAGCCTGACCGAGTCCGGCACCACCGGCGAAGCCGCCAACGTCTTCGTACGGTGCACCTGCGGGGTTCCGCCGCGCTCCATGGCCGACGCCCTGGGCCAGGCCGGCGAGCGGAACCTGCCCGCCTGCCGGGGCCACCACCCGCACCTCGGGACGTTCAAGCAGGGCGGGTGTTCCGAGCAGGTCCGCACGATGGTGCTGGGCGCCACCAACAGTTGGTTCGCTTCCCAGCTGCGCGTGTTCAGCATTCCGCGCGCTGAGGAGCCGCTCGTCCAGGCAGTCAGGGAACATTGGAGCCTGCTGTCCCCACTGGCCGCCGTCCCCGCGGATGCAGCGAAAATGCTGCTGCCCACACAGGCGTGCTGGCCTGAGTTGGAACAGTACGGAGCGGACGCCGTGTGGGCCGCCGTCACCAAGGAAGCGCAGACGGCCGCTGCTGAGCAGAGCGACGAGGAAGAGGAGTTCGACCTCATCACGCCCGAGTGGCGTGCCTTCACCCACTCTCAGGACCACTCACTGCCGGACTTCACCACCGTCCGCGAACGGCGGGTGCCCCACGGCACGTCCGACTGGCTCGACAGCGTCGTCCTCGTCCACCGGCTCCGCGAAGTGTCGGCACTCACCGGATTCACCCGCATAGAGGCTCCCGAATGGCTGCCGGAGGACGACGGGCGCACCCGCAAGGTGGCCCCGCTCAGTCGCAATCCCTCCACCTGGGTGCCCTGTGCGGAGCTACGTGGCGAGGGCGTTTTCCTTGCACTCAAGGAGCATCAGCTCGCGAAGTGGGAGACACAGGACGCCGTACGTGCTCGCGAAGAGATCCTGAAGTCTGCGCACTCGGACTGGTGCGCGGCCCGACGGGTCGAACCCCGCTGGCCCGGCATCAGGTACGTCCTTCTGCACACGCTGGCGCACGTTCTCATCCGTCAGTTCGCTCTGGAGTGCGGCTATGGGGCCTCCGGCATAGCGGAACGCATCTACGCGCGCTCCGGGCCGGACCCCATGTCCGGGATCCTGCTCTACACCGCCGCGCCAGACAGCGAGGGGACCCTGGGCGGACTCGTCTCGCTCGGCCGGGGTGACCGGTTGGGGCCGGCCATCGCCCAGGCCCTTGAAGAAGCCAGACTGTGCAGCTCCGACCCGATGTGCGCGGAACACGATCCGCGCATCCACGCGCGGCTGCACGGAGCGGCCTGCCACGCGTGCCTGTTCTCCGCCGAGACCTCGTGCGAGCGGGGCAACCACTTCCTGGACCGGGCTCTGCTGGTGGAGACGCTGGCGGACGACAAGTGTGCGTTCAGGCCGTGAGCCGACCGACAGGGCAGGGTGCGCACGGACCGGACGGGCCGTCTACTAGGGCAGACGTGCCCGCGGCCCGAGGCGCTGCGCCCTCGCGCCGTCTTCCCCGGCTGCTGGCCGCCCTCTGTGATCGCCTACCCGAGGACCGTATCGCCGTCGTGGAGCAGGTCCTGAGGGCGGCCACCGGCCCCGGTGACGCCTCGCTGGCCCGCTTCATCGCGGCGCAGTCCGCCGCCGGCCTGGCCCAGCAGCTCTCGGAGATCCTCCGCGTGTGGCGCTCCGAGCTCCCGGACACAACCGGGGTGGGACTCGCGCTGGCCCTCGCCACCGCCCGTTCCATTCCCCGGCCGAGGCCTGCCCAGGTCACGGTGAGCGGACCGGTGAGTGCCTCCATATCGGCACGGCTGACGAGTGGAGTCGCTGTGGAGGTCGTCCGCTCGGCGCGCACCTCGCTGCTCATAGCCAGCTTCGCCGCGCACGGCGCTCGGAGCGTCGTAGCAGAGATAGGGCGCGCGGTCGGCCGAGGAGTCCGCGTGGACCTCCTGCTCGAAGAGTCCACTCAGGCGGCGGCGGCATTCGCTGCGCTTCCCGACGCTGTGCACGTATATCATCGGGTGGGGTCGTCGGGCGTCCTGCATGCCAAGCTGATCGCCGCCGACCGGCACACGGCGCTGCTGGGCAGCGCCAACCTCACTGATCGTGCCTTGTCCGACAACATTGAGCTCGGTGTGGTGCTGCGTGATCCACACCTTGTGGAGCCGCTCGTGGATCATTTCCGCTGGCTTCTGGCCCCTGAGAGCAAGGTCATGCGGCCCGCGTGAGCCCACCGCTCCCAGGCCCTGATCATGCTCAGCCGGCTGACAAAACCCTGGCGCCGGTCGTCATCACCAATGCCGCCAGCAGGCTACTCGCCGCCGTATCCAATCCGGCGGCGGTCGGCATCAGCGTCCAGTTCACGGTTGCCTCGGTTTGCTTCGAGTTGGCTCCATTGTGCGCGTTGACTGGGTTGCCGCTGCCGCCGACCGAGCCCGCCGTCGCCGCTGAGCAGCTCGGCGAGCTTGCCGCCAGACGGGAACAATTTCTCGGTCGTCTCCGGTCACCCGGCATGTCCGAGGACGAGCGCGCCGACCACCGGGGCGGCGTAGACGAGCGGGAACGGGATGTGCGAGTACCGCCGCGCCCGTGCCACGGTGACGACGGCCCCGAGGAAGTACACCACCAGCCCGATACCGGCCGGCACCCCGATCACCGGCACGAACAGCCCGGCCACCAGCCCCACGGCCCCGGCGGTCTTGGCCAGCCCGAGCAGGGTCCACCAGCTGCTCGGCACCGAGTAGTCGGTGAGGGCCTTCACGATCCACTCGGCCCGCATGAGCAGCACGGTGCCGGAGAACCCGGCCATCAGCGCGGCGAGCAGGGTGACGACGACGTGGGCGATGTGCATGACGACTCCCGGAGGGACGCGATCGGACGCGGACACCCCTCTGACACCCGAGCGGACGGGCGTGTGACAGCAAGCCGCAGAAAATCTCTGGCAAAGTACCGATGTCGTGAACCTCCCCGAACCCCATCGGCGGCTCCTCGCCGATGTCGTCGCGGCCGGCGGCCCCTATGGGCTGGTCCTCGCCGGCGGCTATGCCCTGCAGGCCCACGGGCTGCTGCAACGGCCGCATGCCAACCTGGACTTCGCGACCGAGAGTCCCGAGTCCGTCGAGCGGATCGCCCACGGCCTCGGCGCCGCGCTGGAGGCCCGCGGGCGGCAGGTCCGGATCGGGCCGGACGCCGCGCTCACCGCGCAGTTGACGGTCGCCGACCCGCCGACCGGTGAGCCCTGTGCGCTCGCGCTGCACAAGGAGGCCTTCTGGCAGGCACCGGAGCTGACCGGGTACGGGCCGGCCCTCTCGCTCGAAGACGCCGTCGGGACGAAGATCCGGGCGCTGTACGACCGGGGCGCGGCCGTCGATCTGATCGACGCACGGGCCGCCGCCGCCCGGTTCTCGCTGCCGGGCCTCGAGGAACTGGGCCGCAGGCACGCCCACGACCCGTTCGACCTGCCGACCCTGCAGTCCCGGCTGACGGGCACCGACTTCTACTCCGACAGGGACTTCGTGCGGTACGGCCTGGACGAGGCCGGGGTCCTCGCCCTGCGCGCCTGGGCCCAGCAGTGGTCCGACGACATCGCCGAACGGCTGCTGGAGGACGGCGCCTGCCCGGACATGGACACGGGGGACGAGGAGTGAACGGTGAAGGCCCGGAAAACCCCGCCGAGGGGTTCCTGGCCTTCACCGTGCGGCGGGCCGGGCCCGGCTACTTCGGCTGCGGCTTCCTGATGTTCAGGTGCAGCTCGCGCAGGCGGGACTCCTCCAGCTCGGTCGGGGCGCCCATCATCAGGTCCTGGGCGTTGCCGTTGAGCGGGAAGGCGATCGTCTCGCGGATGTTGGGCTCGTCCGCGAGGAGCATGACGATGCGGTCCACGCCGGGGGCGATGCCGCCGTGCGGCGGGGCGCCGAAGCGGAAGGCGCGCAGCATGCCGGCGAACTTCTCCTCGACGGTCTCCCGGTCGTAGCCGGCGATCTCGAAGGCCTTGAGCATGATGTCCGGCTCGTGGTTCCGGATGGCGCCGGAGGACAGCTCGACGCCGTTGCAGACGATGTCGTACTGCCAGCCCAGGATGTCCAGCGGGTCCTGGGTCTGAAGGGCCTCGAGGCCGCCCTGTGGCATCGAGAAGGGGTTGTGCGAGAAGTCGATCGCGCCGGTCTCCTCGTCCTTCTCGTACATCGGGAAGTCGACGATCCAGCAGAAGCGGAAGACGTTCTCCTCGAAGTGGCCGGCGCGCTTGGCGGCCTCGACCCGCACCGCACCCATGATCTTGGAGACCTCGTCGAACTCGCCCGCGCCGAAGAAGATCGCGTGGCCGGGGGCCAGGGAGAGGCGCTTGGTCAGCTCCGCGACGTTCTCCTCGGTGAGGAACTTCGCGATCGGGCCGGACAGCGCGCCGTCCTCACCGACGCGGACCCAGGCCAGGCCCTTCGCGCCGAGGGAGATCGCGAACTCGCCGAGCTGGTCGAAGAACTTGCGCGGCTGGTCCTGGACCGCCGGCACCGGCAGCGCACGCACGTGCTTGCCGGCGAACGCCTTGAACTCCGAGCCCTCGAAGACGTCGGTGATGTCCACCAGCTCCAGCTGGGCGCGCAGGTCCGGCTTGTCGGAGCCGTACTTCAGCATCGCCTCACGGAACGGGATCCGCGGGAAGGGGGACGTGACATGGCGGCCGTTGCCGAACTCCTCGAACAGCTCGGTCATGAGCTTCTCGACCGGCTGGAAGACGTCCTCCTGCTCGACGAAGCTCATCTCGACGTCGAGCTGGTAGAACTCGCCCGGCGAGCGGTCGGCGCGGGCGTCCTCGTCGCGGAAGCAGGGCGCGATCTGGAAGTAGCGGTCGAAGCCCGAGATCATCAGCAGCTGCTTGAACTGCTGCGGGGCCTGCGGGAGGGCGTAGAACTTGCCCGGGTGCAGGCGCGACGGCACCACGAAGTCACGGGCGCCCTCGGGGGAGGTGGCGGACAGGATCGGGGTCGCCATCTCGTTGAAGCCCAGCGCCGTCATCTTGTGCCGGATCGCCGAGATGACCGCCGTACGCAGCAAGATGTTGCGGTGCATGCGCTCGCGGCGCAGGTCCAGGAAGCGGTACTCCAGGCGCCGCTCCTCGTTGACCCCGTCCTCGGCGTTGATCGTGAACGGCAGCGGGGCGGCGGCGCCCAGCAGCTCGACCTCGGCCACCTCGACCTCGACCTCACCGGTGGGCAGGTCGGGGTTGATGTTCTCGGTTCCACGTGAAACAACGCGGCCGTCGACGCGGACGGTGGACTCCTTGGAGATCTTGTCCAGGGCCTCGTACGCGGGCGTGCCGGGGCGGGCGACCAGCTGCGTGATGCCGTAGTGATCGCGCAGATCGATGAAGAGGATGCCGCCCAGGTCGCGCCGATTGTGCAGCCAGCCACTCAGCCGGACGTCGGTGCCGACGTCAGAGGCGCGGAGCTGGCCGCAGGTGTGGGACCTGTACCGATGCATCGTCGTTCATCGTCCTTCGTGTGTGAGGTCTGCGGGGATGCTCTCCCCGGCCAGAACGGGCACGGGGCCCGGACCCATCAAGGGTACCGGGCACCCCAAGATCGGCTCCCCCTCATTACCGCCGCCCACCCGGCAGCGGCACCGAATCTTCGGCGATACCTCCAACTGAGGTGAGATCTCATCAGACCTACTTACAGTGGCACCTACCATTCACAGCTCCATAAAGTAGGGCAATGCGCACATGCGAGCCCCTCCCGTCCGTCGGGGACGTCCTCGCCGCCCTCGCGACCGGGGTGTGGCGCTGGGACACGGCCGCAGGTCTGGTCACCGTGGACGCGGAGGCGGCGCGGCTGCTCGGGCTGCCCGCGGAGCCGGCCACCCTCACCCAGGCGCAGACCCGGGCCCGGTTGCACCCGGAGGACTGGAACGAGATCACCGGGGTCGTGCCGCTGGCGGTCGACGAGGGCACGCTCGCCGAGGTGCGCATCCGGATCATGGACGAGCAGGGGAACGTCCTGCGGGTCGTCCGCAGCCGTTCGTTCGAAGCCGTCCTTCGATCCCGAGCGGCGGACCTACGAGCTGATCGGCATCCTCCAGGAGGTCACCGAGCCGACCCCCGGCACACGGGCCGCCCGCAGCGCGGTCACCGGCGACTGGCGGCGCTCGCGGGAAGCGTTCCTGCTGGACGCGGGCCGGGCGCTGGCGGAGGCGCGGTCCACGGCCGAGGTCCTGCGCGTGGCCGGCGGACTGTCGATGCCGGGATTCTCCCCGGACGGGCTCGTGGTGTTCGGGGTGGAGGGCGAGCGGCTCACGATCACCGGCCAGCACGGGCACCAGCCCCGCGACATGGGCCCCTTCTCGACCATGATGCTGGATCGCCCGTGCCGGGCACCCGCACCCGGCGATCCGGATGGCCGACGGCACGGTCCTGATGCGGCCGACGGCGGGCGGGCTGCCGCTGGGCGTCGACCCGGACGCGGACTATCCGACGACCCGGTTCACCCTGGAGCCCGGCGAGACGCTCATGCTCTGCACGGACGGCCTCATCGAGACCGGTGGGCACGACATGGAGAGCGGCTGGCGCCGGCTGCGCTCGATCCTGGAGGACCACGGCGGGGACGGCGGGGACGACGGCGTCGAGCTGGAGTCGCTGGCCGACGCGCTGGTGCAGGGCGTGCACGGGCCGTCCTCCCACCACACCACCGGCCCGCTGGCCGACCGGCGTGAGGACGACATCGCACTGCTGCTGCTGTCCCGGCCGCTGGAGGGCACGGCACGGCCCATGATCCGGCGCACCCTGCTGTCGGTGGCGCAGGACGAGCCGGACCGGATCACCGAGGCCCGCCGGCACCTGCGCGAGCTGCTGCACGACTGGGCCGACGACGAGCAGGTCGACTCGGCGGTGCTGCTGGTCTCCGAGATGGTCACCAACGTCCTCGTCCACACCGACGCCGACGCACTGCTGCTCGCCGAGGTGACCGGCGAGGCGGGGGCGCGCCGGGTGCGGGCGGAGGTCACCGACGCGGGCGACGACCTGCCGCACCGGCGCCGGCCCGGCGAACTAGCCTCCTCCGGCCGCGGTCTGATGCTGATCGAGCTGCTCGCCGACGCCTGGGGGGTGAGCCCGAGGGGCGAGGGCAAGAGCATCTGGTTCGAGCTCTACGAGTCGCAGGGCGCGTCGGGGGAGGCGTCGGCCGACGACCCGGGCGCCGCGCCGGAGGACGGCACGTCGGAGGGCGCCGCGTAACGCGTCCGCAGTTCCTGTGCGACACCGAAGGCAGCCGCGGTCAGCGGGACGGCGAGCAGCATCCCGAGGATGCCCGCGACGGACGCCCCGGCGGCGATGGCGAGCATGACCACGGCCGGGTGCATCTGCACGGTCCGGCTCTGGATCACGGGCTGCAGCACATGCCCCTCCAGCACCTGTACGGCGAGGACGACCCCGAGCGCCCACAGCCCGATGACGAACCCGCGGTCGGCGAGCGCGACCAGCACGGCCACCGCGCCGGAGATGAAGGCGCCGAGGTAGGGGATGTAGGCGCCGACGAAGACCAGCGCGCCGAGTCCGGCCGCGCCGGGCACCTGGAGGATCAGCAGGCCGACGGTGATGCAGACGGCGTCGATGAGCGCGATCAGGGTCGTACCGCGCATGAACCCCTCGACCGCCGCGAACGCGCGCCGCGCGACGGCTTCCAGGGTGTCGGCGGTGTCGCCGGGCGCGACGGAGCGCAGGGTCTCCACGGCCCGGTGCGAGTCGCGCAGGAAGAAGAAGACCAGCAGCAGCGCGAGGACGGCCATCGCGACGCCCTCACCGGCGACGCTGACCCCGCTGATGACGTTGGACGCGGCCGTGCCTCCGAACCTGCTCAGCAGCTTGCGCGAGTTGGCGGCGAGGTCGTCCAGGCCGGTGCCGGCGGCCCCGAAGTGCACCGAGACGCTCTTGGCGGCGTCCCGCAGCGAGGCGACGATCTGGTCGCCGGTGTCGACGAGCGCGGCGACGACGATGTACACGGCGCCGCCGACCACGGCCACGACGGCGACACAGGTGAGGCCGGCCGCCAACGAGGCCTGCACCCCGGCCCGCACCAGCCGCCGGTGCAGCGGGCCGAGCAGCGCGGTGCCGAGCAGCGCCAGCAGCACCGGTGTGACGGCGGTACGGAACTCCCCGCACAGCGTCACCCCGACCCAGCCCACCCCGGCGACGAGCAGCAGCACGGCGCACCAGGCGGCAACGCGTCGGACGGGGTCGGGCAGCAGCTGCACGCGTCCAGCGGATCACGGGCCCGGCCGGGCTGTCCTGCGTGGGCGACCCGGCCGGGTGACGGCGGCCGGCGACCCCGGCGTGGTCGTCCGCAGCGGTCGCCGTGCCGGCGGTGCCGGCGAAGGGGGAGCGGCAGTCGCCGTCGGTGCCGGCCGGCGCGCCCGCCGGTCCGGGTGTCCAGCCCTTGGGCGGGAGGCGTCGGCCGGTCTGGGGGCCGGCACACCGTGGCGCCGTGACGGCCGGGTCGGTGCGGTGCGGACACCGGTGACGGCGCGGCTCGTATTCTCGCCCCATGCGTATCGGAGAGCTGGCGCAGCACTCGGGAGTCCCGGTTGCAACGATCAAGTACTACTCGCGCGAGGGTCTGCTGCCCCCCGGTGAGCGCACCAGCCCCAACCAGGTCCGGTACGGCGACGCCCATGTCCGCAGGCTCAAGGTGATCCGGGCGATGCTCGAGGTCGGCGGGATGTCGGTGTCCGGCGTCGGGCAGGTGCTGGCCCAGGTCGACGCCCCGGACCGCACCGTCGAGGGCATGCTCGGCGCCACCCGGTCCGCCGTCGGCAGGACCGCCGCGGAGCGGGGCACCCCGCAGGACCGTGAGCGGGCCGAGGCGGACGTGGCCGAGCTGGTGCGCCGGCACGGCTGGAGGGCCCGGCCGGAGAACCCCGGCTGGGCCGCTCTGGTCCAGATCGTCGTGACGTACCGGGACCTGGACCGGGAGGACCTGCTGACGCTGCTCGACGAGTACGCGTCGGCGGCCGGCCGGCTCGCCGGCGCCGAGCTGGCCGCCGTGGCACGGGTGCCGACCGCGGACGGCAAGATCGAGGCCGTGGTCCTGGGGACGGTGCTGGGCGACGCCGCGATGGCCGCGCTGCGCCGCGTCGCCCAGGAGGACGCCTCGGCCCGGATGGTGACGCCGGCATCGTGAGGCGGCGCGATCCCCGGCCCTCGTCGAGGTACCGGGATCAAGCGGCGGACCGAACGCGTCAGCGGCCGCCTCCTGGCGAGGCGACCGCCCACGGTGGGGGCGGTCGGGCCGGTCCGAGCGGCCTCAGCCCTTGACGCCGCCGAGGAGACCCTGCAGGACACAGCCGAGGCCGAGGAGGCCGCAGTGGGTGTCCGTGTCACCGGTCCCGGTGCCGGTACCGGTCGCTGCGGGGACCGCGGCCGCGCTCTGCGGTGCGGCGGCTGTCCGCACCTGGGCCTGGGCGGGTGCGGCCAGCGCGATGCCGCCGGCGGTGAGGAGGATGCCTGCCGCTGCGCACGCCATGGTGCTGCGGATACTTCTCATGGAGGACTCCTGAACTGATGTGGGGGAGCGTGGCCACCGGGAGCGACCGCTCGTGCGCGGCACGTGATCCACGCACTAGCGACGCTAGGGGGCGGACAGGCGCGGCGCCCTCCGGAAATGGTCCGTTCGTGTCGGCGCGCCTCCTTGCGCCGCGCACGCAAAAGCCCCGTCCGGCACCCGGACGGGGCTTTTCTCAACCGGCCGGCGCGGCCTACATGCCGCCCTCGGTCATCCCGTGCACCGCCGGGACGGTGCCCAGGCGGCCCTTCTGGAAGTCCTCGAAGGCCTGCATCAGTTCGTCCTTGGTGTTCATGACGAACGGGCCGTAGTGGGCCATGGGCTCCCGGATGGGCCGTCCGCCGAGGAGGACGACCTCCAGGTCCGGGGTGTGCGAGTCCTGCTTCTCGTCCGCGCGGACGGTCATCAAGGATCCGGCGCCGAAGACGGCGGTCTGCCCGAGGTGGATCGGCCGGCGGTCCGTACCCACGCTGCCGCGGCCCGCGAGGACGTAGGCCAGGCCGTTGAAGTCCTCCCGCCAGGGGAGGGTGACCTCGGCGCCCGGGGCGAGGGTCGCGTGGATCATCGTGATGGGGGTGTGGGTGATGCCGGGCCCCTGGTGGCCGTCCAGTTCGCCCGCGATGACCCGCAGCAGGGCGCCGCCGTCGGGCGTCGTCAGCAGCTGCACGCTGCCGCCGCGGATGTCCTGGTAGCGCGGGGCCATCATCTTGTCCTTGGCCGGGAGGTTCACCCACAGCTGCAGTCCGTGGAAGAGACCGCCGGACATCACCAGGGACTCCGGCGGAGCCTCGATGTGCAGCAGCCCTGAGCCCGCGGTCATCCACTGGGTGTCGCCGTTGGTGATGGTGCCGCCACCGCCCTGGCTGTCCTGGTGGTCGAAGGTGCCGTCGATGATGTAGGTGACGGTCTCGAAGCCGCGGTGCGGGTGCCACGGGGTGCCCTTGGGCTCGCCCGGCGCGTACTCCACCTCGCCCATCTGGTCCATCATGATGAACGGGTCGAGGTGGCGGTAGTTGATCCCCGCGAACGCCCGGCGCACGGGGAAGCCCTCGCCCTCGAAACCGCTCGGGGCGGTGGTGACGGCCAGCACCGGACGCGCCACGGCGTCGGCGGGCGCGGTCACACGGGGCAGCGTCAACGGGTTCTCGACGGTCACTGCAGGCATGGTCGGTACCTCCTTGTACACTCAGTTTAGTTGAGCGTTGAACTTTCTGCCACCCCCAACAGAGCGAGTCCTGAGGGAATTCCCCGCGGACCCCAGGGGACCTGCGTCACACAAAGGCGAAGAACACGGCGAGCTCGGCCGTCCCGCAGCCGATCAGCACCGGAACCCCGATCAGCGGCAGCACGACGGGGCCGAGCGCCGGCATCCCCGCCACACCGGCCGGACCTGGCCGTTTCCGTCGGGATCCGCGGGGTCGTACAGGATCGGCGCCCACGCGGTGCCGTGCGTGCCGACGTCCACGCACATGCGCCGCTCGCCACGCGCATCGGCGTCGGCATCGGCATCGGCGTACACGCGGCGCCTGACGAGACGGTCCTCGACGCGCTCCACGGAGGGCGACTCCGGCCGGCCTTCCGCCCCACCACGTGCGCAGCACCCAGGCCGCGCACAGCAGCCACGGGCCGGCCGCCGCGGCCCGGCAGCCGCGGGCAGACAGCCGCAGGCGATCGGCGCGGGGGCACGGAACCGGGCCGCAAAAGGCGCCACCTCTCCGGCGGCCCCCAGCACGCACGCCGTGCGCGCGACCGCCCGACCACCACAGCCGGCGGTGCGCCGAGGGAGAGGCGGCGGTCGACGTCACGCGGGCACAGTAGGCCAACGCACCTGCCCGAAGGGAGCGTTCGGCCTCCGTCCCCGCGGCGGACGGCGTCTAGCCGTACATACGCCGCATCGCGAAGTCGACCATCTGCTCGACCGCCTTCGCGTCGAAGACCATCCGGTGCTCACCCTCCATGTCGAGGACGAAGCCGTAGCCGGTGGGCAGCAGGTCGATCACCTCTGCGCCGGTGATCACGAAGTACTTGGACTCCTTGCCCGCGTACCGGCGCAGCTCCTTGAGCGAGGTGAACATCGGGATCACCGGCTGCTGGGTGTTGTGCAGGGCGAGGAATCCGGGGGTGTCGCCGCGCGGGCAGTACACCTTGGACGTGGCGAAGATCTGCTGGAAGTCCTCGGCGGACATCTGCCCGGTGGTGAAGGCGCGCACCGCGTCCGCGAGGGAGGGCGGGGACGGCTCCGGGTAGAGCGGCGGCTGCTGGCCGTAGCCGCCGACGCCGCCCGGCATCTGCGCTTGCGACGAGGCGTACTGCTGCTGAGCGCCAGCGTTCTGGTCGTAGCCGTACATGGCGCAAGAGTACCGAGCGCGCGCGGCGCGGTGACGCCTCGGGAGGGTTTCCGCGGACATTTCTGTAGCGACCGATACGCAATCCCGCGACCGGGCTCGATCCGGTGGAGATACCGGGCGGTCACCCGCCTTTGGCCGAGCGTCCGGAACGGCGGGCCACCCTGCTCACGGGCGGGCTCCGGGGCCGGGAGGAATAGACCCTTCTCACACTTGGACGGACAGGGGTTGCTTCTTATTACCGGCGGGTAGCATCATGCGGAGCTACTTGTTGGTACGTGAACTAGTGCGAGGAGTCAGTGCCTCGCCGATCTCTCTACGGAGCCGTCGCCATGGGGCACTACAAGTCGAATCTCCGCGACATCGAGTTCAACCTCTTCGAAGTACTGGGGCGCGACAAGGTGTACGGCACCGGCCCGTTCGAGGAGATGGACGTCGACACCGCGAAGAGCATCCTCGAGGAGATGACCCGCCTCTCGGAGAACGAGCTGGCCGAGTCCTTCGCCGACGCCGACCGCAACCCCCCGGTCTTCGACCCGGAGACCAACACCGCGCCGGTCCCGGCGTCCTTCAAGAAGAGCTACCAGGCCTTCATGGACTCCGAGTACTGGCGGCTCGGCCTGCCCGAGGAGATCGGCGGCACCACTTCGCCCCGCTCCCTGATCTGGGCCTACGCCGAGCTGATCCTGGGCGCCAACCCGGCCGTGTGGATGTACTCCTCGGGCCCGGCGTTCGCCGGCATCCTCTTCGAGGAGGGCAACGAGGTCCAGAAGCACATCGCCAAGATCGCCGTGGAGAAGCAGTGGGGCTCCACCATGGTGCTCACCGAGCCCGACGCGGGCTCCGACGTGGGCGCCGGCCGCACCAAGGCGGTCCAGCAGGAGGACGGCTCCTGGCACATCGAGGGCGTGAAGCGCTTCATCACCTCCGGTGAGCACGACATGTCGGAGAACATCCTCCACTACGTGCTCGCGCGTCCCGAGGGCGCCGGCCCCGGCACCAAGGGCCTGTCCCTCTTCCTCGTCCCGAAGTACAACTTCGACTTCGAGACCGGCGAGCTGGGCGAGCGCAACGGCGTCTACGCCACCAACGTCGAGCACAAGATGGGCCTGAAGGCCTCCAACACGTGCGAGATGACCTTCGGCGACCGGCACCCCGCCAAGGGCTGGCTGATCGGCGACAAGCACGAGGGCATCCGCCAGATGTTCCGCATCATCGAGTTCGCCCGCATGATGGTCGGCACGAAGGCGATCTCCACGCTGTCCACCGGCTACCTGAACGCGCTGGAGTACGCCAAGGAGCGCGTCCAGGGCCCGGACCTGGCGAACTTCCTGGACAAGACCGCGCCCAAGGTCACCGTCACCCACCACCCGGACGTGCGCCGCTCGCTGATGACGCAGAAGGCGTACGCGGAGGGCATGCGCGCCCTGGTGCTCCACACCGCCTCGGTCCAGGACACGATCCAGATCAAGGAAGCAGCCGGCGAGGACGCCTCCGCCGAGCACGCGCTGAACGACCTGCTGCTGCCGATCGTCAAGGGCTACGGCTCCGAGAAGGGCTACGAGCAGCTCGCCCAGTCGCTGCAGACCTTCGGCGGCTCGGGCTTCCTGCAGGAGTACCCGATCGAGCAGTACATCCGGGACTCCAAGATCGACACCCTCTACGAGGGCACCACCGCGATCCAGGGCCAGGACTTCTTCTTCCGGAAGATCGTCCGCAACCAGGGCGCCGCGCTGAACTCCCTCGCCGAGGACATCAAGAAGTTCCTGGCGCTCGGCACCGGCGGCGAGGAGCTGGCCGGCGCCCGCGAGCACCTGGCCAAGGCGGCCGTGGAGCTGGAGGCGATCGTCGGCCTGATGCTGACCGACCTCGCCGCCACCGAGCAGGACACCAAGAACATCTACAAGGTGGGCCTGAACACCACCCGCCTGCTCATGGCCTCCGGCGACGTCGTCGTCGGCTACCTGCTCCTCAAGGGCGCCGCGATCGCCGCCGAGAAGCTCGCCACGGCCTCCGCCAAGGACAAGGCCTTCTACACCGGCAAGATCGCCGCGGCGAAGTTCTTCGCGGCGAACGTCCTGCCGGGCGTCACCCTCGCCCGCAAGGTCGCCGCGGACGTCGAGCTGGACCTGATGGAGCTGGACGAGGACGCCTTCTAGGAGCGCGTTCCGGCCGCGTTTCACCTACGGCCTCCAGGAGAACACCACTCAAATCCATCGAATGCTCACACGGGCTCGCTTCCCTACAGGGAGCGGGCCCGTGCACGTCGTTAAGGTGAATCCCATGAGCGCACCAGTCCGCTTCGACCGCGGCCACACCGACGACCTGATGTCCTTCCTGGCGGCCGGCCCGTCCCCCTTCCACGCGGTGGCCAATGCCGCCGAGCGGCTGGAGAAGGCAGGTTTCCGGCAGGTCGCGGAGACGGACGCATGGGATTCCGCGAGCGGCGGCAAGTACGTGCTGCGCGGTGGCGCGATCGTCGCCTGGTACGTTCCCGAGGGCGCCGAGGCCCACACGCCGTTCCACATCGTCGGCGCGCACACCGACTCGCCGAACCTGCGGATCAAGCCGCGCCCGGACAGCGGGGCGCACGGCTGGCGCCAGGTCGCCGTCGAGATCTACGGCGGCCCGCTGATGAACTCCTGGCTGGACCGCGACCTGGGCCTGGCCGGCCGGCTGAGCCTGCGTGACGGCTCCTCCGTCCTGGTCAACGTCGACCGGCCGCTGCTGCGCGTGCCCCAGCTCGCCATCCACCTGGACCGCTCGGTCAGCACCGAGGGGCTCAAGCTCGACAAGCAGCGTCATCTGCAGCCGATCTGGGGCCTCGGCGACGACGTCAGGGACGGTGATCTGATCGCCTTCCTGGAGCAGGAGGCGGGACTCGCGGCCGGCTCGGTCACCGGCTGGGACCTGATGACGCACCCGGTGGAGGCCCCGGCCTACCTCGGCCGGGACCGGGAACTGGTCGCCGGGCCGCGCATGGACAACCTGCTGTCGGTGCACGCGGGGACGGCCGCACTGGCCGCCGTCGCGAACTCCGGCGCACCGCTCACCCGTATCCCCGTGCTGGCCGCCTTCGACCACGAGGAGAACGGCTCCCAGTCGGACACCGGCGCCGACGGCCCGCTGCTCGGATCCGTCCTGGAGCGCTCGGTCTTCGCCCGCGGCGGGACCTACGAGGACCGGGCCCGGGCCTTCGCCGGCACGGTCTGCCTGTCCTCCGACACGGGCCACGCCGTCCACCCCAACTACGCGGAGCGGCACGATCCGACGCACCACCCGCGGGTCAACGGCGGCCCGATCCTCAAGGTCAACGTCAACAACCGCTACGCCACGGACGGTTCGGGCCGCGCGGTGTTCGCCGCGGCCTGCGAGAAGGCGAACGTGCCCTTCCAGTCGTTCGTCTCCAACAACTCCATGCCGTGCGGCACCACCATCGGCCCGATCACCGCGGCCCGGCACGGCATCCGGACCGTGGACATCGGTGTGGCCATCCTCTCGATGCACAGCGTGCGCGAACTGTGCGGCGCCGACGACCCGTTCCTGCTGGCGAACGCCCTGACGGCGTTCCTGGAGGGCTAGCCGAACCTGGCCGTCAGCCGTTCAGAAGCTGGTCGAAGGCCGCTCGACGGCTAGTCGGGCGCTCGCCGGGTACCCGGTCGGTACCGGAGATTCCGGAACCGAAAGGGGAGGCGAGATCTCATGGGGCTCGGCGGATGCATCATCCTCATCGCCGTGGGGGCCATCCTGACGTTCGCGACCGACTGGCACATGCACGGCGTCAACCTCACGGTCGTCGGCGTGATCCTGATGGCCGTCGGCCTGATCGGCGTCGCCACGTTCAGCGGGATCGCCCGGCGCCGGCGGGTCGTGGTCCCGTCGACGCCGGTGGTGGAGGAAGAACCGCACCACCATCACCACCACGGCGACGGCTACGTCGACGGCTACGGCGTGTGAGGACGAAGCCTGAAAGGTACATGACACCCTTAGCCGGGCAGGAGCGGACACCTTGCTCAATCCGTGATCTGAGCCGGGTTGTGGAATTGTGTGAATATCGTGAAGACTCTGGGCTTCAGGGGCCCGGGGGGTAGAGGGACGGCCCCGACGCACCGTCACGGGGGCTTCCGCCATGCTCGACCTCGCCGCGCCGACGGCGGCCGACCCGGCACGCGGAACACGGTCGCGACGTGCCGGGCGGCACGCCACCCGCCGCGCTCACGCGGCACGCGAGGAACCCGCCGTCCGCCCGCGCCTCGCGGTGCTCATCCCGGCCCACGACGAAGAGGACCGCATCGCCGCGGCCATCGAGGGCCTGTGGAAGCAGGCGCGACGCCCGGACCTGATCGTCGTCGTCGCCGACAACTGCACCGACGGCACCGCCGACATCGCCGCGGCGCACGGCGCGCAGGTCTTCCACACCCAGGGCAACACCCACAAGAAGGCCGGCGCCCTCAACCAGGCCATCGCCTGGATCCTGCCCCACATGGACGACCGGGACCTGCTGCTGGTGCAGGACGCCGACACCGTGCTCGACCCCTGCTTCACCGAGACCGCCGAAGGCACCTTCAACCGCAGGGTCGGCGCCGTCGGCGGAGTTTTCTACGGCGAGGACGGCGGCGGACTCCTCGGCCTGCTCCAGCGCATGGAGTTCCACCGCTACGCCTGGGAACTGGAGCGGACCGGCGGCAAGGCACAGGTGCTCACCGGTACCGGGACCATGTTCCAGGCCCGCGTGCTGCGCGAGGTGCGGGCCGCCCGCCGCTCCGGGCTCATCGGCGGCGGCACCGGCTACTACAGCCTCGCCTCGCTCACCGAGGACGACGAGATGACCAAGGCGGTCAAGACCCTCGGCTACCGCACCATGTCCCCGGCCGGCTGCGCCGTCACCACCGAGGTGATGCCCACCCTGCCCAAACTGTGGCACCAGCGGCTGCGCTGGCAGCGCGGCGCCCTGGAGAACCTGCGCGACTACGGCTGGACCAAGGTCACCGCCCGCTACTTCGTCCAGCAGTTCCTGATGGGCTTCGGCGCGCTGTCCTTCCTCGTCTACCTGACCTTCATGGTCACCTCGATCACCTTCTACGGCTGGCCCGGGCTGTCGCCGTTCTGGACCTCGATCGGCCTGATCTTCGTGCTGGAGAAGACGGTCTCCGTACGCCGCGCCGGGCCCGTCGCGGTCCTGGTCGCCGTGCTGATGATCCCGGAGATGCTCTACGACCTGTTCCAGCACGCCATCTACTTCACCTCGCTGTGGGGGCTGCTGCGCCGCACCGAGGAGAAGTGGGTGGCCACCTGAGACCCACCCCCCAACCCCACCGAACGACCGGGAGAACCGCGCATGTACGGAAGAGTGATCGGCGTCGGCACCACCGGCGCCGGAGGTGCCACGCTGGCCGCCACCGGCCTGTGGATGAACAGCATGGCCATGATGGTGGCGGCCACCACGCTGGTGGCCGCCGGGATCGCCGTCTTCAAGCTGGCGCCGCGCCCGCGCCGCCGCTGATCGCACGTCAGGTGTCCTGGCCGTCCACCCCGGCCAGGACCAGCGGCAGCCGGTCCGCCCCGCCCCCGGTGGGGCGGACCGGGACGCCCCCGTCCCGCTGGTGGACGTGACCGGGCGGGGTGCTTCCGGAAAGACCCGCGGACGGGCCCGGGTGCTGCTGGAACCGGACGTGCTGTTCGTGGTCGAGGGCGACGTCCTCACCGCGGCCGGCAGCACCGCCGCCCTCGACCTGGGCCTGCATGCACATCTGGCGCCGCGACCAGGCGCGAACTCGCCAACGCCGTCTCCCGGCGCAGCGGGCCGAGCGACTCGTCGGGCACGTCGGGCACCGGACGCTCCACGAACTGCCGCTGGCCGCCGTCGCGGTGGGCGGCGAAGACGAGAGAACGACTCCGCTGGCCTGGCTCAGCGGGGAGCGGGTGGCGCCGGCCTGCCGGCTGATCGAGCGGGGTGAGGAGCGCCTGGACGTCGTCGCGGCCCGCAGCGGCCTGGGTACGGCGGCGAACCTGCGGGCGCGGCTGCGCCGGGAGACGGGGCTCAGCCCGTCGGCGTACCGGAGGCGCTTCGGACCGGTGGGGCCGTGACGATCAACGCGCGGCGGGGAACGGTACCGGCATGAGACTCCTCGTACACGACCGGCTGCTCGGCATCGGCGACGACTACTGGATCGAGGACGAGCACGGCCGGAAGGTCTTCCTCGTCGACGGCAAGGCCATGCGGCTGCGGGACACCTTCCAGCTCAAGGACGCCCACGGGCGCGTGCTGATCGACATCCACCAGAAGATGCTCGCACTGCGCGACACCATGGTGATCGAGCGGGACGGCGAGGGCCTGGCCACCATCAGGCGCAAACGGCTGTCCCTGCTGCGCAACCACTACCGGGTGGCCCTGGTCGACGGCACCGAGCTGGACGTCAGCGGCAAGATCCTCGACCACGAGTTCGCCATCGAGTACGACGGCGAACTCCTCGCCGTCATCTCCCGCCGCTGGCTGTCCCTCCGGGACACCTACGGCGTCGACATCGTGCGCGAGGACGCCGACCCGGCGCTGCTCATCGCGGTGGCGGTCTGCGTGATCCACCTGGCACAGAAGGAGCGGGAGGACGACTGACCCGCCGCGCTAACCCCGGTGCCGGGGCGGCTGCAGGCCCAGCACGCGGTCCTTCAGCGCCGGGAACTGCTCGCGTGTGGTCGCCACCTTCGCGGGGTCGAAGTCGACGGTGAGGACCTCTTCGTCCGGTCCCGCCTCGGCGAGTACCTCGCCCCACGGATCCACCACGATCGAGTGACCCGCCTGGGGAACTCCCGCATGGGTCCCGGCCGTTCCACACGCGAGCACGAACGCCTGGTTCTCCACCGCCCGCGCCCGGGCCAGCAGCGTCCAGTGCGCGCGCCGGCGCTCGGGCCAGCCCGCCGGGACCACCAGGGTCTCGGCACCGGCGTCGACGAGTCCGCGGAAGAGTTCGGGGAAACGGAGGTCGTAGCAGGTGGCCACGCCGAGCGTGGTCCCGGGCAGCCGTACCGCCACCAGGTCCCGCCCGGCGCCCATCAGGACGGCCTCGCCCTTGTCGAAGCCGAAGCGATGGATCTTGCGGTAGGCGGCGGCAAGCTCACCGGAGGGGGAGAAGACGAGAGAGGTGTTGTAGAGAGGGCCCTCGGGGTCCCGCTCCGGAATCGACCCCGCGTGCAGCCATACACCCGCGTCGCTCGCGGCCTTGGCCATCGCCTCGTACGTCGGCCCTTCGAGCGGCTCGGCCTCCCGGCCGAACTCCTCGTAGGCGAAGGCACCGGTGGTCCACAGTTCGGGCAGGACGACGAGGTCGGCACCGGTCTGTTCCCGGACCAGCGCGGCTACCCGCTGGCGCCGAGAGTCGACCGATTCGTCCTCGTTCACGGCGATCTGGATCAGCGAGGCGCGCACACTACCACCGTCCTGGCATTCGAGTCGTCCACACAGGCCTACGATCGTCACACGAAAGCACTGCCGGGGTGCCTGCAGGCAGCGTAACTTAGCCTCCCAGACGCCCGCCGAAGTGCAGCCGCCGCCCGCTGGCCACGCCGCCACAACCTGCCCGTGTACCGACCGCCGAGGGGTCCCGTTCCGTGAGTCTGCATCCCACCCTCCAGCCCTACGCCGACGCCTGGACGCACTCCATCGAAGCGATATCCGAGATGGTCCAGTCGCTCGCGGAGGGCGAGTGGAACCGGCGGACCCCGTGCCCGGGCTGGTCGGTGCGGGACATCGTGTCCCATGTGATCGGCATGGACTGCGAGATGCTCGGCGACCCGCGTCCGATCCACTCGCTGCCCCGTGACCTGTTCCACGTCACCACCGAGCACCAGCGGTACATGGAGGTGCAGGTCGACGTCCGCCGCCACCACACGGCGCCGGAGATGACGGCCGAGCTGGAGTACACGGTCATCCGCCGCAACCGCCAGCTGCGCAACGAGTCCCGTGACCCCGGCACCACGGTGCGCGGCCCGCTGGGCAAGGACATCACGGTGGAACAGGCCTACCGTGCCCGCGCGTTCGACGTGTGGGTGCATGAGCAGGACCTGCGCGCGGCCCTCGGCCGGCCCGGCAACCTGGACTCGCCCGGCGCGCACATCACCCGGGACGTGCTGCTGGAGGCGCTGCCCAGGGTCGTCGCGAAGGACGCGGAGGCGCCGCGCAGCTCGGCGATCGTGTTCGACGTGCACGGCCCGGTGGAGTTCCTGCGCACGATCCGCGTGGACATCCAGGGCCGCGGCTCCCTGGAATCCGCCCCGGCCCTCGGCCCCGCCGCCGCCCTCACCCTCGACTGGGAGACCTACGTCCGCCTGGCCTGCGGCCGCGTGGCCCCCGAGGCGGTGGCGGACAGGGTGAAGACCGAGGGCGACCCGGACCTGACGGCAGCGATCCTGCGCAACTTCACGGTGACGCAGTAGCCGAAGCGGGTCGGGTCCCTGCGCAACTCCCCGACCGGCGCCACGCACCAAGGAAGCGGGGCGGGTACGGCGAAATCGCCCCGCCGGCGACGCCCGCGGCCCCGGCAGGCAGGGCGGCCCGGCGTCCCACGGTGACGTGCACGGCCGACGGGTGGCAGGTGCGCCACGTCCCGACGGCGACGCTCGCGGCCCAGGCAGGCAGGGCGGGCCCTTTCGGCTTCACCCACCGGCGTCGACCCTCTGCCGAGGGGCAGGCTGGGCAAGCCCAGGGCGGCGCCTGCAGCCGAGACCGCGATGCCTCCTGCCTTCGGCGACGCCCGCAGCCCAACCATGACGCGCTCTACGCCCTGGCGGCGCATGCCGCAGAAACCGTCGCGGGGAGCCGACGGCGGCGAGCGCCCGAGTGGGTCGTCCGGCCCTTCGGGCGACTGGAACCGGGTGGTGCGCGAGGTGGAAGGACTCTGCTAGGCCGCAGGCACGTGCACCGTCTCCACCCGGCTCGCCACCAGCCGCTCACGCTCACGCCGCGCCGCACGCCCTCGAAGCCGCAGAATCTGGGACACCCCGAGAGCCTGCAGCACGAACACCGCCGAGAACGCCACGGTGTAATCGTCCCCGGTCGCGTCCAGCAGCACCCCGACCGCGAACAACGTCGTCATCGAGGCGATGAACCCACCCATGTTGGTGATGCCGGACGCCGTTCCCTGTCGCTCCGGCGGGTTGGCCGGCCGCGCGAAGTCGAACCCGATCATCGAGGCCGGCCCGCACGCCCCCAGCACCGCGCACAGCACGACCAGCAGCCACATCGGCGCATGCGCGCCCGGGTACGCCAGCGTCGCCGCCCACATCGTGGCGGTCGCCCCGACCGTGCCGAGCGCCAGCGGCAGCCGCGCCGCGTGGTGCCGGGCGACGATCTGGCCGTAGACCAGCCCGATCACCATGTTGGACAGCACGACGAGGGTGAGCAGTTCACCGGCCGTGGCCCGGCTGAGCCCCTGCGCCTGCACGAGGAACGGCAGCCCCCACAACAGCAGGAACACCATCGCCGGGAACTGGGTGGTGAAGTGCACCCACAGCCCGAGCCGCGTACCGGGCTCCCGCCAGGCCGCCGCGATCTGCCGGCGGACGTAGGCCGCGCCCCGGTGCGGTGAGGGCTCCGGCTCGTGGCCCTCGGGGTGGTCCTTCAGGAAAAGGAGCGTCAGCACGAGGACCACGACACCCGCGAGGGCGCTTCCCGCGAACGCCGGGGTCCAGCCGATCCCGTGCAGCAACCGTGCGATGACCAGCGTGGAGACCAGGTTGCCCGCCATGCCGACCAGCCCCGCGAGCTGCGCGACCAGCGGCCCGCGCCGCGCGGGGAACCAGCGGGTGCCGAGCCGCAGCACGCTGATGAAGGTCATCGCGTCACCGCAGCCCAGCAGGGCGCGGGAGGCGAGGGCGGCGCCGTACGTCGGGGAGAAGGCGAAGCCGAGCTGTCCGGCCGTGAACAGCACGGCGCCGATACTCAGCACCTTCTTCGTGCCGAGCCGGTCGACGAGCAGGCCGACGGGTATCTGCATGCCGGCGTAGACCAGCAGCTGGAGGATGGAGAACGTCGACAGGGCCGAGGCGTTCACATGGAAGCGGTCGGCCGCGTCCAGTCCCGCCACGCCCAGTGACGTACGGAAGATGACGGCGACGAAGTAGACGGCGACGCCTGTCGACCACACGGTGACCGCGCGCCGGCCGCCCGGCGGATCACCCGGAAGAGTGGCGTCGCCCGCCGGAGCGGTCATCGGACCTCCCCCCGCGCGAGGTGCTCGAACCAGCTCACATGCCGGTGGACGACTCCGACGGCCGCGTCCCCGTCGCCGGCGCGCAGCGCCTCCAGGATCTCCTCGTGCTCGGCGAGCGTCTTGGCGATCCGGTCGGGGTGCGAGTGCATGACGGCGACGCCCATCCTGAGCTGCCGGTCGCGCAGCTGGTCGTAGAGCCGGGACAGGATCTCGTTGCCGCCGCTGCGCACGATCTCGGCGTGGAAGGAGCGGTCGGTCACCGCGGCCGCGGCCAGGTCACCGGCGGCGGCCTGCTGCTTCTGCAGCTCCAGCAGCTCGGTCAGCCGCTTCAGCAGGGCGGGCGGGGCGGGGACGGCCTTGCGGGCGGCGTGCTCCTCGACCAGCTGGCGGGTCTCCACCACGTCGGCGATCTCCTGGGCGGAGACCGGCAGGACCATGGCGCCCTTCTTCGGGTAGAGCCGGATCAGGCCCTCGGCCTCCAGCCGGAGCAGCGCCTCCCGTACGGGCGTGCGGGACACCCCCACGGCCTCGGCCAGCTCGCCCTCCGTGAGCAGGGTGCCGCCCTCGTAGCGACGGTCCAGGACGCCCTGTTTGACGTGCGCGTACACGCGGTCGGCGGCGGGTGGCGGCTTGCCGTGCCGGCGGGCGGGCTGCTGTACGGCCGTCGTCTTCATGCCGACAGGATAGATACAACACGTACGCATGCGGCAGTGGCGTCCAGCATCCGGACGTGACCGACATCACTCGCAGCGCCCACACAACCTTCTGTGCTACTTACGTGTCGCACACGTGCGGCCCTGTTCTCTCCCACCTCAATTCGGCCGCATTCCAGGGGCATTCACGACAATCGGGGTATATCACTTTGATTACCGGCATTAAAGGCACCCGTAGCCCGCGCATCCGCAGAGCCGCCGCCGTCGCCATCACCTCCGGCGCGCTGTTCGCGACCGGTGCCCTCACCGCGGCGCCCGCTCAGGCCGTCACGACGCCCTCGATCGTGGCCAAGGGCGGCTATGTGATGAACAACGCGAGCGGCACGACGCTGTACACCAAGACGGCGGACACCCGCCGCTCCACCGGCTCCACCACCAAGATCATGACCGCCAAGGTCGTGCTCGCGCAGTCGAACCTGAACCTCGACAAGAAGGTCACGATCCAGCAGGCGTACAGCGACTACGTCGTCAAGAACAACGCCTCCCAGGCCCACCTGATCGTCGGCGACAAGGTCACCGTCCGCCAGCTGCTGTACGGCCTGATGCTGCCGTCCGGCTGCGACGCCGCCTACGCACTCGCCGACACCTACGGCTCCGGCTCCACCCGTGCCGCGCGCGTCAGCAGCTTCATCAGCAAGATGAACGCCGCCGCCAAGACGCTGCACCTGACAAACACGCACTTCGATTCCTTCGACGGCATCGGCAACGGCAACAACTACTCGACGCCGCGCGACCTGACGAAGATCGCCAGCAGCGCGATGCAGAACTCCACGTTCCGCACGATCGTCAAGACGAAGGCGTACACCGCCAAGACGATCACCAGGACGGGCAGCACCCGCACCATGCAGACGTGGACCAACACCAACACGCTGCTCTCCAGCTACAGCGGCGCCATCGGTGTGAAGACCGGCTCCGGCCCCGAGGCAGGTGCCTGCCTCGTCTTCGCCGCCACCCGTAACGGCAAGACGGTCATCGGCACGGTACTGGCCTCCACCACGTACGCGCAGCGCGCGGCGGACGCCACGAAGCTCCTCAACTACGGCTTCGCCAAGCTCGGCTGACACCACCTCGAGCGCTCACGGGCCCGTCGCGGAAAGCGGCGGGCCCGTTTCGTGTTCCGGCAGGGCCGGTTCCGCTGACGTCGCGGGACACGATGAAGCTGATGGTGCTAGTGTCATTAACACCATGCTGCTGCGTCTGGACAAGAGTGACACCCGCCCCCTGCACGAACAGGTCGCGGCGGCGATCCGGCGGGCCGTCGCCGAGGGCGAGTGCCGCTCCGGCGACCGGCTGCCCTCGGCCCGTGACCTGTCCACAGCCCTGGACATCAACGTCAACACCGTCCTGCGCGGGCTGCGCGAACTGCGCGACGAGGGCCTGCTGGAGTTCCGCCGCGGCCGCGGGATCACCGTCGCCGAAGGGGCGGACCGGCGCTCCGGACTGCAGATCCGGGTGCGCGAGCTGGTCGCGGAGGCAACCCGGCTCGGCTACAGCCGCACCGACCTCATCGAGATGATCCGGGGGACGACGACATGACGGACGGGAACGAGGAGAAGAACGAGGAGAAAGGCGACCGCGGCCGCACCGCGCCCTGGACCCCCGCGGCATGCGCGGCGGCCGTCGCCGCACTGCTCGCGGCCCTGCCCTGGACGGCACAGGACCGGCTGCCCGGCAGGCTCGCGACCCACTGGCGCGGTGGCGGGGCCCCCGACGGCTCGATGCCGCTGTGGGAGGCCGCCCTGTTCCCGGCCGGCGTCTGGCTGCTGATCGCCCTGGCGGTGAGCGTGAAATGGCGCCGCTCCTGGACGTCACACCGCACCTGGGTGCCGATCACGCTGGCTCCCACCGGAGCGGTCCTCATCGGCACGCAGATCTCCGTCGTCCTCGCCAACCTGGACCGCACGGACTGGCACGACGCCCGCCAGCCGACCCTGGGCATCGCGGTGGCACTGGCCCTGGCGGCGCTCGCCGCAGTGGCGGCCTGGCGGCTGGCCGTCCGCTCCGCCTCGCACACGCCCCCGGCGAACGGTCCGGAACTGGACCTCCCCGACGACGAGCGGGTGATCTGGTTCTCCCGCGTGGCCAACCGCTGGCTCCAGCTGACGGCGGCGCTGACCGGCCTGCTCGCCGTCGCCGCTCTCGTGGCCCTCTGTCTCGGCCTCGTCTCCTCCCCCGTGCTCTGGCCCGTGCTCCTGGGCGGCGCGGTCACCTCGCTCGCCGCCGCTGTCTTCTCCTCCGTCCGGACGACCGTGTCCGAGAGCGGCCTGGAGGTGGCGTTCGGCCCGCTCGGCTGGCCCGCCCGCCGCTGGTCCCCGGCCGCGATCGAGTACGCCCGTGCCGAACAGCGCCTGCCGTCCCAGGTCGGCGGCTGGGGCTACCGCCTCAGCGGCCTCGGCACCACCGTCATGCTCCGCGCCGGGGACTGCCTGGTGATACGCCCCCGCGGCCGCCGTTCGGACTTCGCGGTGAGCGTGGACGACGCCGAGCGGGGCGCGGCCCTGCTGAACGCACTCCGGCGACGGGGCTGATCAGGCCATGGCCGGCACCTCCGGGCCCGTCCGGAAGCCGTCGGGCCCCGCTTCCCCCTCGGCAACGGGTCAGGACCCGCCGCGACGGCCGGC
The DNA here is from genome assembly GCF_040645475.1 of Streptomyces sp. NPDC046759. Lineage (NCBI taxonomy): Bacteria > Bacillati > Actinomycetota > Actinomycetes > Kitasatosporales > Streptomycetaceae > Streptomyces > Streptomyces sp. NPDC046759. The sequence continues at coordinate 122,423 of NZ_JBEYYJ010000006.1, read as the reverse complement.
AGCGGCCATGGGGAGCCGGTCGTAGGTCTTGAAGGTGTAGGAGGCGTCGTAGGACAGCAGGTTCCCCTCGGCCGCCGGCAGGCCGAGACGTCGGTCGAGGGGGCCGGTCAGCGGCCCGCAGTGTTCGGCGGCCGGGGCGGTGAAGGTGTCGTCGTACGCCGAGAACTCGATCACCGGAGGGTCCTGGGACACCCACCTGGAAGGGCCGGAGCGCTTGAGCTGGAAGTCGACGGGGGCGCTCGCCCCGATGGTGCAGCCGGGGGGCAGCAAGGGACCGAGGAGGCGGAAGCGAAGGCTGAACTGCCCGGTGTAGGCGTCGAACCGGCCCCCGTACTCCGGCTCGATCGCCAGCCCCAGGACGGCCGCACGATCGCCGGCCGGGGTGCCGGTCAGGCCGCCCGGTACGGCGGTGGGGGTGGTGTGCATCGCGCCCCACACCTGCCCATTGCTGCCGTCGGGCATCGGCCCTTCGGCGTGCGTCATGGTGATCGGTGCGAGTTTCACCGTGACCTTGCCCAGGGTCACCTGTGGGGAGGCCGAGTGCACTTCGCATCTCCATCGGACCGGATCGACGCCGTCGGGCAGTGCCGGGCAGTCACTGAAGTCGGTCCCTGACGAAACGGTGGCACGGGGCGCGGCGTATGCGACGCCCGGTGCCCACACCGCCGCCGCACCGGCGAGGACGGCGGCGCCCGCGAGGGCTGCGCCCGTGGCACCGGCGAGGCGGCGGACGGAGTGACAACGTGGCTTGTCGGCAGGGGATTTCGTCATGACACCAGCGTGCCGCCGTGGCCACGCCACCACCATCCGTGACAACCCGGGCACGCCCCTGACCCACCCCTGATCCCACGTCAGGGAGAGCTCCTTCGCGGCGAGTCGAGGGGGCGGCCGCAACACGAAGGTGCGGCCGCCCCCTCTGGCTTGCCCGGCTACCGGCCCCGGGCGCTCACGCCCAGGTGATCAGCCTCTTGGGCTGCTCCAGGATCGCCGCCACGTCCGCCAGTACCTTCGAGCCCAGCTCGCCGTCCACCAGGCGGTGGTCGAAGCTCAGGGCCAGCGTGGTGACCTGGCGCGGCTTGACCTTGCCCTTGTGGACCCACGGCTGAAGCCTGATCGCTCCGATCGCGAGGATCGCCGACTCGCCGGGGTTGAGGATCGGCGTGCCGGTGTCGACGCCGAAGACGCCGACGTTGGTGATCGTCACCGTGCCGCCCTGCATCGCGGCGGGGGACGTCTTGCCCTCCCTCGCCGTGGACACCAGATCGCTCAGCGCCTCGGCCAGTTGCGGGAGGGTCTTGTCGTGGGCGTCCTTGATGTTCGGCACGATCAGGCCGCGCGGGGTGGCCGCCGCGATGCCCAGGTTGACGTAGTGCTTCTGCACGATCTCCTGGCCGGCCTCGTCCCAGGACGCGTTGATCTCCGGGTTCCGCTTGATGGCGACCAGCAGGGCCTTGGCGATCAGCAGCAGCGGGTTGACCCGCTTGCCCTGCATCTCCTTGTCCTGCTTCAGCTCCTCGACCAGCTTCATCGTGCGGGTCACGTCGACCGTCACGAACTCCGTGACATGGGGCGCCGTGAACGCCGAGCCGACCATCGCCGCCGCCGTGGCCTTGCGCACGCCCTTGACCGGGATACGGGTCTCACGCCCGGTGTCGTACGACGCCGCCGGGGCCGGGATCACGGGCGCGGCCTGAGCGGCGGCCGGGGCGGCTGCCGGCTCGGTGGCCGTGGCCGTGGCGGCCGCGTGGACGTCGTCCCGCGTGATGATGCCGTCCGGGCCGGACGGGGTGATCGTGGCCAGGTCGACACCGAGGTCCTTGGCCAGCTTGCGCACCGGCGGCTTGGCCAGCGGGCGCTTCTCGGCGAGCGGGCCCGCCTCGCCGACCGGACCGTGGCCGTTGAGCTCCGCCTGCTGCTCCCGTCCGGCCGCCGGGACGGTGACCTCGGGGCCCTTGCGGGGCCTGCGCTTGGTGGAGGAGGTCGACACGCCGTAACCGACCAGGACCGGCTGGCGGCCCTTCGGCTCCTCCTCCGCCGCAGCGACTTCCGTCTTCGGCTGCTCCGGCTTCGCCTGCTCCGGGGCCTGAGCCGGCGCCGCGCCGGCCACCTCCACCGCGATGATGGACGTGCCCACGTCGACCGTGGTGCCCTCGGGGAAGCGGAGTTCGCGCACCACGCCGTCGTAGGGGATGGGCAGTTCGACGGCCGCCTTGGCGGTCTCGACCTCGCACACCACCTGGCCGTCGGTGACGGTGTCACCCGGCTGGACATACCACTTGAGGATCTCGGCCTCGGTGAGTCCCTCGCCGACGTCCGGCATCTTGAACTCGCGTACGGACGCTTCCGTCATCGTCGTCACGACCCTCTCCCTCAGTACGCCAGCGAGCGGTCGACGGCGTCGAGCACGCGGTCCAGGTCCGGCAGGTACTCCTCCTCCAGGCGGGCCGGCGGGTACGGGGCGTGATAGCCGCCGACCCGGAGCACCGGGGCCTCCAGGTGGTAGAAGCAGCGCTCGGTGATCCGGGCGGCGATCTCCGCGCCGGAGCCGAAGAACACGGGCGCCTCGTGGACCACGACCAGGCGGCGGGTCTTCTCGACGGAGGCCTGGATCGCATCGAAGTCCAGCGGGGAGACCGAACGCAGGTCCAGGACCTCCAGGTTCTTGCCCTCCTCGACCGCCGCGGCGGCGACCTCCTGGCACAGCTTCACCATCGGGCCGTAGGCCGCCAGGGTCAGATCGGTGCCCTCGCGGACCACCTGGGCCCTGTGCAGTGGGGCCGGGATCGCCTCGAAGTCCACCTCGGCCTTGTCCCAGTAACGCCGCTTGGGCTCGAAGTAGATCACCGGGTCGTCGCTCTGGATGGCCTGCTGCATCATCCAGTACGCGTCGGAGGCGTTGGAGGGGCTGACGATCTTCAGGCCGGCCACGTGCGCGAAGAGCGCCTCGGGGGACTCGGAGTGGTGCTCGACCGCGCCGATGCCGCCGCCGTAGGGGATGCGGACGACCACCGGCATCTTGACCTTGCCCAGGGAACGGGCGTGCATCTTCGCGAGCTGGGTGACGATCTGGTCGTACGCCGGGAAGACGAAGCCGTCGAACTGGATCTCCACCACCGGGCGGTAGCCGCGCAGGGCGAGACCGATCGCGGTGCCGACGATGCCGGACTCGGCCAGCGGGGTGTCGATCACTCGGCTCTCGCCGAAGTCCTTCTGCAGGCCGTCCGTCACGCGGAACACGCCGCCGAGCTTGCCGACGTCCTCACCCATGACCAGGACCTTGGGGTCGGTGTCCAGGGCGCGGCGCAGCGACTCGTTGATGGCCTTGGCCATCGCCATCTTCTCGGCCATGTCAGTGACCCCCTTCAGCGTCAGCGAACGACGCCTGGTAGGCGGCGAACTGCGCTCGTTCCTCGTCGACGAGCGCGTGCCCGTCCGCGTACACGTTCTCGAAGATGGCGAAGTGGTCCGGGTCGGGCATGGCACGGACCGCTTCGCGCACTCGTTTGCCCAACGCCTCGGACTCGGCCTCGAGTTCCGCGAAGAATCCCTCGTCCGTGTGGTTCGAGGCCTCCAGGTACCGGCGAAGGCGGAGGATCGGGTCCTTCGCCTCCCAGGCCAGCCGCTCCTCGTCGCCCCGGTAGCGGGTGGGGTCGTCGGAGGTGGTGTGGGCGCCCATGCGGTAGGTGTACGCCTCGACCAGGGTGGGGCCCTCGCCGCTGCGGGCGCGCTCCAGCGCCCACTTGGTGACCGCGAGGCAGGCCAGCACGTCGTTGCCGTCGACCCGTACGCCGGGGAAGCCGAAGCCCTGCGCGCGCTGGTAGAGCGGGACGCGGGTCTGCTTCTCGGTCGGCTCTGAGATCGCCCACTGGTTGTTCTGGCAGAAGAACACCACGGGGGCGTTGTAGACCGCGGAGAAGGTGAACGATTCGGCCACGTCGCCCTGGCTGCTCGCGCCGTCGCCGAAGTAGGCGATCACCGCACTGTCCGCACCGTCCTTGGCCACGCCCATCGCGTAGCCGGTGGCGTGCAGCGTCTGGGAGCCGATGACGATCGTGTACAGGTGGAAGTTGTTGCTGTTGGGGTCCCAGCCGCCGTTGTTCACGCCGCGGAACATGCCGAGCAGGTTGGTCGGGTCGACGTCGCGGCACCAGGCGACGCCGTGCTCCCGGTAGGTCGGGAAGACGTAGTCGTCGGCGCGCAGCGCCCGGCCGGAGCCGATCTGGGCGGCCTCCTGGCCCAGCAGGGAGGCCCACAGACCGAGCTCGCCCTGGCGCTGCAGCGCGGTGGCCTCGGCGTCGAAGCGGCGGGTGAGCACCATGTCGCGGTACAGGCCGCGCAGCTCTTCGGGGGTGATGCCGGCGACGTAGGCGTCGTACTCGGCGTTCTTGACCCGCTTGCCCTCGGGCGTCAGCAGCTGTACGAGCTCCGGCTCGGTGGTCTTCTTCGCGCGCGTGGCGTGCGCGGCGGTGGTGCTGGTGCGCTTGGTGCCGGTGGCTTGGGACCCGGCGCCGGTCGCGCCGGACTTCGTCCCGGCCGCGCCGGTCTTGCTGCCGGTGGTGCCGGCCTTGCCTGCGGCGCTGCGTCGCGGCTGGCGCGCGGCACTGCTGTCCACGGTCACGTGTGCTCCTCCGTCGTTCCGGCCCCCGGGGTTGCCGGTAGGCCAGTGCGGCTCACCTGTTTCGACCACCGGGCACGGGGTGGGTGCCACTCGGCCGGGAACAGGCGTGACAGGTGCCCCGGCGAGCGCCCTGCAACCATCACGTTACCCAGTGCTCCACATTTCTGTGAAACCCCATCTGACCTGCGATTTTGCTTGGATTTCCAAGTAAATCCCGGAGGGGTGGAAGCGCGCTGGTCACAGCCTTGCGGAAGGCCGGAGCACCCGCACGTTATCCCGCGCACCCAGGTCACGGGAAGAGTTTGCGTGGGAGACCGATCCCTTCCCAAAGAGGGAAAAGCGAAAGAACCGCACGCCGATAAAAAGGATCAAGTGTGTGCCGGGCAGGCAACTGTCGGCCGACAGTTCGCCAGGGTCCATCAGTGACCGAAAGCGACCGGCAGCGACTGCCTGCGACAACCCCCAGCTCACGGCGTCTTTTCGTGCCCTACCATCTGCGGCGTGTCGCGCTCATGTGTACCACCCCTCGTGCCCCACGCGCCCCCTCTGGGCGCCTTGCTGCGCCTGTACGCCGCCGGTGCCGCCCTCACCTGTGAACCGGTCGACCAGGGGCTGCTGAACCGCGGCTACCGGCTGTGCACCACCCGCGGCCGCTACTTCCTCAAGCACCACTTCGACCCCGACACCGCCGACCCGGCCGCCATCGAGCGACGGCATCGCGCCACCCAGCGTCTGGCCGATCTCGGTGTCCCGGTCTCCGTGCCGCTCGCGCACCGCGAGGGCCGCACCGTCGCCGTCGTCGGCGGCCATGCCTACGCGCTGCACCCGTGGATCGACGGCAGGCACCGCCACGGCGGACAGCTCACGCGCGGGGAGAGCGCGCGCCTCGGGGCGCTGCTGGGTGCCGTACACGCGTGTCTGGAGCGCGTGATGCCGCCCAAGGGGCGCACCCGCCCGGCCACCGGCCCGCATCCCGTGGAGAGCGCCGACCCCGACGACACCTTCGCACTCATCGACGACCTGCTCGCCCATGTACGCCGGCACCGCCCCGCCGACGCCTTCGACGAGCTGGCCCGGCACCGGCTGCTGGAACGCCGTGCCCTCCTCGAGCAGCACACGGACCGCCGCCCGCCGCGCGGCGGCTCGGTGGGCTGGGTGCACGGCGACTTCCATCCGTTCAACGTGCTCTACAAGGGGGACGCCCCGGCGGCCATCGTCGACTGGGACCGGCTCGGTGTGCAGCCCCGCGCCGAGGAGGCGGTACGCGCCGCCGCGATCTTCTTCGTGCGGCCCGCGGGCACCCTGGACCTGCCCAAAGTGCGTGCCTACGCGCGCGCGTACCGGCGCGCGGCCGGTGCCGCGCCGTCAGAACTGGCGGCAGCCGTGCACCGGGTGTGGTGGGAGCGGCTGAACGACTTCTGGATGGTGCGCTGGCACTACGAACGCGGTGACACGCGCGCGGACTGCCAGTTCCCGGCCGCGTCGGCACTCGTGGTGTGGTGGACCCGCGAGTACGACGCGGTGTGCGACGCGTTCACCGGCTGACGGCGCCCGCCCTGCCGTCACCGGCTCAGGGGGACGCCGTCGGCGGCGATGCGGGTGTCCTTCAACCGGTGGGGGCGCCGGCGCCGCCGGCCGTGGTGTTCCCGACGGTGGTGCCGGTGTCCGTGCCGGTGTCGGTGCCGCCGTTGGTGGTCCCGGTGTCGGTACCGCCGTTGGTCGTGCCGGTGTCGGTGCCGCCGTTGGTCGTGCCGGTGTCCGTGCCCCCGTTGGAGGGGTCCTGGGACTGCGACGGCGAGGTCTGCGGGTCGGTCGGCTGGTTGGTCGGCCCCGTCGACTGCGACGGCGTCGTCTGCGGGTTTGACGGGGTGTAGCCGGATCCTCCCGAACCCGAGTCCGAACCGTCGTCGGTGGCCGTGTCCGAGGGCTGGTCGGTGGTGTCGTCCGACGGGGTCGGCGAGTCCGAGTGGTCCTTCGTGGACGTCGAGTGCGTCGTCGGCGGCTTGGTGTCGGTGCCGGTGCCGGTGCCGTGACCCGCGCTCTTGAGTGCCAGCGCGACGCCCGCCGCGATCGCGATGACCGCGAGGACGGCGAGGACCCACAGCTTGCCGCGGCCGCTGCCCTTGTTGCCGCGCCCCTCGAAGCCGCCGTCGTCTCCGTTGCCGTACCCCTGGGGCAGGATCGGCTGCGGGATCTGCGCGGTTCCCGCGCCGAAGTGGCCCGGGTGCTGCATCGCGGTCGTCCCCGCGAAGCCGCCCGCAGGGGTGTGCCGGCCGTCGTGCGTCTCCACCGGGCCGGTGTTCCAGGTGCCGGTGTGTCCGCCCTGGTCGTACAGCATCTGCAGGCCGTACTGGACCAGGCCCCGCATCTCCTCGGCCGTCTGGAACCGGTCGTCCGGCTCCTTGGCGAGCGAGCGCATGACCAGGCCGTCCAGCTCCGGCGGGCAGCCGTCGGAGACGTCCGAGGGCGGGGTCGGGATGTCCTGCACGTGCTGGTAGACCACCGACAGCGGGGTCTCACCGGTGAACGGGGGCCGCAGGGCGAGGAGTTCGTACAGCAGGCAGCCGGTCGCGTACAGGTCGGAGCGGTGGTCCACGGCCTTGCCGAGCGCCTGCTCCGGGGACAGGTACTGCGGCGTGCCCATGACCATGCCGGTCTGCGTCATCGTTGTCGACGCCCCGTGCAGGGCGCGGGCGATGCCGAAGTCCATCACCTTGACCGCACCGCTGTTCGTGATGATCACGTTGGCGGGCTTGATGTCGCGGTGCACGATGCCGTGCTGGTGCGAGTAGGCGAGCGCCTCCAGCACCCCGGAGACGATGATCAGGGCCTGCTCCGGGCCCGGTGCCTCGGCGTTCAGCAGCAGGTCGCGGATGGTGCGGCCCTCGACCAGCTCCATCACGATGTACGGCACGGACTGACCGCCGACGAAGTCCTCGCCGGAGTCGTACACGGCGACGATCGCGTGGTGGTTGAGGCCGGCGACGGACTGTGCCTCACGCGTGAAGCGGGCCTTGGAGACCGGGTCCTCGGCCAGATCCGCGCGGAGCAGCTTCACCGCCACGGTACGGCCCAGCCGGACGTCCTCGGCCGCGAACACCTCGGCCATGCCGCCCCGGCCCAGCCGGTGGGTCAGCCGGTAACGGCCGTCACCGACGAGCCCTCCGTTGCCCCATGTCTCCGGCGCGTCCGACATACCGCCGCCACTCGCCTCGGGGTCGGACGGGCCCTGGGCGCGCTGCGTCTGTGCCATCAGTCCTCGCCGTCGTTTCTGCCCGCGGTGCGCGCGGTGTTGTCACGGTCTCCGTCGGCCACGCTACAGCCTCCGCGCTAACCACCGGTTCGGAACCGGAACCGGGACCGGCCGAAGCCGACCGGCCATGAAACCTCTAGCACGCGCTGTCGTGCAAATTCTGTGTGCCGGTCGTACGCCCCCTGTAACGCTTGCGCGACGCTTCTTGCGCGTACGGTCACGGAACGGGCACCGCGCTTGACGTGTCGGTGCCCTGGGGCAGACTTGGCCGGGAATGACACATTCGATCAAGGCCCGTGCGATGAGCGAAGACGCCGGACGGCCAGTGGGGGACACGCAGAGATGAGCCAGGACGGCGCACACGGCCGGTATGCGGGGCAGTCGCTGGCCGGCGGCCGCTACCAGCTGCGCGACTTGCTCGGCGAGGGCGGAATGGCCTCGGTGCACCTGGCGTACGACGCCGTGCTCGACCGTCAGGTCGCCATCAAGACACTCCACACGGAACTCGGCCGGGAACAGGCGTTCCGCGAGCGCTTTCGCCGCGAGGCCCAGGCCGTGGCCAAGCTCACGCACACCAACATCGTCTCCGTCTTCGACACCGGCGAGGACGACCTCGGCGGCATGACGACGCCGTACATCGTCATGGAGTACGTCGAGGGCCGCCCGCTGGGCTCGGTCCTCGAACAGGACATCCGGCAGCACGGCGCGATGCCGGCCGACAAGGCGCTGAAGGTCACCGCGGACGTGCTGGCGGCGCTGGAGATCAGCCACGAGATGGGGCTGGTCCACCGCGACATCAAGCCGGGCAACGTGATGGTGACCAAGCGCGGCGTGGTCAAGGTCATGGACTTCGGCATCGCCCGCGCCATGCAGTCCGGTGTGACGTCGATGACCCAGACCGGCATGGTCGTCGGCACCCCGCAGTACCTCTCGCCCGAGCAGGCCCTCGGCCGTGCCGTGGACGCCCGCTCCGACCTGTACTCGGTCGGCATCATGCTGTTCCAGCTGGTCACCGGGCGACTGCCGTTCGACGCGGACTCGCCGCTGGCGATCGCCTACGCGCATGTGCAGGAGGAGCCGGTGGCTCCGTCCTCGATCAACCGCTCCCTGCCGCCCGCGGTGGACGCCCTGGTCGCCCGCGCGCTGAAGAAGAACCCGAACGAGCGTTTCCCGACCGCCGAGTCCATGCGCGACGAGTGCCTGCGGGTCGCCGCCTCCTTCCAGGCGGCCGCGCCGAGCATCGTTCCGGGCGCCGCGCCGACGCAGAGCGGCCAGGGTGTCGGCTCCGCGGTGTTCCCGCCGGTCGACCGGGCGGCCCCGGCACCCGCAGGACCGGTGCAGACGCCGTACCAGCCGGGCCCGTACGGCACGCCGCAGACGCCCGCCCCGGCCTACGGCTACCCGCAGCAGGGCGGCTACCAGACGCCGCCTCCGATGGGGTACGGCCCGCAGACCCCGCAGACCCCGCCGCCGTACGGGCTCTCGCCGCAGACGGCTCCGCAGCACCCTGCCGCGGGCTCCGGCGGCAGGAACAACAAGCCGGTGATCATCGGCTCGGTCGCGGTGTCGCTCGTCGCGGTGATCGCCCTGATCGTCGCGCTGACGCTGAACAGCGGCGGTGACGACACGGGTGGCAGCGGCGGTGCGAGCGCCTCGGCGTCCACCTCCCACCCGGCGGGCTACCGCGGGCCGGACCGGTCCCGGGTGATCGACAAGACCAAGTGCTCGGATCCGACGGAGTCCTGGAACGACGCGGACAAGGTGCTGCTGCCCGACTTCCGGTACAAGGACATCGACTCGGTGAAGGCCTGCTTCCACGCCGCGGGCTGGAAGTACAAGATCACTTCGCAGAACGACAACACCTGGGGCAAGGACACCGTCCTGGACCAGTTCCCGGCCGAGGGCACGGAGGTCGGCAAGAAGGACCCGGGGACGATCGACCTCACGGTCTCGACGGGCAACCCCGCCTGACAGCGATCAGGCCTGACAGCGGCCTTCTGCGCGCATACGACCGGAGCCCGGCACCTTGTGGTGCCGGGCTCCACTTGTCGCTCCGCTCGTTACAGGTACGGTCCGCCCGAGCGGCCTGTGGCACGGGGGTCGTCGCCGCCCTCGTGAGCGGTCACACCCGGCGGGAGCGCACGGCGCATCGACTCCAGCTGGGCACGCGCCGCCATCTGCTGGGCGAACAGCGTCGTCTGGATCCCGTGGAAGAGGCCCTCCAGCCAGCCCACCAACTGCGCCTGCGCAATCCGTAGTTCCGCGTCGCTCGGCGTGGCGTCGTCGGTGAACGGCAGAGAGAGCCGCTCGAGTTCCTCGACCAGCTCCGGCGCGAGGCCGTCCTCCAGCTCCTTCACCGAGCTGGCGTGGATCTCCTTCAGCCGCACCCGGCTGGCCTCGTCCAGGGGAGCCGCGCGCACCTCCTCCAGGAGCTGCTTGATCATGCTGCCGATCCGCATGACCTTGGCCGGCTGTTCCACCTGCTCCGTCACCGGGATCTCACGGGACTCGTCGTCCGCACCGCCGAGCGCCATCCCGTCCTGGCCCACGACGAGGATCTGGGGGTTCTCCGGCAACCGTTCGTTCCTCGGCATCTCCATGCCGCCATTCTCTCGCACGCCTACACCTCATCACCGTGGTGCCCCCTCGTGGGGCTGATCCACCGTTTAGACCCGACGGCCCAATCTGGAATGCCCCGTTTGCCATTGAATGTGAGGCTTGTTTCCGTCGGTTTTCCACCGATCACGACATCCGGGCCCCCGGGAGGTCACCGACGTGACTCCATGGCTGCGCATCACATTCCGCTGCATACGGCTGCTGCTCGTTCTCGCGGCGACCCTGCCCGCGTACGACATCGTCACCGGGTACGCCACCGGCGCGTCCGCGGCCGAGTCCGGGCCGGGAGGCTCCGCCGGCCCAGGGCATCCGAACCGGCCCGCGCCCAAAGACGCGGACCACTCCGCCCGCGGTGGAGCAAACGGCCCGGACCGTCCCGCCCACCCGGAGCCCACGGCCCGCGAGGATCCGGACGGTCCCCGTTTCCGCCTCCCGGACCCCGCCGATCACGGTCACGGTCACGATCACCGCCATCGCGGGTCGTTCCCCGACGACCCGGCGCCGATACCGGTGCCCTCCGATTCCGCCTCCGCCTCGTACCACTCGGCGACAGCCGTCCAGCCGACCCGTGCGGGCAGCTGGGCGGGCGAGGGCCGGATGCGGCCGGGCCGGCCGGACGTGGACGGGCCCGCGGCCGAGGTGGAGGGCGACGACGATCCGGTGCCCACCCGGGCCGCCGGCACCGGCCGGGCCGAGGACCCGGAGACCGCGAACCTCCCGTCCGCGACACCCACCGCCTCCACCGTCCCCGACGAGGCCGGTGTCAACCCCGCCGACCGCCCGACCCAGAACGCCGCCCCCGAGGACGAGAACGGCAACGAACCGGTCCTCCAGATCCTCCCGCTCGGTACCGGCCTGGTCCTCATCGGCCTGGGCCTGGGCCTGGCCTTCCTCGGCCTGAGACTCCGCAGGAACTGACACCGATGCCGGCCCCACCGCGGCTGCGGGCCACCGTGCCTGCGGGGCGTGGCCGCACGACGTGCGTGACGCGGGCGCTACGACGTGCGTGGCGTGGCGCAGGCGCTATGACACACGTGCCGTGGCGCAGGCGCTATGACACACGTGCCGTGGCGCAGGCGCTATGACACACGTGCCGTGGCGCAGGCGCTACGACACACGTGGCATGGCGCAGGCGCTATGACATACGTGGCATGGCGCTACGACGTAACCAGCAGCACCTTCCCCACGTGTCCGCTCGCCTCCACCACCCGATGCCCCTCGGCCGCCTCCGCCATCGGCACCTCACGATCCACGACCGGACGGACATGACCACCGGCGAACAGCGGCCACACGTGCTCGCGCACAGCCGCCACGATCGCCGCCTTCTCACTCAGCGGCCGTGCCCGCAGCGAGGTCGCGCTGATCGCGGCCCGCTTGCTGAGCAGCGTGCCGATGTTCAGTTCGCCCTTCACCCCACCCTGCATGCCGATGATGGCGAGCCGCCCGCTGACGGCGAGCGCCTGGACGTTGCGGTCGAGGTACTTCGCGCCCATGTTGTCGAGGATGACGTCGGCGCCCGCACCGCCCGTGGCCTGCTTGATCTCGGCGACGAAGTCCTGCTCGCGGTAGTTGATGAGGATGTCCGCGCCCAGCTCGGCACAGCGCTCCAGCTTCTCCTTGGTGCCGGCCGTCACCGCGACCTTGGCCCCGACGGCCTTGGCGAGCTGGATCGCCATGGTGCCGATGCCGCTGGACCCGCCGTGGACGAGCAGCGTCTCGCCGGGCCGCAGATGGGCGATCATGAACACGTTGGACCAGACGGTGCAGACCACCTCGGGCAGCGCGGCCGCCTGCCTGAGTTCGACGCCCTCGGGCACGGGCAGCAGCTGCCCGGCCGGTACGACGACCTTCTCGGCGTAACCGCCGCCCGAGAGCAGCGCGCACACCTCGTCACCGACGGCCCAGCCGGACACTCCCGAGCCGAGCGCGGCGATCCTGCCGGAGCATTCCAGACCGGGGTAGGGGGAGGCGCCGGGTGGCGGGTTGTAGAAGCCCTGCCGCTGCAGGATGTCGGCACGGTTGACGGCGCTGGCCACCACCTCGACCAGCACCTCACCCTCGCCGGGCACCGGATCAGGGGCCTCCGCCCACACCAGCGCCTCGGGACCACCAGGTTCGGGAATCGTGATCGCATGCATGCCTGTGACGCTACTCCCCGAGGAAAGCGCCACCGGGGTGGACCCCGCTCACTTCCGACGGGTCACCGGATGATCGCCCGACTGGCGGGCGCTGCCGTCACGGCCGGACGTTTCACGTGAAACACACCTCGATTCCCGCGGCCGCCCACGGCAGGTCGAGCAACTCCGTCTCCTCACCCTGCCGGACTCCACCAGGCGGTACGACGGCCAGCGCATCGGCGGCGGCGATGCCGCGGAGCATGGCCGGACCGTTGTAGCGCAGCGGTACGGCACGGTCGCCGCGCAGCACCACGGGGATGAGCCGGGTGTCATAGGGATGCCCTTGCACCGCCTGGCTGAGCGGCAGCGTGTAGGGCTCGGGTGCCGGGTGGGCGGCCAGGGTGCGCAACAGCGGCTCGGCGAGCGTCAGCAGGCCGGAGACGGCCGCGAGGGGATTCCCGGGCAGGCCGACGAGGTGCTGGGCCTCCTTGGTGCGGGCCAGCAGCATGGGGTGGCCCGGGCGCACCTTGACACCGTCGACGAGGAGCTCGGCGCCGAGGCGTTCCAAGGTGGGATGGACGTGGTCGACCGGCCCGCCCGCGGTGCCGCCGGTGGTGACGATCAGGTCGGCTGTCGAGCCCTTCACCGCCTTCTGCAGGGCCTTGGCGTCATCGCGGATCCGGCGCACCGCGACGACCTCGGCACCGAGCGCCCGCAGCCAGGGCGGCAGCATGGGCCCGAGCGCGTCCCTGATCAGGCCGTCGTGCGGCAGACCCTCGGTCAGCAACTCGTCACCGAGTACGAGGACTTCGGCGCTCGGCCGGGGTACGGCGGTGACGGTGTCGTATCCGGCCGCCGCGGCGAGACCCAGGACGGCGGGGGTGACCCGGGTGCCGACGGGCAGCAGCTGGTCGCCGGTGCGGCACTCCTGGGCGCGCGGGCGGATGTCCTGGCCGTGGACGATCTCCCGGGTGGCATGGACCCGCCCCTGCGAGTCGGTGCGGCCGTGTTCACTGCGCAGGACGGCGGTGGTGTCCGCCGGGATGCGGGCGCCGGTGGCGATACGGACCGCCTCCCCGTCGGTGAGCGGCTCGGGCTGCGCGTGCCCGGCGAGTACACCCTCGTCGCGCACCTCCCAGGGCCCCGGTCCGGCGACGGCCCATCCGTCCATCGCGGAGGTGTCGAAGGAGGGCAGATCGGTGAGCGCGTCGAGAGGGGCGGCCAGCACCAGCCCGAGGGCATCGCCGAGCGGCACGGAGACGGGGGCGCGGCGGCCCTGGGAGCGTGCGGCACGGGCGGCGATGACGCGGGCCTGGGGCCAGGGGGTGGCCCGGTGCCGCTCGCCGTGCGCTTCCGGCGCCGGAGCGGGGACCTGGCCCGCATGGTCGTCCTTGGCTTCCCTCACGAGGGCCAAAGCCTCCTCGACGTCCAGGTCGTCACTGTCCTCGGCGGGCGCTCCGGCCCGCGTCCCGGGGGCGGTCATCCGGCGTCCGGGGCGCCCTGGCCCCCGCTGTTCCGGCTTCCGCCCCCGTTGTCCGTTTCCCTGTTCTCCTGCTCCCAGCGCAGCGCGAGGGCGGCCGCCTTGCGGGAGGCCTCGGCGACGGCCTCGGGGCCGCCCTTGCCCTGGGCCGCGGCGTAGCCGACGAGGAAGGTGGTCAGCGGCGCGGCGGGCCGGGCCACACCGTGCGCGGCGTCACGGGCCAGGTCGAGCAGAGCGCGGGTGTCGACGTCCAGGTCGATGCCCAGCTCGTCCTTGACTGCGGAGATCCATTCATCCAACACGTGCCCATGCTCCCTGATGCGTGCCCTGGCGTTGACGAGGTCGTCCCAGGTGTCGCAGTCGAACGACGCGAGCGGGTCCGGGACGCGGGTGAGGCGAAGGGCGCCGGTCAGCCGGCGCAGGGGCAGGCCGGTCAGGCCGTCGGGCCCGGTCGCGAGGGCGGCCAGCCCGCGGCGGAGCGCGAGGGTGCAGTAGGCGGCCACGAGCGGCTGGTCGCGGCCATCGGCGTCGGTGAGCAGCGCCCCGTCGGCTCCGGTGTCACGCAGAGCGCCCAGCAGGCGCTGCAACGTCGTGGACTGCACGAAGGGCAGGTCGGCGGAGAGCACGACGGCGTGCTCGGCAGTGGTGAGCCGCAGGCCGGCCTCCAGCGCGGCGACCGGTCCGGCGCCGGGGGGTTCCTCGCGCGCCCAGCGCACCGGCCGCGCGGTGGGCCGCCGGTCGGCGACGACGACGGTCGTCCCGGCGCCCGCACAGGCCGTGAGCACGCGGTCGAGCAGCGCCCGGCCCCCGACCCGCAGACCGGGCTTGTCGGCCCCGCCGAGCCTCCGGGCGGCGCCGCCGGCCAGCACGACGGCGTCGTACGGCACGGGCGTCCCGAGGGCGGTGGGGGCGTTGTCGGTCATCCCCCGAGTATGTCCCGAGCGGCCCCGCTCGTGTCTTCCGCGGGGCCTTCCCTCGGGTCCCGTGCGTCACAGCGTGCGCAGGAGCACCGCCGGCTGTTCCACGCAGTCCGCCACGTACCGCAGGAAGCCGCCCGCCGTGCCGCCGTCGCACACCCGGTGGTCGAAGGTGAGCGACAGCTGGACGACCTGACGGACCGCCAGCTCGCCCTGGTGCACCCAGGGCTTGGGGACGATCCGGCCGACGCCGAGCATGGCGGCCTCGGGGTGGTTGACGATCGGCGTGGAGCCGTCGACACCGAAGACCCCGTAGTTGTTCAACGTGAACGTCCCGCCGGTCAGTTCACCGGGCGTGAGCGTCCCGCCGCGGGCGGCCTCGGTGAGCCGGGCGAACTCGGCGGTCAGCGACTCGGCGTCGCGCGCATGGGCGTCCCGGACGACCGGCACGACCAGGCCGCGTTCGGTCTGCGCGGCGAATCCGAGATGGACGTGGTCGAGCTGGACGACCTCGCGGGCCTCGGTGTCGACGTAGGAGTTCAGCTCGGGGAACCGGGCGAGTGCGGCCGTGCAGATGCGGGCGAGCAGCGCGAGGACGGAGATCTTCGGCCCTCCGGACGCGTTCATGGCGGTACGCGCGCGCATGAGTTCGGTCGCGTCGGCGTCGACCCAGCAGGTGGCGTCCGGGATCTCCCGGCGGCTGCGGGAGAGCTTGTCGGCGACGGCACCGCGCACGCCCTTCAGGGGGATGCGGACTCCCTCCTGCGCGGGCGTGGCGACGCGGACCGGCTCCTGCACCGCGGGTGCCCGGGTGGCCCGGGCCCGCAGCGCGCCCTCGACGTCCGCGCGCAGGATCAGCCCGTCCGGGCCGGAGCCGGACAGCTGCCTGAGGTCCACGCCGCCCTCCCGGGCGAGCCTGCGGACGAGCGGGGAGATCACCGGAACCGGCCCGTCGGCGAGCACCGGTGCCGTCACGCGCGCGTGGGCGGCGGGCGCGGCCTGCCGGGGCCGTGCGTTCCGGGCGGGCTTCGCCGGCCCGGCGGCTTCCGGCTGCCGTGCCTCGCCGTTCCGCTCGGCGGTGGCCGCGATCGCGGCCCGTACCCGGCGCCGCCGGGCCGCAGGGGCCTGGGTGCCGTAACCGACCAGAACGTTGCCGGAACCCTCCTGCTCGGTGTCCGGCGCCGCTTCGCCCACGGCCACCGTCAACAGCGGTGCGCCGACGGGCAGTTCGGTGCCCTCCTCGCCGAAGCGGGCGGTGACCACACCGCCGTACGGGCAGGGCACCTCGACCATCGCCTTGGCCGTCTCGACCTCGACGACCGGCTGGTCGACGGCGACCACGTCACCGACCTCGACCAGCCAGCGGACGATCTCCGCCTCGGTGAGTCCCTCGCCGAGGTCGGGCAGTTTGAACTCCAGCACCTGTGCCATCAGCCCTCGGCCTCCCACTGCAGCCGGGCCACGGCGTCCAGGATGCGGTCGACGCCGGGCAGGTGGTGCCGCTCCAGCATGGGCGGCGGGTAGGGGAGGTCGAAGCCGGCCACGCGCAGCACCGGCGCCTCCAGGTGGTGGAAGCAGCGCTCGGTGATCCGGGCCGCGATCTCGCCGCCCGGCCCGCCGAACCCGGTGGACTCGTGCACGACGACCGCGCGTCCGGTGCGCCGCACGGCCGCGCAGACCGTCTCGTCGTCGAACGGCACCAGGGAGCGCAGGTCGATCACTTCCAGGTCCCACCCCTCGGCCTGTGCGGCCTCGGCGGCCTCCAGGCAGACCGGCAGGGAGGGACCGTAGGTGATCAGCGTGGCGCTGCGGCCGGGGCGGCGGACGACCGCGCGGCCGATGGGCTCCACGTCCGTGGGCTGCTCGGGGTTCCAGGAGTCCTTCGACCAGTACAGCCGCTTGGGCTCCAGGAAGACGACCGGGTCGTCGGAGGCGATGGCCCGGCGCAGCAGGCCGTAGGCGTCGGCGACGGTCGCGGGCGTGACCACGTGCAGTCCCGGCGTGGCCATGTAGTAGGCCTCGGAGGAGTCGCTGTGGTGCTCGACGCCACCGATGCCGCCGCCGTAGGGGACGCGGACGGTGATCGGCAGGGGCATCTTCCCGCGGGTGCGGTTGCGCATCCGGGAGACATGGCTGATCAGCTGCTCGAGCGCCGGGTAGGCGAAGGCGTCGAACTGCATCTCCACCACCGGGCGCAGGCCGTACATGGCCATGCCGACGGCGGTGCCGAGGATGCCGGCCTCGGCGAGCGGGGTGTCGGTGCAGCGGTCCTCGCCGAACTCCTTGGCGAGGCCGTCGGTGACCCGGAAGACTCCGCCGAGCGTGCCGACGTCCTCACCCATGACGTGCACGGTCGGGTCGGCGGCCATGGCGTCGCGCAGCGCGCGTGTGAGGGCCTGCGCCATGGTGGCGGGCTTGACGGCGACGGTGGTCATCGGGCGCCGCCTTCCTGCTCGCCGTGCCGCTCCTGCTCGGCTTCCAGCTCGGCCCTGAGCAGGGCGCGCTGTTCGCGCAGTTGGGCGGTGGTCTCGGCGTAGACGTGGTCGAAGAGTTCCATGGGGTCGAGTTCGGGGTCCCGGTTCATGCGTTCCCGCAGATCCGCCGCCATCGCCTCCGCGTCCTCCCGTACGGCTTCGCGGCCGGCCTCGTCGAGCAGGCCGCGCGCGGTCAGCTCGGAGTCGAGCAGCTCGATCGGGTCGTGGGCGCGCCAGGCCTCGACCTCGGCGTCGCCGCGGTAGCGGGTGGCGTCGTCGGCGTTGGTGTGGGCCTCGATCCGGTAGGTCACCGCCTCCACCAGGGTGGGTCCGCCGCCGGCACGCGCGTGCCGTACCGCGTCGCTGAGGACGTCGTGCACCGCCGCCGCGTCGTTGCCGTCGACCAGGCGGCCCGGCATGCCGTATCCGACAGCCTTGTGGGCCAGGGAGGGGGCGGCGGTCTGCTTGGCGAGCGGGACGGAGATGGCGAAGCCGTTGTTCTGGACGAGGAAGACGACCGGCGCCTGCCAGACGGCGGCGAAGTTCAGTGCCTCGTGGAAGTCGCCCTCGCTGGTGCCGCCGTCACCCACCAGGGCGAGCGCCACCACGTCGTCGCCCTTGAGGCGGGCGGCGTGCGCGAGGCCCACGGCGTGCGGCAGCTGGGTGGCCAGCGGGGTGGAGAGGGGGGCGACGCGATGGGCGTAGGGGTCGTAGCCGCTGTGCCAGTCGCCGCGCAGCAGGGTGAGGGCCTCCACGGGGTCCACGCCTCGGGCCACGACGGCAAGGGTGTCGCGGTAGCTGGGGAAGAGCCAGTCGCGCTCTTCGAGGGCCAGGGCGGCGGCGACCTCGCAGGCCTCCTGACCGGTGCTGGAGGGGTAGACGGCGAGGCGGCCCTGCTTGGTGAGTGCGGTGGCCTGCGTGTTGTAGCGGCGGCCGCGCACCAGCTGGGCGTAGAGCCGGAGCAGCAGGTCCGGGTCGGCCTTGGCGGCCGCCTCGGTGCCGAGGACGCGGTACGGCTCGGCGTCGGGCAGCAGGGGCGCGGGGTCCATACGGGGCTGCCAGGCGGGCGGCGGGGATGGCCGGTACGCGCCCCGCTGCTCCATGACCGTCATGACGGCACCTCCTCGTGGGAGCGGCTACGGGAGACGCGTCGGCTGTGAAGCGCCTCACCAACCGATTGTTCGGTCGTCGGCACATTTTGGCTACAGCCCCCTCCAGGCTGTGGACAAACGGTTCTCCACAGCCTGGAATGAACGCAGGACGTCCACGTCGAGGGAGCGGGGGGCAATGGCAACTGAACAAATGGCCGACGGACCGCAGGACGGCGCCTCGCTGCCGCCCCGCCCGCTGGACGCCATCGACCAGGACATCCTGAAGATCCTCCAGGCGGACGGCCGCGCCTCGATACGGTCGGTCGCCGAACGCGTCCACGTCTCGCGCGCCAACGCCTATGCCCGCATCAACCGGCTCGTCGAGGACGGCGTCATCCGCGGGTTCAGCGCGCGCGTGGACCATGAGCGTGCGGGGCACGGCACGTCGGCGTACGTCACCTTGAAGATCGTCCAGAACACCTGGCGCACGGTCCGTGAGCAGCTGCGGCAACTGCCCGGCGCCTCCCACATCGCTCTCGTGGGCGGCGACTTCGACGTGCTGCTGCTGGTGCACACGCCCGACAACCGGGCGCTGCGCGAGCTGGTGCTCACCCGGCTCCAGGCGATCCCCGAGGTGCTCAGCACCCGCACCCTGCTGGTGTTCGAGGAGGAGGACCTGGAGCCGGAGACCTGAGGGCGGGCGGGGCCCGGGGTCAGCCCGCGCGCAGGCCCGCGAACACCAGCCGGACCACCGCGTCGGCCACCTCGCGGGAGCCGGCGCCCCCCGGGTCCGGCCGGTACCACTCCACGATCGAGTTGATCATTCCGAAGACCAGCCGGGTGGCCAGCCGCACCTCGACGTCGCCGCGTACGTCCCCGTCGGCGGCCGCGGCCTTGAGCAGCTCGGCGACCCGGTGGTCGAAGTCGCGCCGCTTCTCCAGCGCCCACCGCTCGGTCTCGGTGTTGCCGCGCACCCGCAGCAGCAGCGTCACGTACGGCAGCTCGCCTATGAGCACCTCGACCATGCGCCGTACGACGTGCTCCAGCCGGTCGACCGGGCGCCCCACGCGCGCGTGCTCCTCGTCGAGGATCGCGAACAGGCTCTCCAGGGCGCGGCTGACGGCCAGGCGAAGCAGCTCCTCCTTGCCGCTGACATGGTGGTAGATCGACGACTTGGAGATGCCGGCCGCCTTGGACAGGTGCTCCATGGAAGTACCGTCGTAGCCGCGCTCGTTGAAGACCTGGACGGCCACGGAGAGCAGCGTCTCGGGCGTGTAGGTGTCGCGTCTGGCCGTGGTCATTCGTCGCCCTCCCGCTTGTCGTCGACGGCGTAGGCGCGGCGGTAGAGCGCGAGGGAGGGCGCGTAGCGTCCGGAGGGGTCGCGCTCGTGCATCTCGTCCAGGACGTCGAAGGCGAACTCGCGGCCCAGCCTGCGGTCCCACTCGAACGGGCCGAGCGGGTAGTTCACGCCGAGACGCATGGCCGTGTCGACGTCCTCCTCGGTGGCGACACCCTTGGCGACCGCGTCGTGGGCGAGGTCGATGACCCGGGCCACCGTCCGGGCGACGATCATGCCGGGGACGTCGCCGATGACGCTGACGTCCTTGCCGAGGGCCTGGAAGAGGCCGATGGCCTCGGCGAGCGCCTGCGGCGAGGTCTCCTGGGAGGCGGACAGGGCGATGCGGGTGGCGGTGCGGTAGTCGAGGGCGAGGTCGAAGTGGACGACGTCGCGGAACTCCGCGGCGGTCTGGCCGTCGGCGAGGACCAGCTGACCGCCGCCGGGCAGCACCAGCCGGGTGCCGTTGTCCTCGTCCTCCTCGCGCACCTGGATGCCCGCCTCGCGGATCAGGGTGAGCAGCTCGGCCGCCGGGCCCAGGCCGCCCTCGGCGACGACGTACGCGGGCGGCTGCTCCTTGTCGGCGGTGTGCGGCTCGGGCCGCTCGGCGCCTTCGGCGTGGTCGTACCAGCCGTGGCCGGTCTTGCGGCCGAGGCGGCCGGACTCCACCAGCCGGCGCTGGGCCAGGGACGGCGTGAAGCGCACGTCCTGGAAGAAGGACTGCCACACCGAACGGGTGACGGATTCGTTGACGTCCTGTCCGATCAGGTCGGTCAGCTCGAAGGCGCCCATCCTGAAACCGCCGGACTCGCGCAGGACCGCGTCGATGGTGGCCGGGTCGGCGGCCTGGGCCTCGTAGACGGCGAACGCCTCGGCGTAGAACGGCCGGGCGATCCGGTTGACGATGAAACCCGGGGTGTCGGCGCAGGCCACCGGGGTCTTGCCCCAGGCGCGTGCGGTCTCGTACGCCCGCGTGGCCGACGTGACGTCGGTGGCGAACCCGGAGACGACCTCGACGAGCGGCATGAGCGGTGCCGGATTGAAGAAGTGCAGGCCCACGAGGCGGCCGGGATGGCGCAGGGCACCGCCGACGGCCGTCACCGACAGCGAGGAGGTGTTGGTCGCGAGCAGGCAGTCCTCGGCGACGATCTCCTCCAGCTCCGCGAACAGCTGCTGTTTGACGTCCAGCCGCTCCAGGACGGCCTCGACGACCAGCGTGCAGTCCGCCAGCTCGGCAAGGCTCTCCACGGGCTTGAGACGGGCGCGGGCCGTATCCCGGTCGGCGGCGCCGAGCCGGCCCTTCTCCACGAGCCGGTCGAGCCGGGCGCCGATCGCCGCCGCCGCGTCCCGGGCGCGCCCGGCCGCGGCGTCATACAGCCGCACGGGGTGCCCGGCGACCAGCGCGACCTGGGCGATGCCCTGGCCCATGGTGCCGGTGCCGACGACGGCCACGGGGCTGCTGAGGTCGAGTGCTGTCATGTGCGCGATCCTCCCGCACGACGTTTTCCACAGATGCGGCGGACCCCCTTGTCCCGACCGATCGTTCGGTTACTCTAGCTCTGACCGCCCGATCCCGCTGCTCTTTCCGCCAGGTCGACGTACTCGACGAAGAGTCCTCCAGACGAGGAGTTGGTCCCGAATGGCCGCCGAACTGACCGCCCAGGCGCTGATCGCGAAGCACCGGCCCACCCTGGACCAGGCGCTGGAAGCGATCCGCACGCGCGCGTACTGGTCCCCGCACCCCGAGCATCCCAAGGCCTACGGTGAGAACGGCAGCCTGGACGCGGCGGCGGGCAAGGCCGCCTTCGACGCCCTGCTGGGCAACCGGCTCGACCTCACCGACCAGCCCGGCACCGACGACTGGGTGGGCGGCGAGGTCTCGCCGTACGGCATCGACCTGGGCGTCACCTACCCGCACCCGGACATCGACGTGCTGCTGCCCGCGATGAAGGCCGGCCAGCGTGCCTGGCGGGACGCGGGCGCCGAGACCCGGGCGATGGTGTGCCTGGAGATCCTCAAGCGCATCAGCGACCGTACGCACCAGTTCGCGCACGCGGTCATGCACACCAGCGGACAGGCCTACATGATGGCGTTCCAGGCGGGCGGCCCGCACGCCCAGGACCGCGGCCTGGAGGCGGTGGCGTACGCGTACGCGGAGCAGGTCCGCACGCCCGGCACGGCCGAGTGGTCCAAGCCCCAGGGCAAGCGCGACCCGCTGGCCCTGACCAAGCAGTTCACGGCGGTGCCGCGCGGCCTCGCCCTGGTCATCGGCTGCAACACCTTCCCGACCTGGAACGGCTACCCGGGCCTGTTCGCCTCCCTCGCCACCGGCAACGCGGTCCTGGTCAAGCCCCACCCGCGCGCGGTGCTGCCGCTCGCGCTGACCGTGCGGATCGCCCGCGACGTGCTCGCCGAGGCCGGCTTCGACGCCAACCTGGTCGCGCTGGCCGCCGAGCGCCCCGGCGAGGGCCTCGCCAAGACCCTCGCCACCCGGCCCGAGATCCGGATCATCGACTACACCGGGTCGACGTCCTTCGGCGACTGGCTGGAGGCCAGCGCCCGCCAGGCGCAGGTCTACACCGAGAAGGCCGGCGTCAACACGGTGATCGTGCACTCCACGGACAACTACAAGGGCATGCTGTCCAACCTGGCGTTCTCGCTGTCCCTGTACAGCGGCCAGATGTGCACCACCCCGCAGAACCTGCTCATCCCCCGGGACGGCATCCGCACCGAGGAGGGCCCCAGGACCTTCGACGAGGTCACCGCCGACCTCGCCCGCGCGGTCGACGGCCTCCTCGGCGACGACGCCCGTGCGAACGCCCTGCTGGGTGCGATCGTCAACCCGGACGTCAAGGCCCGTCTGGAGGCAGCCGCCGGTCTCGGGGAGGTCGCCCTCGCCTCGCGCCAGATCAGCAACCCGGAGTTCCCCGACGCGGTCGTGCGCACCCCGGTCATCGTCAAACTGGACGGCGCCAAGCCGGACGACGAGGCCGCCTACATGAGCGAGTGCTTCGGCCCCGTCTCCTTCGCCGTCGCGGTCGACTCGGCCGCCGACGCGGTGGAGCTGCTGCGCCGCACGGTCCGTGAGAAGGGCGCGATGACGGTCGGCGCCTACACCACCGACGCCGAGGTCGAGCAGGCTGTCGAGGAGGTGTGCCTGGAGGAGTCGGCCCAGCTCTCGCTCAACCTGACCGGCGGGGTCTATGTGAACCAGACCGCAGCCTTCTCCGACTTCCACGGCTCGGGCGGCAACCCGGCGGCGAACGCCGCGCTGTGCGACGGAGCCTTCGTGGCGAACCGCTTCCGGGTGGTCGAGGTGCGCCGGCAGGCCTAGGAAGCGCCGGGTGCGCCCCCGGTGGCGCTCCAGTGGTACAGCGTCATCGCCACGCTGGTGGCGAGGTTGTAGCTGGAGACCTGGGGGCGCATCGGCAGCGCCAGCAGCTGGTCGGCACGCGCGCGCAGCTCGGCCGACAGACCGCTGCGCTCCGAGCCGAACGCCAGCACCGCGTAGTCGGGCAGCTTGGTGCCCCGGATGTCCTCGCCCTCGGGGTCGAGCGCGAACAGGGGGCCTGGGGGCAGTTCGTCCACGCCGAGGCGTTCCACGGCGGTCGCGAAGTGCAGTCCGGCGCCGCCGCGCACCACCGTGGGGTGCCAGGGGTCGAGCGTGCCCGTGGTGACCACTCCGGCCGCCCCGAAACCGGCGGCCAGCCGGATCACGGCGCCGGCGTTGCCCAGGTTGCGGGGATCGTCCAGGACCACGACGGGCGCGGTGCGGGGCGTGCGGGCGAGCGTGCGCAGGTTGGCCTCGCGCGACGGCCGTACGGCGAGCGCCGCCACGCCGGTCGGGTGGGGCCGCGGGACGAGGGAGGCGTACGTCTCGGCGGGCACCTGGGTGAGCAGCGCGTCCAGGACGTCCCGCACGTCCCCGGCCAGTTCCTCGGCGAGGGCGAGCGCGGCCCGCTTGTCGGTGGTGACCGCCACCGGGACCTCGGCCCCGAAGCGCAGCGCGTGCTTGACGGCGTGGAAGCCGTCGAGCAGCACGGCGGCACCGGCGCACCGGCGCCAGCGGGTCAGCGGGTCGCTCATGCCGTGAACCCTACGCGGCCCTGCGGGCTCTCCTGCGACTCCACCGCAGCCGGCGCCGGGGAGCCCGGTTCCGGCACCGTACGGCTCTCGCGCCGGACGAGCCGGCCACGCGCGCGTGCCACCAGCCCGCCCACCCGGCGCAGGAACGACGTCGGCAGGAAGACGGCGTCCGCGCTGATCATCGCCAGTGAGAAGAACGGCAGGCCGAGCACGACCGCGATGACCGAGTGCTCGATCATCATCAGCACCAGCAGGATGTTCTTGACCCGCCGGTTGAACACGCTGAACGGGAAGGCGACCTGCACCATGACCGTCCCGTAGGCGACGGCCATCATGATCGTTCCACTGGAGGACATCAGGTCGGCGAGTCCGGGCCAGGGCGAGAAGTAGTCCAGGTGAAGCGGGTAGTAGACGGCAGTGCCGTCCTGCCAGCGCGAGCCCTGGATCTTGTACCAGCCGGCGGTCGCGTAGATCAGGCAGGCCTCCGCCATGATCACGAACAGGGCGCCGTTGTGCAGGACGTTGGCGACGACGTCCAGCAGGATCTTCGGCTCCGGGGACTTCGCCCGGCGGCCGACGGCCCACCACAGCCCGAGCACCACCCAGGCCGTCCACAGCAGCACGGGGATCAGCCGGCCGTTGTCGAACCGGCCGGTGAACGTCGCTATGAGCAGTGCCAGGCCGGACACCGCCCACAGGGCGGGCCCCACCCGGTCGGCGGGAACCCGCTCCCCACGCGCGCGTGCCGCCTGCGCCTGCGCCGCCCGCCGGGCGTCCAGGGACCACACCTGCCCGCAGCGCGTGAACACCAGATAGAAGGACATCAGGTGCAGGACGTTGTCGCCGCCGTCACCCACGAAGACACTGCGGTTCTGCAGCGACAGCACGCCCACCATGAACAGCAGGGACGCCGTCCTCGTGCGCCAGCCGACCAGCAGCGCCGCGCCGGCGAGGACGGCCAGCGCGTAGCAGCACTCGAACCACAGCTGCCCGTCCGACCACAGCAGGGCCGAGAAGGCGTGGTTGTCGGCGGTCAGCTCCTTGGCGAGCTTCCAGCCCCAGGGTCCGGCCGGGCCGTAGAGCTCCTGGCGGTGCGGGAACTCGCGCAGCAGGAACAGCAGCCAGGTCCCGGCGAACCCGATGCGGACGACGGCGCTCTGGTAGGGCCCGAGCGCCGAATCGGTGACGCGGGCGATAGCGCGCGAGAAGGTGAGGGAGAGCCGGTTCACCGGACACCTCCCGCAGCCTCGTCAGCCGTCACGGTCCACCATGGCAGCACGCGGAAGACAGGCTTGTCGGACACGCGCTCACGGCTCCACTCGGGTGGCTGCACATTGGTGGTGCTGGAACGGATCTGCACGCGCTGGACGACACCGTCCCGGCCGGCCGGATAGGTCCGGTACAGGCGCATCACCACGATCCGGCGCAGGTACTGCTCGGAGAGGGCGCCGCGCATACCCACCGGGCGGTTGTCGGTGCTGTGCGTGGCGACGAAGAAGTCCCAGGCGCGGCGCAGCTCGTTCTGCTGGGTGTGACTCGGCACCGGGTTCCCGTCGATGGCGGCACCGTCCTGGGCGGAGAGGTCGGTCCAGCCGGTGGTGCGCAGTCCGCCGTCCTTCACCCGCACCACGGCGCGCACCTGGACGGCGATGTTCTGCTGCAGCGGGTTCGGCGCGAACAGCTTCCAGTTCTGCTCGAACTCCGGGTACACCCACTCCTCGACCGCCTTGCCGTGCTGCTTGGTCACGGTGTTGGCGGGGGCGAGGCTGAGGAACACCATCAGCAGGTGCACACCGACGGCCACACCGACCACCGCGAGGGCCAGCGCCGCCGCGATCTGGTAGCGGGGGGAGAGAGCGGCCACGCCCCTCCGGGGGGTGGCGGACGGCACGGGGGCGGGCTCGTCCGGCCCGGCGGTCTGCGCCGAGGGGGCCGTCCGGGCCGTCTGTTCCGCAGGCGTCCCGTGACCGGGCCCGGACGTCGGGTCGGCCTGCTCCTGGCGCGGTCGCTGCGCCAGCAGGACCGGCTGCTCGCCGCCCGCGCCACCGGCATCCCCGGCGTCCCCGCTCGACTCCGCGGGCTCAGCCTCCCCCGCGTCGGTGCCGGCCCGGGAGCCGAGGTCGGCCGGCGGAGCATCGGGGAGACGCGCCCCGGCCGGCCCGCCGGGGCCGGGTCCGGCCCCCGGGTCCTCGTCGTACGCGTCCATTCGGCCCCGTCCCCCGTTTCGGCTCGATCGTTCGGCTCAGTCGTTCGGCTCAATGGTCAAGCTCGGTGATGCGGCGCCCGACACGAGCGCCCCACTCTTCACGCACGCCACTCAGCGGCGTCCGCACGGAACGGTACTCAGCCCCGGCCACCGGGCGCAGCCCCGGGTACGGAGGACGGCCGTGGTCCTCGCCACGCGGTACGGCGACGGCACCGGCCGCAGCCGCCCGCCCCGCGGTGCCCGCAGCGGCCGAGAGCCGCCCCGGGGTGCGTCGCCCAAGTCGGCACCTCGCCGTTCCCTTCTCATAGAACCTGTTCTATCTTGACGGACCGTCAGGTGACCGCACCGTCGGAGGGACAGGCCGTGGACTTCACCTTCACCGAGGAGCAGCGGGCGGCGGCCGAGGCGGCGCGCGGGGTGTTCGCCGGCGTGGTACCGGACGCGGTGCCCAGCCCGGCGCTCACCACCGGTGCCGTGGCCGAGGGCCTGGACCGGGAGCTGTGGACCCGGCTGGCCGGGGCGGACCTGCTGAGTCTGCTCCTCGACGAGGCGCACGGCGGCTCCGGTCTGGACGCGATCGCTCTGTTCCTGGTGCTGCGCGAGTCCGCCAAGGTCCTCGCCCGGGTACCGCTGCTGGAGCACTGCGCGGCCGCAGCGGCCATGCAGGCCTACGGCGGCGCGCAACCGGCGGCGATGCTGGCCCGGGCCGGCCGGGGTGAGCTGGTGCTCACGGTCGCGGCGCACGGCCGTACCGGCCACGACCCGGCCGAACTGGCCGTCGGCGCACGCCGGGACGGCACGGCCTGGGTGCTGGACGGGGTGCAGACGGCGGTGCCGTGGGCGTACGACGCGGACCTCGTCGTCGTACCGGCGCACCTGGAGGGCACCGCTGCCGAGCGGACCGTGCTCGCGCTGGTACCACGCGAGCTCGAGGGGGTGACCCTCGCCGAGCAGGTGTCCACCAGTGGGGAGAGGCTGGCCGAACTGCGGCTCGTGTCCGTGCGGCTCGACGCGGGCGATGTCATCGAGGCCGAGGGCGCCTGGGAGTGGCTGCACGCGCTGCTCACCACCGGCACCTGTGCGCTGGCGCTCGGGCTGGGTGAACGGGTGCTGGCCATGACCGCCGAGTACGCCGGCAAGCGGGAGCAGTTCGGGTACCCGATCGCGACCTTCCAGGCGGTGGCCGTGCAGGCCGCGGACCGGTACATCGATCTGCGTGCCATGGAGGCCACGCTGTGGCAGGCCGCCTGGCGGATCGCCTCCGGCGCGCCGGGGGCGCTGCCCGCGGCCGGGGACGTCGCGGTGGCGAAGATCTGGGCGGCGGAGGGCGTGCGCCGGGTGGTGCAGACGGCGCAGCATCTGCACGGCGGATTCGGGGCCGACACCGACTACCCGCTGCACCGGTATCACGCCTGGGCCAAACACCTGGAGCTGGCGCTCGGCCCGGCGGCGGCCCACGAGGAGAGACTCGGGGACCTGCTGGCCGCGCACCCGCTGGGCTGACTCCCGGCGCCGGGCCGGGAGTACGGTCCCGGCAGCCCGGGCGAGCTGCGGGCGCGGACGGCGAGGTGGGCTACAGGACGTGGCCGGGCCGGCCCTCGTCCGTGATCACCGGGCGGCCGGCGGCCTGCCAGACCTGCATGCCGCCGTCGACGTTCACCGCGTCGATGCCCTGCTGGACCAGATACATGGTGACCTGGGCCGAGCGGCCGCCGGAGCGGCAGATGACGTGGACGCGGCCGTCCTGCGGGGCGGCCTCGGTCAGCTCGCCGTACCGGGCCACGAACTCGCTGATGGGGATGTGCAGCGCTCCCTGGGCATGGCCCGCCTGCCACTCGTCGTCCTCGCGGACGTCCAGCAGGAAGTCGCCGTCCTTGAGGTCCGTGACCTCGACCGTGGGCACACCAGCTCCGAAACTCATGTCCCCGACGCTACCCGACGGCGCCGAGCCATCCGGACGAGCCGCGGCTCAGCCCTCTCCCAGCAGGGCCGCCAGCTCCGCCTCCCGCTGGGCGATGTCGGAGCGCAGCCTGCCGGCGATCTCCTCGAGCAGCCCGTCCGGATCGTCCGGGGCGAGCCGGAGCATGCCGGCGATCGCTCCGTCCTCCAGTTCGCGGGCGACGAGAGAGAGCAGCTCCTTGCGCTGGGCGAGCCACTCGAGACGGTCGTACAGCTCCTCGGCGGGGCTCGGGCGCCGCTCGGGCGGTACCGGGCCGGCCGCCCACTCCTCGGCCAGCTCCTTCAGCAGGGCCGCGTCGCCGCGGGCGTAGGCGGCGTTGACACGGGTGAGGAACTCCTCACGCCGCGTCCGCTCCTCTTCCTCCTGCGCGAGGTCGGGGTGGGCCTTGCGGGCCAGCTCGCGGTAGAGCTTGCGGGCCTCCTCGCTGGGCCGCACCCGCTCCGGTGGCCGTACCGCCTGGTCGGTGAGCATGGCGGCGGCCTCCGGGTACAGGCCGTGACCGTCCATCCAGCCGTGCAGCAGTTCCTCCACGCCGGGGATCGGCAGGACCCGGGCACGGGCCTCCTCGGCGCGGCGGACGTCCTCCGGATCGCCGGTGCGGGCCGCCTTCGCCTCGGCGATCTCGGCGTCCAGCTCCTCGATGCGAACGTAGAGCGGGCCGAGCCGCTGCTCGTGCAGCCGGGAGAAGTTCTCGACCTCGACGCGGAACGTCTCCACGGCGATCTCGTACTCGATCAACGCCTGCTCGGCGGCCCGCACGGCCTGCTCGAGCCGTTCCTCGGGCCGCGGTGCCTGTTCGGCTTCCGGAGTACTCACCACTCGCCCAGCGTAGCGGTGCCCTCGGCCGGGGCCGGGGGTGCGGTGTCTCACCGCAGGACCGTGGCTCGGTGCCCGGCCCCGCCTCACACTCCCGGTTCGGCCGCGATGCGTCCCGCGCGGATCCCCGTGAGCAGCTCGGCGTGGTCCGCCTCGGTGCGGTCGGCGTAGGTGACGGCGAAGGCGGCTATCGCCTCGTCCAGCTCCTCGTTCTTGCCGCAGTACCCGGCGATCAGCCGCGGATCGGCGCTGTGGGAGTGGGCGCGGGCCAGCAGGGCGCCGGTCATGCGGCCGTAGTCGTCGATCTGGTCGGCGGCGAGGGCGGCGGGGTCGACACTGCCCTTGCGGTTGCGGAACTGGCGCACCTGGAAGGGGCGGCCGTCGACGGTCGTCCAGCCCAGCAGGATGTCGCTGACGACCTGCATCCGCTTCTGGCCGAGGACCACCCGGCGGCCCTCGTGCTCCACGGGCGGCGCCTCGAACCCGGCGGCGGCCAGGTGCGGGACCAGGGCGGAGGGGCGGGCCTCCTTCACCTGCAGCACCAGCGGCTGTTCACGGTGGTCGAGGAGGAGCACGACGTAGGACCGGGTGCCGACGCTGCCCGTGCCGACCACGCGGAAGGCCACGTCGTGCACGGCGTGCCGGGCGAGCAGGGGGTGCCGGTCCTCGCTGAGGGTGTGGACGTAGGACTCCAGGGACGCGGCGACCGCGTGGGCCTCGGCATCGGATATCCGGCGCAGGACCGGCGAGGCGTCCACGAACCGCCGTCCGCCGTCCGCCACCGTCTCGGTCGACCTGGCCGCGAAGCGGCCGCTGGTGTTGGCGCGGGCCTTCTCGGAGACCCGCTGCAGGGTGCCGAGCAGGTCGTGGGCGTCGGTGTGGGAGACCAGTTCCTCGTCCGCGATGGCGTTCCACGCATCCAGCACCGGCAGCTTGGCCAGCAGGCGCATGGTGCGGCGGTAGGCGCCGACCGCGTCCTGCGCGGCCGCGCGGCAGGTGTCCTCGTCGGCACCGGCCTCCCGGCCCGCGAGCACCAGCGAGGCGGCCAGCCGCTTCAGATCCCACTCCCAGGGGCCGTGCACGGTCTCGTCGAAGTCGTTGAGGTCGATGACGAGGCCGCCGCGGGCGTCGCCGTACAGACCGAAGTTGGCCGCGTGCGCGTCACCGCATATCTGGGTGCCGATCCTGGTCATGGGAGTACGGGCCAGGTCGTACGCCATCAGTCCGGCCGAGCCGCGCAGGAAGGCGAAGGGGGTCGCCGCCATCCGTCCGACGCGGATCGGGGTCAGCTCCGGAATGCGGCCGGCGTTGGACTCCGTGACCGCGCTCACCGCGTCGGGTCGGGCGGCGTCCAGGTCGAGCGTGCGGTGCGCGCTGCGCGGCACGCTCGTCCGCAGGGCCTTGCCCTCCTGCTTGGGCGAGCCCTGCCCGGGCCACTGGGCGAACCCGCGCACCCACGGCAGCCGGCGTGTCCCCGCGTCGGGCCGGGCCGATCCGTCGGACCCGCCGGACCCGCCGGGCCCGTCGGACCCCCCGGCCGCGTCCGTGACTTCCACACCGGTTCCGGTCATCTCGACCGCCTCCCCCGAACATCCGTCGGCACGAAGTCCGACCCGAACATCAACTCGTGCAGACCGTACAACCGGCGCCGGGAACGCGTCAGACCCTGTGGACAACCGTGGACGACCCCGGACGACCCCCTGTGGACAACCGTGGACGACCCCGGACGACCCCCTGTGGACAACCATGGACGACCCCGGACGACCCCCTGCGGACAACCATGGACGACCGACGGACGACTCCCTGCGGACAAGGTGCGCCGTACAGCCGGCCGCCGGTAGCCGGACAACGGGCGCCGCGCAGCCGGCCGCCGGTAGCCGGACAACGGGCGCCGCGCAGCCGGCCGCCGGTAGCCGGACAACGGGCGACCGGACGAGAACTTCCTCATACCGGGAGACCGTCATGTACAGGTGCGCGGCTCCTGGCCCGAGCCGTCTCCGACGAGCGCACCGATCCCGACCCGCGGTTCACCTACGCCTGCGAACGCACGTTCCTGGCGTGCAGCCGCACCGCACTGGCACTGGTGGCGGCGGGACCCGGCCGTCACTCAGCTCCTGCCGCCCCTCCCCGGGATCTCCTGGGCCGCCGTACCATCGGCGTCCCGCTGATCGTGCTCGGCGCGGGTGTCGCCGTGATCAGCTACGTCGAATCGAACCGGAGCCGGCGTGCCCTGCGGGCCGGCAGACCCTGGCTCCCGGGGTGGAGGTCCTCAAAAGCCCACACCCCCAGTAACAACACGGCATCACCCGCAGCAAACCCCTTGGCACGTCCGTGAGATAGCTCACGTGCAGGCCAACGTACGTTGGCCTCCAGGCTGTGCGATCCCTCACAAACCCGGACACAACGAGAAACGGGTCTTTGTCGGTGACTTCCGTCACCGACAAAGACCCGTTTCTCGGTTTCTCTGTGCGCGAGGGGGGAGTTGAACCCCCACGCCCTTGCGGGCACTGGAACCTGAATCCAGCGCGTCTGCCTATTCCGCCACCCGCGCATTGGGTGTGTCTTCCGGTTCCGGCCCTTTCGGGCTGGCCCCTTCCGACATCCAGAACATTAGCACGCCGTACGGGGTGGGTTCACATCCCTTCCCAGCGGCCCCGACCCGCCCGCACCGGCCCGCACCGGCCCTCCCTTCCGGCCCCCGCGGCGCCCCGCCGGCTCCCGCGGGCGCGCTCTCCTACCCGCGCATCGGTCCCGCACGTATCGAGGAGACGTGCTTCACGTATCAACCTCGTACCGGTCCCGGGCATCTGTCCAGGAGGCGGACCGGGTCCACAGCCGGGTGCGGGACACTGGTCTTCGACCCCCTCTACGATCCAAGGCAACAGCAGTGCGCACCGGGAGTTCGAAGGGGAGTCGCTGGGGGAACCGGCTGATTGCCGGGCGCGTAGATACGATCAGTGAGCAGTACCAGCAGTACCGGCAAGGCAGCGCACACAACAGGGCAAGACAACGGCAGGGACGGAGGAGGTGCCCCATGGGAGTCCTGAAGAAGTTCGAGCAGCGTCTCGAAGGTCTGGTGAACGGCACCTTCGCCAAGGTCTTCAAGTCCGAGGTCCAGCCCGTGGAGATCGCCGGCGCGCTCCAGCGCGAGTGTGACAACAACGCCACGATCTGGAACCGCGACCGGACCGTCGTACCCAACGACTTCATCGTGGAGCTGAGCGCGCCGGACTTCGAGCGCCTCAGCCCCTACTCCGGGCAGCTGGGTGACGAGCTGGCCGCCATGGTGCGCGACTACGCCAAGCAGCAGCGCTACACCTTCATGGGCCCGATCAAGGTCAACCTGGAGAAGGCCGACGACCTGGACACCGGCCTGTACCGGGTGCGCTCGCGCACCCTCGCCTCCTCCAGCAGCCAGCAGGGCGCCCCGCAGGCGCCGGCCGGCCCGGCGGCCGGCCGCCCCGGACAGGGCGCACCCGGCGGCTACGGCTACCCGCCCGCCACGCCCGCAGGCGCACCCCCGATGCCGTCCGCGCCGCCGCCCGGCGCGCGCCCCGGCGGCTACGGCTATCCCCAGCCCGCCACGCAGCGGCCCTCGGCCGCGCCGATGAGCGGCGGACGCACCCGCCACTGGATCGAGATCAACGGCACCCGCCACCAGATCTCCCGCCCGACGCTCGTGCTGGGCCGCAGCACCGACGCCGACGTGCGGATCGACGACCCCGGCGTCTCGCGCCGACACTGCGAGATCCGGACCGGAACGCCCTCGACGATCCAGGATCTCGGCTCCACCAACGGCATCGTGGTGGACGGGCAGCACACCACCCGCGCTACGCTCCGCGACGGCTCGCGGATCGTCGTGGGCAGCACCACCATCATTTACCGGCAAGCCGAAGGGTGAAGCGGGGGCAATGTCAGAGCTGACCCTCACGGTCATGCGGCTGGGTTTCCTGGCCGTACTGTGGCTGTTCGTGATCGTGGCCGTGCAGGTCATCCGGAGCGACCTGTTCGGTACGCGCGTCACCCAGCGCGGATCGCGTAGGGAGGCCGGGCGTGCCCAGCAGCCCGGCCGGCAGCAGGCTGCCCGGCAGCAGGCCGCGCCCCCGCAGCAGCGGAGCCAGCAGGCCGGCGGCCGCCGCGGGCGCAATGCCCCCACCAAGCTGGTCGTGACCGAAGGCACACTCACCGGCACCACGGTCGCGCTCCAGGGCCAGACCGTCACCCTGGGCCGGGCGCACGACTCGACGATCGTGCTGGACGACGACTACGCCTCCAGCCGGCATGCCAGGATCTACCCGGACCGCGACGGTCAGTGGATCGTCGAGGACCTGGGCTCCACCAACGGCACCTACTTGGACCGGTCCCGGCTGACGACTCCCACGCCGATCCCGCTGGGCGCGCCGATCCGCATCGGCAAGACCGTCATCGAGCTGCGGAAGTAGTACGACAATGAGCGAGCGGAGCGAGCACGCAGCGGCAGGCCGCCACCCGGCCGCCGGCGCGCTCCCGACCGGAGGGTGGGCAGTGTGGCTCGACACGACCGGCTGCATTCGGAGCCGACGGGCGAGGTGCGCATGAGTCTGTCACTGCGCTTTGCCGCCGGATCGCACAAGGGCATGATCCGAGAGGGCAACGAGGACTCCGGTTACGCCGGTCCCCGTCTGCTCGCGATCGCCGACGGCATGGGTGGCCAGGCGGCCGGCGAGGTCGCCTCCTCCGAAGTCATCTCCACCCTGGTCACGCTCGACGACGACGTGCCCGGCTCCGACATCCTCACCTCCCTCGGCGTGGCCGTGCAGCGCGCCAACGACCAGCTGCGCGCCATGGTCGAGGAGGACCCCCAGCTGGAGGGCATGGGGACGACCCTCACCGCGCTGCTGTGGACCGGCCAGCGGCTCGGCCTCGTCCACGTCGGCGACTCCCGCGCCTACCTGCTGCGTGACGGAGTCCTCACCCAGATCACCCAGGACCACACCTGGGTGCAGCGGCTCGTCGACGAGGGCCGGATCACCGAGGAAGAGGCCACCACCCACCCGCAGCGCTCCCTGCTGATGCGCGCCCTCGGCAGCGGCGACCACGTCGAACCCGACCTGTCGATCCGCGAGGTCCGCGCCGGCGACCGCTATCTGATCTGCTCCGACGGTCTGTCCGGTGTCGTCTCCCACCAGACGATGGAGGAGACCCTCGCCAGCTACCAGGGCCCGCAGGAGA
The DNA here is from genome assembly GCF_040645475.1 of Streptomyces sp. NPDC046759. Lineage (NCBI taxonomy): Bacteria > Bacillati > Actinomycetota > Actinomycetes > Kitasatosporales > Streptomycetaceae > Streptomyces > Streptomyces sp. NPDC046759. Next base: position 88,242 of record NZ_JBEYYJ010000006.1, on the reverse strand, counting down.
CCGTGCAGGAGCTGATCCAGCTCGCGCTGCGCGGCGGCGGCCCCGACAACATCACCGTCATCGTCGCGGACGTCCTCGACCTGGACACCGGCGACACCCTCGCCGGGCAGCTGTCCGACCAGCCGGTCGTGGTCGGCGCCGTCGCCGAGAACCAGCACCACCTGCACGACAACGGCATCATGCAGACCCCGGCCGGCCGCGCCTCCCACCTGGGCCGGCAGGCGCCCGGGCACGGCGGCGGCGAGTTCGGCCCGCCCGGCTCCGGCGACACCACCGGGTACGTCCCGGCGGGCAGCTTCGGCGACTACGCCGACGGCGACTTCACCAAGCCGCGCGGCGGCCGCAGGTGGCTGAAGAGATCCTTCTACGGCGCCCTCGCCCTCGCCGTGATCGGGGGCGGCCTCTACGGCGGCTACCGCTGGACGCAGACGCAGTACTACGTCGGCGCCAAGGACGAGCACGTGGCGCTCTACCGCGGGATCAGCCAGGACCTGGCCTGGGTGTCGTTGTCGAAGGTGGAGAAGGACCACCCCGAGATCGAACTCAAGTACCTGCCGCCCTACCAGCAGAAGCAGGTCAAGAACACGATCGCGGAGGGTGGTCTGCAGCAGGCGCAGGCGAAGATCGAGGCACTGTCCGTGCAGGCCTCCGCGTGCCGGAAGCAGGCGGAGCGCCAGGCTGCCGAGTCCGAGCGGAACACCAGGACGGGCCAGGGCGAGGCCGGGGGCACCACGGGAACCACCCGTACCGCCTTCACGTCCAAGGCATCACCGACGCCGAACGCGACGGCGTCGAAGAAGCCCACGCCGCCCTCGAAGTCCCCGTCCACGTCGCCCACCCCGAATCCCGGCCCGAGCCTCTCCGAGGATGAGCAGAAGGTCGTCGATCAGTGCGGCAAGCAGTAGCCGAGCCGCGAGAGGCCCCATCACACGATGAGCAGTACGACTAACTCGCCGACGCACCACACGTCCACGATCGGCGCGATCGGCGCACCGAGCCGCCGCAACACCGAGCTGGCCCTGCTGGTCTTCGCCGTGGCCATCCCGGTGTTCGCCTACGCCAACGTGGGCCTGGCCATCGAAAACCAGGTGCCCGCGGGACTGCTGGAGTACGGCCTCGGCCTCGGTCTGCTGGCCGGCGTGGCCCATCTCGCCGTACGGAAGTTCGCCCCGTACGCCGACCCGCTGCTGCTGCCGCTGGCCACCCTGCTCAACGGGCTCGGACTCGTCGTGATCTGGCGGCTGGACCAGTCGAAGCTGCTGCAGTCGCTGCGCGGCTTCTCTCCGGCCGCACCCCGCCAGCTGCTGTACACGGCGCTGGCCATGGCCGTGTTCGCGGCGGTGCTGATCTTCCTGAAGGACCACCGGGTCCTGCAGCGCTACACCTACATCTCGATGTTCTCCGCCCTGGTCCTGCTGATCCTGCCGCTGGTGCCGGGCCTCGGTGCCAACATCTACGGCGCCAAGATCTGGATCAGGATCCCCGGTCTGGGCTCCCTCCAGCCCGGTGAGTTCGCGAAGATCATCCTCGCCATCTTCTTCGCCGGGTACCTGATGGTGAAGCGCGACGCCCTGGCCCTCGCCAGCCGCCGCTTCATGGGCCTGTACCTGCCGCGTGGCCGCGACCTCGGCCCGATCCTGGTCGTCTGGGCGATCTCGATCCTCATCCTGGTCTTCGAGACCGACCTCGGCACCTCGCTGCTGTTCTTCGGAATGTTCGTCATCATGCTGTACGTCGCCACCGAGCGGACCAGCTGGATCGTGTTCGGTCTGCTGATGTCCGCGGTCGGCGCCGTCGGCGTGGCCAGCTTCGAGCCGCACATCCAGACGCGTGTGCAGGCCTGGCTCAACCCGATGCGCGAGTACCAGCTCAGCCGCCAGGTCACCCACGACGGCATCCTCCACTCCGACCAGCTGCAGCAGTCCCTGTGGGCGTTCGGCTCCGGCGGAACCCTCGGCACCGGCTGGGGCCAGGGCCACTCCGACCTGATCAAGTTCGCCGCGAACTCCGACTTCGTCCTCGCGACCTTCGGCGAGGAGCTGGGCCTCGCCGGCATCATGGCGATCCTGCTGATCTACGGCCTGATCGTGGAGCGCGGCGTGCGCACCGCGCTCGCCGCCCGCGACCCGTTCGGCAAGCTGCTCGCCGTGGGCCTGTCCGGCGCCTTCGCCCTGCAGGTGTTCGTCGTCGCCGGCGGTGTGATGGGCCTCATCCCGCTGACCGGTATGACCATGCCGTTCCTGGCATCCGGCGGTTCCTCCGTGCTGGCCAACTGGGCGCTCATCGGCATCCTCATCCGCATCAGCGACACCGCCCGCCGCCCGGCGCCCACTCCCGCCTCGAACCCCGACGCCGAGATGACCCAGGTGGTCCGCCCGTCATGAACAAGCCCCTGCGCCGGATCGCGATCTTCTGCGGCCTGCTCGTCCTGGCCCTCCTGATCCGCGACAACTACCTCCAGTACGTCAAGGCCGACCAGCTGGCGAGCGAGAAGGACAACCGCCGGGTCGCCATCGAGCGCTACGCCCACCCGCGCGGCGACATCATCGTCGACGGCAACCCGATAACCGGTTCCGCCGAGTCCAAGAGCGGCGACTTCAAGTACAAGCGCACCTACAAGAACGGGCCCATGTGGGCCCCGGTGACCGGCTACTCCTCGCAGGCCTTCGACGGCAGCCAGCTGGAGAAGCTCGACGACGGCATCCTCACCGGCAACGACGACCGGCTCTTCTTCCGCAAGACCCTCGACATGATCACGGGCAAGCCGCAGCAGGGCGGCAACGTCGTCACCACGCTGAACGCGGCCGCGCAGAAGGCGGCGTACGACGGGCTGTCGCAGCGGGGCGGCAAGGGCGCGGTCGTCGCCCTGGAGCCGTCCACCGGCAAGATCCTCGCACTGGCCTCGTACCCGTCGTACGACCCCTCGTCCTTCTCCGGGTACTCCGACAAGGACGCCAAGGCCTGGAACACCCTGAAGAACAGCAAGGCCGAGCCGATGCTGAACCGGGCGCTGCGCGAGACGTACCCGCCCGGCTCCACCTTCAAGGTGGTCACGGCGGCGGCCGCGCTGGAGAACGGGCTGTACAAGTCGGCCGACGAGCACACGAACTCGCCGCTGCCCTGGATCATGCCGGGCACGACGACGCCGCTGAAGAACGAGGGCAACATCCAGTGCAAGAACGTGTCCTTGCGTGAGGCGCTGCGGCTGTCCTGCAACAGCGTCTTCGGCAAGGTCGGCGCCGACCTCGGCAACGACAAGATGCTGGCCGAGGCGAAGAAGTTCGGCTTCGACTCCGAGCAGTTCACCCCGGTCCGCTCCAACGCGTCGGTGTTCTCCGACAACATGAACCAGTCGCAGACCGCGCTGTCCTCCATCGGCCAGTTCAACACCGCCGCGACCCCGCTGCAGATGGCCATGGTCGCCTCGGCGGTCGCCGACGACGGCAAGCTGATGAAGCCGTACATGGTCGACTCGCTGCAGTCCTCGAACCTCGACCCGGTGGAGAAGACCCAGCCGGAGGAGATGAGCCAACCGCTGTCGCCGGCCAACGCCCAGATCCTGCAGGACATGATGCAGACGGTGGTCCAGAAGGGCACCGGCACGAACGCCCAGATCCCGGGCGTCACCGTCGGCGGCAAGACCGGTACCGCGCAGCACGGTGTGGCGAACAGCGCCAACCCCTACGCGTGGTTCATCTCCTACGCCAAGCTGCCCGACGGCAGCTCGCCGGTCGCCGTGGCCGTGGTCATCGAGGACGACCAGGCCAACCGTGACGACATCTCCGGTGGCGGCCTGGCCGCGCCGATCGCGAAGAACGTCATGGAGGCGGTCATCAAGTCCAAGAAGTGACCTTCGCCCACCCCAGAAAGTGACGCCGCTCACGTCGCCTTCACATCGCTGCACGTTGCGATACCGGTCCTGTATCGGGTTCCGGGCTTGGCCAGGTCATACAAAGCGAGCCGGGTACCGTAGGCCCGGACGGCAGCCTCCGGCCGCACACCACTGTGCGGCCGGGACCGACGGAGAGGGCTGGTAGGTAGCTATGGAAGAGCCGCGTCGCCTCGGCGGCCGGTACGAGCTGGGCCAGGTGCTCGGCCGTGGTGGCATGGCCGAGGTCTACCTCGCGCATGACACCCGCCTGGGCCGCACCGTGGCAGTGAAGACCCTGCGCGCCGATCTGGCACGCGACCCTTCCTTCCAGGCCAGGTTCCGCCGGGAGGCCCAGTCGGCCGCCTCGCTCAACCATCCCGCCATCGTCGCGGTCTACGACACGGGCGAGGACTACATCGACGGGGTCTCGATCCCGTACATCGTGATGGAGTACGTCGACGGCTCCACGCTCCGTGAGCTTCTTCACTCCGGCCGCAAGCTCCTGCCCGAGCGCGCGATGGAGATGACCATCGGCATCCTCCAGGGCCTGGAGTACGCCCACCGCAACGGCATCGTCCACCGCGACATCAAGCCGGCCAACGTCATGCTGACGCGCAACGGCCAGGTCAAGGTGATGGACTTCGGGATCGCCCGTGCCATGGGCGACGCCGGCATGACCATGACCCAGACGGCCGCGGTGATCGGCACGGCGCAGTACCTCTCGCCGGAACAGGCGAAGGGCGAGCAGGTCGACGCCCGGTCGGACCTGTACTCGACCGGGTGCCTGCTGTACGAGCTGTTGACGGTGCGCCCCCCGTTCGTGGGCGACTCCCCGGTGGCCGTGGCCTACCAGCACGTCCGCGAGGAGCCGCAGCCCCCGTCGGTCTTCGACCCGGAGATCACGCCGGAGATGGACGCGATCGTCCTGAAGGCGCTGGTCAAGGACCCGAACTACCGCTACCAGTCGGCCGACGAGATGCGCGCCGACATCGAGGCCTGCCTGGACGGTCAGCCGGTCGCGGCGACGGCCGCGATGGGCGCGGTGGGCTACGGCGGCTACCCCGACGACCAGCCGACGACGGCCCTGCGCCCGGACGCCGGCGCGGGAGCGACCAGCATGCTCCCGCCGATGAACCCGGACGACGGCGGCTACGGCTACGACGACGGCCACGGCGGCCGCCGCGGCCGTCAGCAGAAGAAGTCCAACACCTCCACGATCCTTCTGGTGGTCGCGGGCATCCTGGTCCTGATCGGCGCGATCCTGATCGGCAAGTGGGTCGCCAGCGGCGGCAACTCGGGCAACGGCAAGGTGCCGGTGCCGAGCTTCGTCGGCCAGCCGGTGAACACGGCCAGGAGCATGGCCGACAACGTCGACCTGAAGGTGTCGATCACCAGGAAGCCCTGCGACAACCAGCCGAAGGGTGACGTCTGCGACCAGAACCCGACGGCCAGGACGGAAGTGAACAAGGGCACCACGGTCAACCTGACCGTGTCGACGGGCGCGCCCAAGGTCGCGGTGCCGAACCTCCTCGGCCGGACCTTCGACGACGCCAAGACGACGCTCGAGGGCGACAAGTACAAGTTCGACGTCATCCGCAAGGACGAGGTGTCGGCGCAGCCGGCGGGCACGGTCATCAAGCAGAACCCGGACCTCGGCACGGAGGTCGAGAAGGGTTCCAAGATCACCCTGACGGTCGCCAAGGCCGAGGACAAGGTCACCGTCCCCGGTGACCTCGTCGGCAAGTCCTGCGACGACGCGAAGGCCGAGCTGAGCCAGTTGGGCCTGGTGCCGACCTGCAACAACACCCCCACGCAGAACCCCGACGACAACGGCAAGGTCACCGGCACCAACCCGCAGGCGGGGCAGCAGGTCGCCAAGAACACGCCGATCGCACTCACCGTCGGCCAGTTCCAGGGCGGCCAGACGCAGGGCCAGGTGCCGGACGTCACGACCCAGCCTCTCAAGCAGGCCCAGCAGACGCTTCAGCAGCACGGCTTCAACAACATCCAGGTCAACGGACCCACCGATGACAAGGCCCGGGTCGTCACCGAGAATCCGCCCCCGGGAACCCAGGCGGATCCCAACAACACCCAGATCGTCCTCACCACCGTGGACTTCGGCGGCGGTGGCAACAACGGCGGCAACAACGGCGGCATCTTCGGCGGCATCAACGGCTGACGCCCCGCCCACACGAGGAGGCCCCTGCCGGTACTCACCGGCAGGGGCCTGTCCTCATCACCGCATCGCCGCGAGGGCTGCCGGAGGACAGGCCCCCGGCACAGCGTCTGTCAGCCCTGCAGTTCCTTCGGCGGCGTCCGCTTGCTGTCCACCTTCTGCACCCGGACCAGTTCGCCCCACACCACGTACCGGTACTCGGAGGTGTAGACGGGCGTGCAGGTCGTCAGGGTGATGTAGTGGCCCGGCTTCTTCTTGCCGGACTCCTCCGGGACCTGGGAGAGGACCTTGACGTTGTACTTCGAGGTCTCGGGGAGGACCGAGAAGACCTTGTAGACGTACCAGTCGTCCCGCGTCTCGAAGACGATCGGGTCGCCCGTCTTCACCTTGTCGATGTTGTGGAACTTGGCGCCGTGACCGTCGCGGTGGGCGGCGAGGGTGAAGTTGCCGTCCTTGCCGGCCATGGGGAGCGTGGCCTTGACCGGCTCCGTGTAGTAGCCGGCCACACCGTCGTTGAGGACGTCCGTGCCCGTGCCCTTCTCGACCAGGACCTCGCCGTTCTTCATCGCCGGCACGTGCAGGAACCCGATGCCGTCCTTGGTGTCGAGCGCACCCGGCCCGGAGCCCCCGGAGTGCTGCGCCCAGTGCTCGCGGACCTTGTCGGCCTGTTTGTCGGCCTTGCGGTCCGCTATCACGTTCGTCCACCACAGGGAGTAGACGACGAACAGGGCGAGCAACAGCCCCGCCGTGATGAGGATTTCACCGAAGACGCTGACCGCCGTCGCTATCCTGCCGTGACGCCGGCCGCGCGGGGCGGGTGTCGAATCGGACGCGTCCGTGTGTTCTTCGGTGTCGTCGGCGGTCGCTGCCACAGTTTCCTCTGCCTCTGCCCTTACTCTGCTCAGCCCTGCTCGATGAGCGCGTCCGGCTTGCCCTTGCTGCGCGGGCGTTCCTCGACCATCTTGCCCCAGACGACCAACCGGTACTTGCTGGTGAACTCCGGCGTACAGGTGGTGAGGGTGATGTAACGGCCGGGCCTGGTGAATCCCGAGCCCTTCGGGACGGGGTCCAGCACGCTCGTGTTGGACGGCGAGGTCACCGGCAGCGTCGAGGTCACCTTGTACACGAAGTACGTGTCCTGCGTCTCGACCACGACCGCGTCACCGGGCTTGAGCCTGTTGATGTACCGGAACGGTTCACCGTGCGTGTTGCGGTGGGCTGCCAGACCGAAGTTGCCGGTCTTGGCATCGGGCATCGCCGTCTTCAGCGGAGGCTCCCCGTAATGCCCGACCATGCCCTTGTTGAGCACCTTCTCGGTGCTGACGCCCTCCGCGATCGGCGCGACCACGTCCAGCTTGGGGATGTGCAGGATGGCGAAACCCTGCCCCGGCGCGAAGACACCCGGGTTGCGCTTGCCGCTCGCCCAGTCGTTCTGGAGCTGGTGCGCCTCGCTGCCCGCCTGCGCCTGGGCCCGGACGTTGGTCCACCACAGCTGGTAGGTGACGAACAGCAGCATCAGCACACCGGTGGTGATGAACACCTCGCCGATCGCCCGGCTGGCGATGACGGCAGGGCTCGGCCTGCGCAGCCGCGCCCGCCGCCGCGCCTCCACCCGGGACAGTGGCCGGGCCGGCTCCTCCGTCTCCGCGGATGCCGCCTCGCGGCCGCCGCCATGACGCCCGCCGCGCCGCTTGGCGGCCTTTCTGCGGGCAGCACGGCCACCCGCCGCGGGTCCTGTGGCGGAGGAGCCCGAAGGGGCCCCAGAGGCGCGTACGCGCCCGCTCTCCGGGCCCGCCGACGGATCGGGCACCCGCAGCGCCATCGTCTCGTCGTCCAGTCCGGGCCGGTACGGCTCCTCGTACGGCTCCGGGTACGACCGCTCGTACGGCTCGCCGTACGGCTCCGCGTACCGCTCGTCGTACCGCTTCTGGGATGCCGCGCCCGCCGAGTCCCAGTCCCCTGGCGCACCGGAAGCCTCGTACGACTGATCCCCGTACGAGGCATCGGTCTCGCGCTCCGGGCGCAGCGCGGTCACGCCGTGGCCCTGCCCACCACCGGGGCCAGCCCCGTCGACCTCGCCACGGCACCCTGATCGCCGCACTCGACCAGCCAGTTGGCCAGCATCCGGTGCCCGTGCTCGGTCAGCACCGACTCCGGGTGGAACTGCACGCCCTCGACCGGAAGTTCACGGTGGCGCAGGCCCATGATGATGCCGTCGTGCGTACGGGCCGTCACCTCGAGCTCGGCCGGGACGGTCGCCGGTTCCGCGGCGAGGGAGTGGTAGCGGGTCGCCGTGAAGGGCGAGGGCAGGCCCGCGAAGACTCCCTTGCCCTCGTGCTCCACAGGCGAGGTCTTGCCGTGCAGCAGCTCCGGCGCACGGTCCACCACACCGCCGTACGCCACCTGCATGGACTGCATGCCGAGGCACACCCCGAAGACCGGCACGCCGGTCGCGGCGCAGTGGCGGACCATGTCCACGCACACCCCCGCCTGCTCCGGCGTCCCGGGCCCGGGCGAGAGCAGCACACCGTCGAAGCCGTCCTGGGCGTGCGCCGTGGACACCTCGTCATTGCGCAGCACCTCGCACTCTGCACCCAGCTGGTACAGGTACTGGACGAGGTTGAAGACGAAGCTGTCGTAGTTGTCGACGACGAGAATCCGCGCGCTCACTGGTTGTCCACCGTCACATCGTTGAAAGGCATCAGCGGTTCGGCCCACGGGAAGACGTATTGGAAGAGGACGTAGACCACGGCCAGGACCAGTAGCAGCGAGACGAGTGCCTTCACCCATACGTTCCCGGGCAGATGCCGCCAGATCCAGCCGTACATGCCGTTCCTTCCGTCTCCCACGGCACCTGACTCACGCCGTACGCCACCAGACTAACGGCGCAGAGCCCTCGGTTCTCCTGCCTCCACAGACTGTGTGGAGTCCAGGTGCGCCCAGACGATCAGACGGTGACTGTGCCCCCATTCCGGTTCGCACGTGGTCAGCGTCAGATACCGGCCCGGACGCGTATACCCGGACTTACGTGGCACAGGGTCGATCACCTCAACGTCCGTCGGCACCGTTTTGTAGGGCCCTTTGTCGATCCGATACGTGTACCAGGTCGTCCCGTCCGTGAGGACGACGGCGTCCCCGGGTCGCAGTTCGGGAAAGTTTTTGAACGGGTCGCCGTACGTGCGCCGGTGACCGGCCACCGCGAAGTTTCCCTCCTGGCCGAGCCGGGCGGTGCCCGGGTAGTGGGCCAGGCCCTTCGCCAGCACGTCCCGGCCGGTGCCCTCCAGCACGGGCTTGTTCCACGTGAAACCGAGCCGCGGGACGTACATGATCGCGAAGGCCTTGCCGTAGTGGTACGGCGCCGGTGCGCTCACGGCGGCCGTCTGCCCACCCGCGGCGCCCGCTCTGTTTCCCGTGGCGCCCGTCTTCGTGCCCGCAGTGGCCGTCGGCCGCGTACTGCCCTTCGACCACTGCCGGTGCAGCTGGTCGATCTGGTCGTTCATGGCGCCGTCGGCCCGCACTCCCGTCCAGAACAGCGCATAGGCGACAAAGAGCACGATCAGGGCGCCGACGGTGATGCACAGCTCGCTGACGGTCCGGACGATCACGCGCACCGGCGCCTCCAGCGGCGGACGGCTGACGGACGGCTACTGCACGGGCTTCGCGTAGTGCAGATCCACTGTGCCCGAGTAGCCGGGAAGAGTCACCGTCCCGTCGTCGGTGACTTTCCAGCCGAGGCCGTACACGTTGACGTACACCATGTACGTCTGGATCGCCTTGCTCGCCGCAAGCGCCTGCTGCAGCTTGTCCGGGTCCCCGACCGCCGTGATCTTGTACGGCGGCGAGTAGACCCGGCCCTGGAGGATCAGGGTGTTGCCCACACAGCGCACCGCGCTGGTGGAGATCAGCCGCTGGTCCATGACCTTGATCCCCTTGGCACCGCCCTGCCACAGGGCGTTCACCACGGCCTGCAGATCCTGCTGGTGGATGACCAGGTAGTCGGGCTGCGGCTCCGGATAGCCGGGCAGCTTGGCGGTGGCGTTGGGCGGAGCGTCATTGAGGGTGACGGTGACGGCCCGGCCGCTGAGCTTCTGGGTGCCGGCGCTCTTCTCCAGGCCGCTGAGCCTGCGGTCCTGCGCCTTGCTGCTCCCGTCGTCGCTCTCGGCCAGGGACTCCACGCTCCCGCGCAGCGCCGCGTTGGACTCGTCCAGGCCCTTGTTCTTACGGCTGCGCTGCTGGATCAGGTCGGACAGCTTCAGCAGGGAGCCGTCCTGGCGAATGTCGGTGCCCTTGGCCGTGTTGAAACTGGTGAAGAAGATCAGCCCCGCGAGGGCGAAGACGGCCGCCGTGAGCACCCGCACGGGGCGCACACGCAGGCGGCGACCAGGGCCTGAGCCCATTGATCGCGTCCCCCGGGAGTCGGCAGAATTGCTCAACGTACCCTTATCTCCTTCGGCGCCACGGAAGCACTACGCTAACGGACGCCCGGGGGAGCACACAGAGTCGTCGTGTTGGCCCCTTGTACGCCACCCCGAGCCCGACCCAGTTACCTGCGCGGCCACGCAGCGCATCGACAGGAGAGACCCTCGTGCCGAAGTCACGTATCCGCAAGAAGGCCGATTACACGCCGCCGCCGGCGAAGCAGGCGCAGGCGATCAAGCTGGGCAGCCGCGGCTGGGTCGCGCCTGTCATGCTGGCCATGTTCATCATCGGCCTGGCCTGGATCGTCGTCTTCTACGTGACCGACGGCTCGTTGCCCATCCATGCGCTGAAGAACTGGAACATCGTGGTCGGCTTCGGCTTCATCGCCGCCGGCTTCGGTGTCTCCACGCAGTGGAAGTAGCTCTGCCCAGGGCTATCCGCTGAGTTATCCACAGTCGTTGTCCACACGGTGGGGAAAAGAACGACGATCTGTGGATAACTCATCGGAGGTTGACGCCGGTGTGACTGCCGTACCAACCGCCACACACACGTTCGCCCCCTGTCTGACCTGCGGATTCACATCCGAGCGACAGGGGGCGCAGCTGTGTCCGCACACGGTGCACAAGATCCGCCACACGCTGTGGACAACGGTTCGGTATCGGGCTCGGATCAGGCGAGCTGAGCGGTCCTGACCAGCGTGAGGACCACTACGACGGCGAGTACGACCGCACAGGCGCCGTACTGGACCAGCGTCCGCTTGTCGCGCGGGGCATGGATCATCGCGAAGCCGACGGCGACACCGGCGACGAGGCCGCCGATGTGGGCCTCCCAGGCGATGTTGAATCCCGGGGTGAAGGTGATGATCAGGTTGACGACCAGCAGGGCGATGAGCGGGCGCAGGTCGTAGTTGAGGCGGCGCATCAGCACGCCGGTCGCACCGAAGAGGCCGAAGATCGCGCCGGAGGCGCCGAGCGAGGGCAGGCGCGGGTCGGCGACCAGATAGGTGAGCGCGCTGCCGGCCAGACCGGAGACGAAGTACAGGGTGAGGTAGCGGGCGCGGCCGAGGGCCGCTTCCAGGGGGCCGCCGATCCACCAGAGGCTGAGCATGTTGAACAGGATGTGCGTGTAGTTGGTCGGCGAGTGCAGGAACATCGCCGTGAGCAGGCGGTAGTACTGACCCTCGGCGACGCCCTCGAAGGGGCCGAACTGGTAGTACTGGGCCCGGCCGATCAGCTCGAAGTGATCGGTGAAGCTGCTTCCCACCGCCTGCTGCACCAGGAACACGGCGAGGTTGATGCCGATCAGCACCTTGGTGAGCAGCCGGGGGTCGGCCGTGATCGTGCCGCCGGCGAGGGTACGGGGCCGGGAGGCCGTCGGCGGGTGCCCTGTGCCGCTGCCGCCGCGCACGCACTCGGGGCACTGGAAACCGACCGAGGCGCTGACCATGCACTCGGGGCAGATGGGGCGCTCACAGCGGGCGCAGCGCACGCCCGTCTCGCGGTCCGGGTGCCGATAGCACACGGGCGCGCGGTGGGTGCCGTGCATGCCGGCTGCGGCCTCTTCCATCTGTTCCCCTTGTTCGTCCTGGGACTGCCCCCGGCAAGGCCCCGCCCCGCTCATCCTTGGTACGGACGAGCGGGGCGTTTGGTTCCCTGCGGGATGTACCGGCCGGTGGGGCGCTCAGCCCTCGCGCTTCTCGACGACGACCGACTCGATGACGACGTCGTTGACCGGACGGTCGTTGCGGCCGGTGGGCACGGCCGCGATGGCGTCGACGACCTTCTGGCTGGCCGGGTCGGTGATCTCGCCGAAGATGGTGTGCTTGCGGTTCAGCCACGTCGTGGGGGCGACGGTGATGAAGAACTGCGAGCCGTTGGTGCCCGGGCCGGCGTTGGCCATGGCCAGCAGGTACGGCTTGTTGAAGGACAGGTCCGGGTGGAACTCGTCCCCGAACTTGTAACCGGGGCCGCCGATGCCGCTGCCCAGCGGGTCGCCGCCCTGGATCATGAAGCCGCTGATGACACGGTGGAAGATCGTGCCGTCGTAGAGCGGCTTGTTGCTCTTTTCACCCGTGCCGGGGTGCGTCCACTCGCGCCCGCCCTGAGCCAGCTCGACGAAGTTCTTGACCGTCTCCGGCGCGTGGTTCGGGAAAAGCCGGACCACGATGTCGCCGTGGTTGGTCTTCAGGGTGGCGTAAAGCTGCTCGGCCACGATCTGCCTTCCGTTGTCTTTCTGTGACTCCCCGATCCTCGCACGGCCGGGCCCGTGCGTCGCCCGGCAGCCACGAGTTGCGCCCGGAAGGCAGCGCGCGGCGGCGATTCGTGGCAGTGTCGACGACAGGCTCGGGTTGCCCGGTATTCACCCGGAATCGAGCCGAAGAGATCGATCGGCACCCATATGCCCGCCCTCGCATGCCGGGCAGACCGTTGACAGGCATGATCCGTAAAAGGGTGGAAAGTCGAAATACCGTACGCCACCGAGGAGGAGGAACCCGTGACCCGCATCGACAGCGTGCGCGCCGCGACCGGCTCGGCGAAGGACAGCGTGCTGCACGCCGCGGAAGTGGTGGCGCCCTACGCCGACACGGCCAAGGAGCGTGCAGCGCTCTACGCGCAGGAGGCACGCGTACGGCTGGCGCCCGTGATGTCGCAGGCCGCCGAACAGGCCCGCGTGCAGTACGACGCCCGGCTCGCCCCGCGTCTTGAGCAGGCTCGTGCGCATGTACCGCCGAAGGTGGACCTGGCAGCGCAGGAGGCCGCCGTCCGGGCCCGCAAGGCAGCTCGGCAGGCCGCCGACTACTCACGTCCGAAGATCGAGCAGGCCGTGGCAGCGGCCGGTCCGGTCCGTGACGAGGCCGCCGCACGAGGCGCGGCCGCCCTGGCCGCGTTGCGTGGTCAGGTCTCGGCGGAGGATATCCGCAAGCTGGCGCGCAGGAATGAGCGCCGGTGCAGGGCCGGCCGGGCCGTGAAGATGCTGGCGCTGCTGACGGCGCTGGCCGGCGGCGCCTTCGCCGCCTGGAAATGGTGGGACAAGCAGGCCAACCCGGACTGGCTGGTCGAACCGCCCGCTGCCACCGAGGTGCCCGAGTCGGGCGGTGGGCTGAGCTCGGTGGACGGCAGCGGCACCTCGGTACTGGACCCCGAGGTCCAGGCGAAGCAGGCCGAGGAGGAGGCCTCGGACCGCGACGACGAGGAGTAGCCGGGTCCCGGCCGGCCGCGAGGCGCCTGACGTGACCGGGTATCGCTGAGCACTGCGGGATGTGGCCGGCACCAAACGGGCCGTGGCGGCAGGGAGTTGACACTCGCTGCCGTCCGGCCCGTTTCACGTGAAACAGACCGGTGGACCGAGCCCCGGTCAGGCTCAGCAGCTCCGCAAGAGGGCCCGTGGCCGGCGTGGGAACCGTCGCATGCCCTGCTCGCGCATGGAGGCGGAGGTCCCGATCGACTCGCAGATGACACTGATCATCCGCCTTCTTGGCCTGCCACCGCCGGGCGGCGCCGCGGAAAGGCGACAAAAAAGACCCCTCCGACCACGTTTCCGCAGGTCAGAGGGGTCAAAAGAGTGGAGCCTAGGGGAGTCGAACCCCTGACATCCGCCATGCAAAGACGGCGCTCTACCAACTGAGCTAAGGCCCCGGGATGCAGCGACCAGCCGGAGGAACCGCGTTCCGGTGGGTGCCGCAGACCAGAGTACCGGGTCACCCCCGGTATCCCGCAAAAAGATTGGGGGGTCCCCGCGAATGACCACTCTCCGTAAGATGCTCGACGTGGTTCGCTACCGCGAACCGCGGTCTGTCAGGGGAAGCGATGGGGAGACGCAATGGACGCCGCACAGCAGGAAGCCACCGCGAGAGCGCGGGAGCTGCAGCGGAACTGGTACGGGGAGCCGTTGGGGGCGCTCTTCCGTAAGCTCATCGATGATCTCGGGCTCAATCAGGCCCGTCTGGCTGCGGTGCTGGGGCTGTCCGCGCCGATGCTGTCGCAGCTGATGAGCGGCCAGCGCGCGAAGATCGGCAATCCTGCCGTGGTCCAGCGGGTGCAGCAGCTGCAGGAGCTGGCGGCCCAGGCGTCCGACGGCAGTGTGAGCGCCGCCGAGGCGACCGAGCGCATGGACGAGATCAAGAAGTCGCAGGGGGGATCCGTGCTCAACAACACCACCCAGACCACGAGCGGTTCGGGCGCGCCGACGGTCAAGCGCGTGGTCCGCGAGATCCAGTCGCTGCTGCGGTCGGTGGCCGCCGCCGGCGACATCATCGACGCTGCGGAGAGCCTCGCCCCGTCCCATCCGGAACTGGCGGAGTTCCTCCGCGTCTACGGCGCCGGGCGCACCTCCGACGCCGTCGCGCACTACCAGTCCCACCAGAACTAGGACCCGCGGCCCGGTTCACGGAGGGGGTCCGGGGCCGGGCCGCAGCCGGCGCCGGTGGGGGCCGGCCGGGCGCGGGGACGGTCCATGGGGGTGGACCGGTCCGGGGGTGGGGCGCGGGGTCGTATCACTCATCACGGGGGAGACGGGGGAAGAACGACGCCGAGCGGGGAAGCAAGGGGCAGGGGGACCGGCGCGGGTTCGAGGGGGAGGAGCGATGGGCTGCCATGGGTGAGGTGTTCGCCGGACGGTACGAGCTGGCCGACCCGATCGGACGTGGGGGTGTGGGCGCCGTGTGGCGGGCCTGGGACCACCGCCGACGGCGCTATGTGGCCGCCAAGGTGCTCCAGCAGCGCGACGCCCACTCCCTGCTGCGCTTCGTGCGGGAGCAGGCCCTGCGGATCGACCATCCCCATGTCCTCGCCCCGGCCAGCTGGGCCGCCGACGACGACAAGGTGCTGTTCACCATGGACCTGGTGGCCGGCGGCTCCCTGGTCCACCTCGTCGGCGACTACGGCCCGCTGCCTCCGGCGTTCGTCTGCGCCCTGCTCGACCAGCTCCTGTCCGGTCTCGCGGCCGTGCACGCCGAGGGCGTCATCCACCGGGACATCAAGCCCGCCAACGTCCTCCTCGAAGCGACCGGAACCGGCCGGCCGCGGCTGCGGCTGTCCGACTTCGGCATCGCCATGCGGCTCGGCGAGCCCCGCCTGACGGAGACCAACCTCGTGGTGGGAACGCCCGGTTATCTGGCTCCCGAGCAGATGCTCGGCGCCGAACCCGACTTTCCCGCCGACCTGTTCGCCGTGGGCCTGGTCGCGCTGTATCTCCTCGAAGGCGCCAAGCCGGACGCCAAGGCTCTCGTGCAGCACTTCGCGGAGAACGGCACGCCCGGGCCGCCCAAGGGCATTCCGGAACCGCTCTGGCAGGTCGTCGCGGGCTTGCTCCAGCCCGACCCTGCCGCGCGTTTCCGCACCGCCACGGGCGCACGCAAGGCGCTCGCCTCCGCCGCGGAGCTCCTTGCCGAGCCCGAACCCGACGACGAGCTGATCGAGGTCTTCGATCAACTCGGGCCGCTCCCACCCGGTTTCGGTCCCGACGGTCCTCTCCAGAGAGCCACCAAAGTGGCCTCGGAACTGGTCCAGGGCGCGGACGTCCAGGGCGCCGACGTTCAGGGCACGGAGGGAAGTCCGGTCACGCATACCGGCGCCGGCACGGATCCGGATGCCGGTACGGGTGCTGATGCGGCCGGTGGTTCCCCTGGTCATTCTGCGGCCGGCGCCCGTACGGGGTCGGCGGCAAGGGGCGACTCCCCCTCCGGCACCGGCAGTTGTTCCCTGTCGGACACCGGCAGTTTCCGGCTGCCGCCACCCCCCGAGCCCTCGACCTACGTGCAACGACCCCAGGATTCCGGGTCGTACGCCCCGCCGGCGTCCCAACGAGCCGGCGTTCAGGGCCGGTACGACGAGCGGCAGGCGCATCAGGGTGCGGATCCGTCCTCGCATCCCACACCCGTCCACCCCCCACAGCACCCCCCTCGACTCCCGCTCCACGCGCCGTACGTATCTCCGCCGGCCGAGAGCGGCCGGGACCCGCAAGTCCCACAGGCTCCCCATGCCCCCCATGCGCCCTATGTCCCCCAGGTCCCCCAGGTCCCCCAAGCCCTCTGGAGCCCCGTTCCGTCCCCGAGTGCGATGGAGGGGCATCGTGTCGATGCCCCCACTGCTTCGTACACCGCTCAGGACCACCGGCTTCCCGGTCCGGCTCAGCCGGTCGCCGGGGCGCCCGCGCAGGGACGCAGAGCACACCGTGCGAGCGGTGCGCGCCGTGCGAACCGTGCTCGGCGGCCCGGCCCGCCGGCGAGGGTTGCGATCCCGATCCTCTTACTGGCGCTGGCCTGCTACGCCGTGGGTTTCTGGGCGCTGACCCGCGTCTGAGCCCGCCGCGCCGCCGCCGTCCACACCCCCAGCACCAACAGCAGCACGGTCCCCAGACCGATCCCGCAGATCGCGATCACCCTCATGACGGGCTCGCTCCCGCTCGCGCCGCTCCCGGTGAGGGCCGCCTGCCGGTCGTGCTCCGTGACCGTGAACACGCCGCCCGGCACGGGACGCCCGCTGTACTCGGGGCCCGCGTGCGCCTGCCCGGCCACCCGGACCCGCAGTGTCACACCGAACGGCCCCCGTCCGAAGGTGCCGGCCATCTGCTCGCTGAGGTGCAGTACCAGGTAGTAGTCGCCTGCGAAACGGACGGAGGTGACCCCGGCGGTGACGGCGTAGCGGTTGGCGTACTCCACCGGCGGGAGCGGCGCGAGCACGGCGGACTTCTGCGTGCCGGTGTAGCCGAGGGCGGCGTCCTCCACGTGGCCGCGGACGGGGTTGTAGACCGAGAGGTCGAGGGCACCGCCCACATACCCGTGGCCCGCCGCACCGGCCAGTTCGGCGGAGGCGTGCAGCTGCCGGCCCCAGTCGAGCGGCACCTTGTAGAACCGGGTCTCGCCGGGCACCAGCTCGGTCCGCCAGACTCCCTCGCCCAGCGGGCCGGCCGAGGCGAAGCCGGTGCCGCCGGAACGGTCGCGGGGGTCCCCGGTGAGCGGCTCGGGCGTGGC
This sequence comes from Streptomyces sp. NPDC046759, assembly GCF_040645475.1. NCBI lineage: Bacteria > Bacillati > Actinomycetota > Actinomycetes > Kitasatosporales > Streptomycetaceae > Streptomyces > Streptomyces sp. NPDC046759. The sequence goes on along the minus strand of NZ_JBEYYJ010000006.1, from coordinate 70,806 downwards.
GGAGTCCCAGGCCTGCGGCGCCGAGGTGGCCCCGGCCCGCGCCGGGCGCGGTTCCGTGGCGGGCGCGATCTCCAGGTCCCAGCGCTGGGCCGGGCCCGACGTGCCGGAGCCCTGCGTGTCGAGGCGCCGGACGACCACGTAGTACGTCCCCCCGCCCTGGCACAGCGCCTTGCCGGTCTCCCGTTCCCCCAGTGCGGTCACCGGGCGTGGGCTGAGGCCGGCGCCGAACCGGGCGGCGGCGTAGGAGCAGGGCGTGCCGTGCGCGTCCTGGATCGACACGCTGATGCCGTCGGTGGCGGAGACGGTGGCGTCCGCCGGAGGTACCGCGGTGACGGGGACGTAGGCCGTGTCGGTGGCGGCGAGTTCGAGCCGGTAGTAGAGCTCGCCGTTCCTCGGCAGGGAGCTGCGGTAGATGTCTCCCGCGTCGAGCCGTGCGGCCGTCGCCATGCCGGCCGCGCCCGCGACGCCACGGGCGCCGGGCGAGAAGGCGTACGGCTGCGCCGCGGCGTCCTCGGCGGCGGTGCCGTACGCGGACGCGGTACCGGTCAGCAGGACGAGCAGTGCGCACAGTGCCGGCACCAGAGCCGTCTTCACTGCGCCGCCGACCCCCCGGCGGCCGTGCCGCCGCCACCACGCCGTACTCCGCCCTCGCTGCCGCACGTGCCGCCCTCCCCTGTCCGCCGTACCGTCCGAGCGGCCTGCTGAACGCCTACAGCACCCGGCGCTCCCACGCAACACGAGCAACAGAACCCACGTGGCGGACGGTCCCCGGGGCAACACGAGGCCCCGACCGCGAAAGGCGCGGTCGGGGCCCGTTGTCAGACTTTGATATCGGCACTCACGAACCCGTGGGCACGGAGTCAGTCGCCTCCGTCCACAGATCCTGCTCGGCGCGATCCGCCTGGATCTGGCGGTACACGAGGAGCCCGCCGATGGCGGCCAGTGCGACCAGGAGCAGCTTCTTCACCGCGCGACCTCGTCTTTCCTTGACGTAGGGGACCTCTGGCGCCCGACTATACACACCGACCGATATCGATCGGTGACCTGCGCCGGGCCTCAACTCCCGCCTCCGACAGCGCAATAGCCCAGGTCGGGGGCCTCTGCGGGCACAGGGTGACCACACGCCCACAGTCGGTCACTTTGCTCCCCCTTCGCTCATGCTCACCAGGTTTTGAGGGTTTTACGACCCCCTTGCGGCCATCCGGGTGGTGTTCATCCGAACATCGACGCATCACGAGCGTCGGTCCACCACTTCCCGGCCCACATACACATCATGAGCAAAGTACGCAAATCGCCCAACCCGAAAGTGAGGGGCCATGACCCAGAACAAGGTCATGAAGCTGTGGACCGCCATCGTCACCGCCTTCCTCGCGCTGTGCACGGCGCTCGGACTCGTCACCGCCGCGACCGCCACGACCGCGGCGGCCGCACCCCGGACCGAGAGCCCCGACACCGCGCAACAGCCCGTGGCGACGGTCCCGGCACCCCGTCACTGGGCCTGGTCCCACGCCAGACTGCTGCCCCCCACGATGAAGCAGCGCATCCGGGCCGAGGCCCACGGAAAGTCCCCGAGCTGCCGGCGCCGTCCCCTCACCGACACCCAGGCGGAGAACGAGACCAGCCCCGAAGAGCACGCGGCGGCCACGCTCGACTGCTGAGCCGCCGTCCCAGGCAGTACCGCAACGTCTCGACATCAGGCGACTTGCGTACGCATCAGTCGACACGGAAAGACCCCCGGCCGGGTTCGGCCGGGGGTCTCGCGCTGTTGTCGCCCGGATCCGTCGATCCAGCAGCCCACAGCCGGACGGAGCACGTCACGGGTCCTCGACCTGCTGCCCGACGGTCCGACGGCCGGCTTCCCCCCTCTCGGCCGGTGCGGTCCGGCCCGATCGCCTACTCCGTGAGCGCGATCGCCTGCGAGGGGCACCTCTCGGCCGCCTCCCGCACCTGCGGGTCGTCCGCCGATTCCTCCTGGCCGGACCGTACGACGCCGTAGCCGTCCTCGAACGCGAACACGGCCGGCGCCCGGTGCGCGCACTCGGCAGAGCCGTAGCACAGGGCGCGGTCGACGGAGACCTTCATACGTCCTCCAGCCGTAGGCGGTGCGTTCCAGGACGTCACTGCCCCTCGGACGGCCCGCCGAACCGGGACTCTTCCCGCTACCGCTCGCCGCCCGCCACCGAGAGCCAGTGGGCCACCCGGCGGACCGTGGGTTCGTCGAGCAACTCCACCAGCGCCCGTACCGCCTCGTCGTCCTCGGAACTCAGGTCGTACAGGCCCGCCTTGCTCAGACCGGCCAGGAGCACCTGGTGCCGGCGGTCCCTCATGCGCTCCACGAGCCTGGCCGGTTCGCCGCCGCCGGAGGCGGGCCGATCGGCCGGGCCGGCGGGCGCGGGGGCGGCTGCCCTGGCGGCCGGTGCGCCGAAGAGGTGCCAGGCGCCGTCCTCGGGTCCCCACAGCGCGACCGCCACCTCCTCGCCGCGCGCCCGCAGGGTCTGGGTCATGTCTCCGACGGCGTACAGCACCGGAGCCCGGTCGGGAGACTCGGCGCCCACCGTCCAGGAGTCCTGGGAGGGCCGGTGGAACATCGCGACCCAGCGCGGAGCGCCGGGCGGTCGCGGGCACGGGGGACGGTTCTGCATGACACTCACCCCTTCGGGAACAGGACGCTCGCCCCTGCGGGAACAGCCGGCGGAGGCACCGTATCTGACGACCCATCAGATAACCAGGGCGCGCCGACCTGAATCACCGCGTGCTTCTGGTCTCTTCACGGCCGACGTGGCACCCTGCCCGCACCCAGGACCAGGGTGAGGCGTCGTCCCGGACGAGGGAGGCCGAGGATGAGCGGACGGGAACGGACAGCGACCGGAGCGGTTCCGCAGGCCGAGCCACCGCACGGGCCGCACCGGGCCCGCGCGCGCAGCGCCTACGACCGTGCGGTCGCCGCGTGCCGGTACGCCGGTGTCGGCCGGGAGGCGGCCGAGTTCGTCCCCAGGGACCCGGTCGGCCGGGTCGCCAACGCGCTGCGACTGTCGGCCCAGTCGCTCGCCGCGCTGGACACGTCCGCCCCGAACCCCGCGGCGGACGCCCGCTGCGCCCGCAACACCGCCGCCACCGCGGCACTGGCCGCCCAGGTGGCCGCGGCGCGGGACGGCGGCGATACGGGCTCGGCATGGGCGTCGACGACGGCCTCGGTCACCGGCTCGGCCACGGATCCCGCAACGGGCTCAGCCACGGACGAAGCCAGGGACTCCGCCGCTGCGGTCCCTACCGCCTCCGCCGCGGCCCTGCGCGCGGCCCTCGTGGCTTCGCAGGCCGCCGCGGTCGCGGCCGGCGGCAGCGCTCGAGGGCAGGACGCGGCCCTGAACACCGCTGCCGAGGAGGCGGAGCGGCACGCCGTGGCCACGGCCCGCGCTGCCGGATGGCTCGGCTGAACGCGACACCGGGCGGTGTTTCACGTGAAACGTGAAATGCCCACATGTCACCCGGTCCGCCAGGAACAGATCACCCACCCTGCCCGCCCGGCACCGGTCCCTCCCCTCGTGGGGACCGGTGCCGAACGGTGGGTTCCCGACCCGTGCCACGTCGGCTCGGCAGGGTCGAAGAAGCAGCCCGCCCGAAGGGCTCACCCGCTCATGCGACGATCGCGGGCGCGCCGTCCGGTCCGGGGCGAAAACCGCCGGGACGGCCTCGGTGGGACCGGTCCGTCTGTATGTGATGGAAGTTGGCCGAGATGTTTCGGCGCCATGAGCTGTCTCTCCGAGCACGGGGCCGTGGCCTGTCCGGACGGTGTGTGACGGGGTCGCTACCAGGTCCGGATCCTGCCATCTGTTGCCCGTCACGAGGAGACCGCGACCTCCGGTCCGGCCCTTAATCGCAGGTCAGGCGTATAAGGTGGGTTTTCCGGTCCGGACGTCCAGATGCGGGGGGAAAGTAAAGGGGTGGGACCTTGAGTTCCGACTCAGGGGCACGCACAGCTTTCGCCGAGCGCCTTGCGCTGCTGTACAAGGAGGCTGGAAACCCTCCCCTCAAGAGCGTCGCCGAGGCCGTGGTACGGCTGCAGCGGATCGACGAGCGCGGACGGCCCGTGCGGGTGTCCGCGCAACGGATCAGCGACTGGCGCCGGGCCAAGAATGTGCCGGCCCAGTTCACGGCACTCGTGGCGGTGCTCCACATCCTGATCCCGGAGGCACGGCGGCTGCGGCCCGCACCGGTTTCCGTGGGCCTGTACGACCTCGCCCACTGGCAGCGGCTGTGGGAGCGCGCACTGGCCGACCCGGTCGGCGACCGGCCCGCACCACCCGCCGAAGAGAACCCTCGGCCCACCGCCGAGGCCGCGCCGGTTGCCGGAGGGGTCTGCCCCTACCGGGGGCTCGCCCCGTACCGGCAGGAGGACGCCCGGTGGTTCTTCGGCCGGGAACGGAGCACGAGCGCGCTCGTCGCCCAGTTGCGCACCGCCGAACGCACCGGCGGTCTGGTGATGCTGGTGGGCGCCTCGGGAGCGGGGAAGTCCTCCCTGCTGAACGCCGGCCTGGTCCCGGCCCTTCGCAGTGGCGCCCTGCGCGAGAGACGCGTTCCCGACACACCCGACCCGACCGCCGCACCAGCCGAGAACCCACGGGAAACCACCGCCGACTGCGTCCTCCACCTCGTCCCCGGCGCCGACCCCCTGGGCGAGCTGGTGCGCCGGATCCCCGACCTCTCCGACGTCGCGGCCGACGCGCGCCGGGCCGAGCAGGAGGCCACGGAGGACCCGGCGGTCCCCGGCTCCGATTCTCCCCGCGTCGCCCAGGCCGCCCGCGATGCCCTGTCGGAGTGGGCCCGTCGCGAGACGCCCGAGGGGTGCCGGCCGGTCGTCATCGTGGACCAGTTCGAGGAAGCGTTCACCCTCTGCTCCGACGAGGCCGACCGCCGTAGCTTCATCCAGCTCCTGCACGCCGTTTGCACCCCACCCGCCGGCACCTGGGGACCCGCTCCGGTACTCGTCGTCCTCGGTATCCGCGCCGACTTCTACGAACAGTGCCTCGGCTATCCCGAGCTGGCCGACGCGCTCCAGCACCGGCACATGGTGCTCGGCCCTCTGACCAGTGCCGAGCTGCGTGACGCGGTGACCGGTCCGGCCAAGGCGGTGGGCCTTGAGCTGGAGCCGGGGCTCGCCGAGCTCATCGTCCGCGAGGTGAGCGCCGACGGACCGCGCGGTGCGCATGACGCGGGCGTGCTCCCGCTCCTCTCGCACGCCCTGCTCGCCACCTGGCAGCGCCGCAAGGCCGGGCGGCTGACCCTGGCCGGCTACCGTGCCGCGGGCGGCATCCAGGGAGCGGTCGCGGCGACCGCCGAACGGGCCTGGTCGGGGCTGGATCCCGCGGCCCGCACGGCGGCGCGGCTGCTCCTGCTGCGGCTGGTCCGGCTGGGCGAGGACACCCAGGCCACGCGCCGGCGGGGTACCCGACGGCAGCTGGCGGCGGAGTCGGCGGACCCGGGCAAGACGGAGGAGTCCCTGGAAGCCCTGGTGCGGGCCCGGCTGGTGACGCTGGACGCCGACACCGTGGAGATCACCCACGAGGCGCTGCTGCACGCCTGGCCCCGGCTGCGGCACTGGATCGACGACGACCGGGGCGACCAGCTGCTGCGTCAGCGGCTGGAGGAGGACGGCCGCGCCTGGGAGGACTCGGGCCGGGACAGCTCGTTGCTCTATCGGGGCTCCCGGCTGGAGCAGGCACGCGGCTGGGCGAGGTCGGCCGGGGACACGTATCTGACGCGCAGTGCGGTGGAGTTCCTGGCCGCTGCGGTCCGGCTGCGCAAGCGCTCGGTGTGGCTCAGCCGGGCCGCGGTGGCGGCGCTGGTGGTGCTGGCGCTGGTCGCGGGCGGTTCGGCGGTGATCGCCTGGCAGCAGCGCGACGACGCCGTGTTCGAACAGGTGCTCGCCGAGGCCGACCGGGTACAACGCACGGATCCGTCCCTGTCCGCCCAGCTCGACCTGGTCGCGCATCAGCTGCGGCCGGACGACGAAGGGACGTACAGCAGGCTGATCTCGATCGTGAACGCGCCGCTCGCCACCCCGCTGTCCGGCCACACCGGTGCCGTCTACCTCACCTCCTTCAGCCCCGACGGCAGAACACTGGCCACGGCCAGCTACGACCGGACGGTCCGGCTGTGGGACGTGGCCGACCCGCACCGGCCGAAGCCCCTCGGCAGGCCGCTGACCGGGCACACCAGCTGGGTGAGCAGCGCCGTCTTCAGCCCGGACGGACGCACCCTCGCCAGCGCCGGCGACGACGGGACCATCCGGCTGTGGAACGTGGCCGACCCCGCCCACCCGTCACCGATCGGCAAGCCGCTCACCGGTCACCGGGGCACGATCTACCTGGTCGCCTTCAGTCCGGACGGACGCACGCTGGCCTCGGCCGGCGAGGACCGCACGGTGCGGTTGTGGAACGTGGCCGACCCGCACCGGCCGAGCGAACTCGGGGCCCTGCGCGGCCACACCGCCGCGGTGCGCAGCGTCGCGTTCAGCCCCGACGGACACACCCTCGCGGCGGGCGGTGACGACGACACGATCCTGCTGTGGAACACGGCCGACCCGCGCCACCCGAAGCAGTACCGCACGGCGCTGAAGGGCCACACGGACCTCGTGCACTCGGTGGCGTTCAGTCCCGACGGGCACACCCTGGCCAGCGGCAGCGCGGACGCCACGATACGGCTGTGGGACGTGGCCGACCCCGGCCGTCCGTCCGCGCTGGGCTCCCCGCTGACCGGTCACACCGGTCCGATCTGGTCGGTGGCGTTCAGCCCGGACGGCGGCAGGCTGGCCGCCGCGAGCGCGGACAGCACGGCGAGTCTGTGGAACGTGAGCGATCCGGCGTCCCCGTCGCAGGTCGGCGAGCCGCTCACGGGCAGCAGCGGGGAGATGTACGCCCTCGGATTCAGTCCCGACGGGCGGACCCTGGCCACCGGCAGCGGCGACAGCAAGGTGCGCCTGTGGTCGGTCCCGACCTCGGACATGATCGGCCGCAGCGGGGCGTTCCGGCCGGACGGACGGGTGCTGGCCACGGCGGCACGCGACGGCCGGATCCGGCTGTGGAACGCGGCGCGGCCCGGCCGGCCCGTACTGCTGGGCCGGCCGTTTCTGAGCGGAGAGGGCGCCGACACGATGGTGTTCTCGCCGAACGGCCACACGCTCGCCGTCCTCACCGGCGAGCGGAAGGTGTACCTCTGGAACGTCTCCGACCCGGCGCGTCCGGTTCCCGCCGGACCGCCGCTCACCCTGCAGACCCGCTTCATGGGGCCCGACGCCCTGGCGTACAGCCCGGACGGGCGCACCCTGGCCACCGCCTACGACGACCACCGGTTCCAGCTGTGGAACGTGGCCGACCCCGCGCACGCCGCCCCGCTGGGCAAGCCGGTCCCCGGCCACCGTGGATACATCAACGCGCTCGTCTTCAGCCCGGACGGCCGCACGCTCGCCAGTGGCAGCGCGGACAGCACCGTCCGCCTGTGGAACGTCACGGACCCGGCCCGGCCGACCCGGCTCGGCGCCCCCCTCACCGAGCACTCCGGGCCGGTCAACGCTCTCGCGTTCACGCCGGACGGGCGCACCCTGGCCAGCGGCAGCGACGACGACACGGTCCGGCTGTGGAACGTCTCCGACCCCGCCTCGGCGACCGCCTCCGGCAAGCCGCTCACCGGCCACACCGAGGCGGTGACGTCACTGACGTTCAGCGCGGACGGGCGCACCCTGGCCAGCGGCGGCGACGACAACACGGTCCGGCTGTGGAACGTCACCGACCCCGCCTCGGCGACGCCCATCGGCCAGTCGATGAGCCCCAACGCCAAGACGGGCAACTTCCTGTCCTTCAGCCCCGAGAGCCGCGTCCTCGGGGTCTCCAGCGGCACCGATACGGTCCGTCTGTGGAGCCTGGAGGCCGATGCGGCGATCGGGCATATCTGCTCGGACACCCGGGGCGTACTGACCCCGCAGAAGTGGCACGAGTACCTGCCCCGCCTCTCCTACGACCCTCCATGCGGTCGTTGATCGGCCAACCTGACTTATTCCTGCTCGACTTGCCCCGCGAGGCGCTCAGGCTTGTTACCCTTGGCCACAGCCCGATCGCTGGTGCATCCCCCGTCGCCAGCGATCGGGCCTTTCCATGCCCGTCGGCCCCCGCGAGCTCTGGACACCGGCGACCCCGGTAGATGCGCCTGAGCTGGCCTTTTCCTTGCGACTCCGGCAGGATCCGGACCTGAGACACCCGCTGCATGCCGCCTGTCGGCGTCAGGCGCTGGTGTCGGCGTCCTCCCCGCGTCGGGCACGAGCGAGGGGCTTCAGCGCAGGGATCACCGCGATTCGGCCTGCAAGACCAGCCGGATCACCTCCACGAAGATCCATACGGAGAACTGGCCGGTCTCACAGCCGTGTGGGCTGCAGGCGCTCTGTGCGGTGCTCGTCTCATGGCCACCGGGACCGCGGGCCGCTCTGTGCGATGCTCGTCTCATGGCCACCGGCCCTGTCGCCCGGTGGACCCGGTGGTCCGTAGATGCCAAAGACCCCCAACCGTGATCGGTAGGGGGTCTTTCTGCTGGTGGGGCTAACAGGATTTGAACCTGTGGCCTCATCCTTATCAGGGATGCGCTCTAACCAACTGAGCTATAGCCCCGCCGCGCTCTGCGGTGTGTGTCCCGCGCGCTGACTCCTGAAGATTAGCGCACGACCACGTCAGTCCCAAAATCGGTTGTCGGGGGACCGTCGGCTCGGCACTGCGCGCAGCACCGAGCGACTCACTCGTCCTCGGCCAGGGTCAGCTCGATGCCGCCCACGAAGCCCGCGGAGAGGTTGTAGATGAACGCGCCGAGCGTCGCGAGCGCCGTGGCCAGGACCACGTCGATGACCGCGATGACCGTCGTGAACATCAGGACGTGGGGGAGCGACAGGAACGCCTGGAGGTCGAAGCCGTTCGCCTCGTTCGAGCCGGTCGCCTCCGAGATCGTGCCGCCCACCGTCGAGAACACACCCATCGCGTCCATGACCATCCACAGCACCGCCGAGGCGACGATCGTGCAGATGCCCAGCGCGATGGAGAGCAGGAAGCTGACCTTCATCACCGACCACGGGTCCGCCTTGGCCACCCGCAACCGCGCCTTACGGGTGCGCGGTGCCGTCCGCGCGCCCGTACGCGGCCGCCGTACGGCACCGGCCGGTGCCTGCGCCGGATAGGCCTGCGGCGGGTGGTACGGCCCGGCGGGCTGCTCCGGGCGCCGCTCCCCGGGGAGCGGCGACGACGACTGTGCCTCGCCGGCCGCGGCCGGGCCTCGGGTGTCCGCCACAGTTCCCCCCTGGGTTCCAGATGTGCCGGAGGAGCCCTGCTCGGACACCTTCACCGGCTTCAGGTTGGTCGTGTGCGGGTCGGTCGTGCTCCCCGCACCCGCCCCGTGCGCGGCGGAGCCACGGCCGCCGCCGTCCGTTTCGGTACCCGGGGAGGTACCGGCCGATCCGGCGCCCGTGGCTCCACTCACGATGACTCTCTCCTCGTGCTACTCGGCCGAGGGCGTCTCACCCTCGTCCGTGCCGATCGTCGCGGCACCCTCGGCGGCGTCGACAGCCTCCTCGCCGTCGACCTCCTCCGCCTCGCGCCCCGCCTCGGCGTTACGTGCGATCCCGACCACGGCATCGCGCTTGCCCAGGTTGATCAGTTGGACGCCCATGGTGTCACGGCCCGTCTCCCTGACCTCGTTGACTCGCGTACGAATCACGCCGCCGGAGAGAGTGATCGCAAGGATCTCGTCAGTCTCCTCGACGACCAGCGCCCCGACGAGCGAACCACGGTCCTCCACGATCTTGGCGGCCTTGATGCCGAGGCCACCGCGGCCCTGGACGCGGTACTCGTCGACGAGGGTCCGCTTCGCGTACCCGCCGTCTGTGGCAGTGAACACGAACGTACCGGGTCGAACAACATTCATCGACAGAAGTTCATCGCCTTCGCGGAAACTCATTCCCTTCACGCCGGAGGTGGCGCGGCCCATCGGGCGCAGGGAGTCGTCGGAGGCGGTGAACCTGATCGACTGTGCCTTCTTGCTGATCAGGAGCAGATCGTCGTCGGCCGAGACCAGTTCGGCGCCGATCAGTTCGTCGCCCGTTCCGTCCTCGCGCTCACGGAGATTGATCGCGATCACGCCGCCCGAGCGAGGCGAATCGTAATCCTTCAGAGGCGTCTTCTTGACCAAGCCGGACTTGGTGGCCAGTACCAGGTAGGGCACAGCCTCGTAGTCGCGGATCGCGAGGATCTCGGCGATCGCCTCGTCCGGCTGGAAGGCGAGCAGGTTCGCCACGTGCTGACCGCGCGCGTCCCGGCCGGCCTCGGGCAGTTCGTACGCCTTCGCCCGGTACACCCGGCCCTTGTTGGTGAAGAACAGCAGCCAGTGGTGCGTGGTGGAGACGAAGAAGTGGTCGACGATGTCGTCTTCCTTCAGCTTCGTGCCGCGCACACCCTTGCCGCCGCGCTTCTGCGCCCGGTAGTCGTCCGTCTTGGTCCGCTTGACATAGCCGCCGCGGGTGACCGTGACGACGATGTCCTCCTCGGCGATCAGGTCCTCGATGGACATGTCGCCCTCGTAGGGGATCAGCTTGGTCTGGCGGTCGTCGCCGTACTTCTCGACGATCGCGGCCAGTTCCTCGCTGACGATGCCGCGCTGGCGGACGGGCGAGGCGAGGATCTCGTTGTACTCGTTGATCTTCGCCTGGAGTTCGTCGTGCTCCTGGACGATCTTCTGCCGCTCCAGGGCCGCCAGGCGGCGCAGCTGCATCTCGAGGATCGCGTTGGCCTGGATCTCGTCGATCTCGAGCAGACCCATCAGGCCGTTGCGCGCGACCTCGACGGTCTCGCTGCGCCGGATCAGCGCGATGACCTCGTCGATGGCGTCCAGGGCCTTCAGCAGGCCGCGCAGGATGTGCGCGCGCTCCTCGGCCTTGCGCAGCCGGAAGCGGGTGCGGCGGACGATGACCTCGATCTGGTGCGTCACCCAGTGGCGGATGAACGCGTCCAGGGACAGCGTGCGTGGCACGCCGTCGACCAGCGCCAGCATGTTGGCGCCGAAGTTCGTCTGCAGGTCGGTGTGCTTGTACAGGTTGTTCAGCACGACCTTGGCGACCGCGTCCCGCTTCAGGACGATGACGAGCCGCTGGCCCGTACGGGAGCTGGTCTCGTCACGGACGTCGGCGATACCGCCGATTTTGCCGTCCTTGACCAGGTCGGCAATCTTCTGCGCCAGATTGTCTGGGTTTACCTGGTACGGCAGTTCGGTCACCACCAGGCACTGCCGGCCCTGGATCTCCTCGACCTCGACCACCGCGCGCATCGTGATGGAGCCGCGCCCGGTGCGGTACGCCTCCTCGATGCCCTTGCGGCCCACCACCAGGGCGCCGGTCGGGAAGTCCGGGCCCTTGATGCGCTCCATGAGCGCATCAAGCAGCTCCTCGTGCGAGACCTCGGGGTTCTCCAGGTACCACTGGGCGCCGGCCGCGACCTCGCGCAGGTTGTGCGGCGGGATGTTGGTCGCCATGCCGACCGCGATACCGGCCGAGCCGTTGATCAGCAGGTTCGGGAAGCGGGCCGGCAGGACGGTCGGCTCCTGGGAACGGCCGTCGTAGTTGTCCGTGAAGTCGACGGTCTCCTCGTCGATGTCGCGGACCATCTCCATCGACAGCGGCGCCATCTTGCACTCGGTGTACCGCATGGCGGCCGCCGGGTCGTTGCCCGGGGAGCCGAAGTTGCCGTTGGAGTCCACCAGCGGCATCCGCATCGACCACGGCTGGGCGAGGCGCACCAGGGCGTCGTAGATCGAACTGTCGCCGTGCGGGTGGTAGTTGCCCATGACGTCACCGACGACACGGGCGCACTTGTAGAAGCCGCGGTCGGGGCGGTAGCCGCCGTCGTACATCGCGTACAGCACGCGCCGGTGGACGGGCTTGAGGCCGTCCCTGACGTCGGGCAGCGCACGGGACACGATGACGGACATCGCGTAGTCCAGGTACGAGCGCTGCATCTCCGTCTCGAGCCCGACGGGCTCGACGCGCATCACGAGTTCGCCGCCCTCGGTCTCGGGGGTCTGCGGGGTGTTCTCGTCGGCCATTGCTGGTGAAGATCCTTCCTGGTGCGGTCAGCTGAGACCGACTCAGATGTCGAGGAAGCGGACGTCCTTGGCGTTGCGCTGGATGAACTGGCGGCGCGCCTCGACGTCCTCGCCCATCAGGACCGAGAACAGGTCGTCGGCCTGGGCGGCGTCGTCCAGGGTGACCTGGCCGAGGACCCGGTGCTCCTGGTCCATCGTGGTCACGCGCAGCTCCTCGGCGTTCATCTCGCCGAGGCCCTTGAAGCGCTGGATCGAGTCCTCGCGGACGCGCTTGCCGCGCTGGCGGCCCATCTCGATCAGGGCGTCGCGCTCACGGTCCGAGTAGGCGTACTCCACGTCGTCCCGGCCCCACTTGATCTTGTACAGCGGAGGACGGGACAGGTACACGTGCCCGGCCTCGACCAGCGGCCGCATGAAGCGGAACAGGAAGGTCAGCAGCAGGGTGCTGATGTGCTGGCCGTCGACGTCGGCGTCCGCCATCAGAATGATCTTGTGGTAGCGGAGCTTCTCGATGTCGAAGTCCTCGTGCACACCCGTGCCGAAGGCCGAGATCAGCGCCTGGATCTCCTGGTTCTGCAGGATCTTGTCGATCCTGGCCTTCTCCACGTTGAGGATCTTGCCGCGGATCGGAAGGATCGCCTGGTACTGCGGGTTGCGGCCGGACTTGGCCGAGCCGCCGGCGGAGTCACCCTCGACGATGAAGATCTCGCACTTGGTCGGGTCGTTCGACTGGCAGTCGGAGAGCTTGCCCGGCAGGGACGCCGACTCCAGCAGGCCCTTGCGGCGGGTCAGGTCGCGTGCCTTGCGGGCCGCCACGCGCGCGGTGGCCGCCTGGATGCCCTTGCGGATGATGTCCGCGGCCTCGACCGGGTTGCGGTCCAGCCAGTCGTTGAGGTGCTCGTAGACCGCCTTCTGCACGAAGGTCTTGGCCTCCGTGTTGCCCAGCTTGGTCTTCGTCTGGCCCTCGAACTGCGGCTCGCTCAGCTTGACCGAGATGATCGCGGTCAGACCCTCACGGATGTCGTCACCGGTGAGGTTGTCGTCCTTCTCGCGCAGCAGCTTCTTGTCGCGTGCGTACTTGTTGATCAGCGACGTCAGCGCGGCGCGGAAGCCCTCTTCGTGCGTACCGCCCTCGTGGGTGTGGATGATGTTCGCGAAGGAGTACACGCCCTCGCTGTAGCCGCTGTTCCACTGCATCGCGACCTCGAGGGACAGGCTCTTGTCCTTGTCCTCCGCCTCCAGGTCGATGACGGTGGGGTGCACCACCTCTCCCTTGCGGGAGTTGAGGTACTTCACGAAGTCGACGATGCCGCCCTCGTAGTAGTACGTGACGGTCTTGACCTCGGCCTTCTCGTCCGCACCCGCCTCGTCCGCGCCACTGGTCGCCTTCGCCGACTCGCGCTCGTCGGTGAGTTTGATCGTCAGACCCTTGTTGAGGAACGCCATCTCCTGGAAACGCCGCGACAGCGTCTCGAAGGAGTACTCGGTGGTCTCGAAGATCTCCGGGTCGGCCCAGAAGGTCACCGTCGTGCCGGTCTCCTCGGTGGCCTCGTGCTTGGCCAGCGGGGCCGTCGGGACGCCCATCTTGTAGTCCTGCGTCCAGCGGTGACCGTCCGTCTTCACCTCGACGGAGACCTTCATGGACAGCGCGTTCACGACGGACACACCGACGCCGTGCAGACCGCCGGAGACGGCGTAACCGCCGCCGCCGAACTTGCCGCCCGCGTGCAGCACGGTCAGCACGACCTCGACGGCCGGCTTGCCCTCGGAGGGCACGATGCCCACCGGGATGCCACGGCCGTTGTCGACGACGCGGACGCCGCCGTCGGCGAGGATCGTGACGTCGATCGTGTCCGCGTATCCGGCCAGCGCCTCGTCGACCGAGTTGTCGACGACCTCGTAGACCAGGTGGTGCAGACCGCGCTCGCCCGTGGAACCGATGTACATGCCGGGCCGCTTGCGGACCGCGTCCAGCCCTTCGAGCACGGTGATGGCGCTGGCGTCGTAGGAGGCGGAGGCTGCGGCCTCGCCGTTCACGCCGGCGTCGGTGGACGGGATGTTCTCGTTGGGGTTGCCGGAATCGGCCACGAAGCGCCCTTTCTGGCACAGCACGAGCCGGGCTCCTGGGGGACCCCCGCTGGGGGAGGGCTGCCGGAGCGGCTGCGGCATGTTGCGTTGGTAAGCCTTGATCAGCGTTGCTCAGCTTTTCCCGGGCGGTCCCCACATTGGGGCGGGATTGTCTCCCAGTCTACCGGTACCGCTGACATCGATGGGGGTTTGCCGGTACCTGAGTCCCCATGTGCCGCCCTGAACCGACCGCGACCGGGTCCCGATATACGGATGGGGGCTCCGAGGGGCTCACAGCGGCACTCAGCGCTTCGCGCCGTCAACCCTTGGCTACTGGGGGGTCAGATGGCGATCCGCTGGTGCCGCGGCCGTCCTCCACAGCTGTGCATGACGGCGCGCCGACAGCACGGCGCCCCTCCTCGACGTGAGGTACGTCACCCGTACGTATCGCCGGGCCCGGTGCTCCCCGGAGCCCGCAGCGGGCCGTAGCGACGGACCGGGCCGCCCGGATTGAGCACCTTGATCATCCGTACGGTGCCGTGCCCCAGGTCCTCGTTGAGCCGGGCCACCAGCGCGGGCGCGAGGTGGCGCAGCTGGGTGGCCCAGGCCGTCGAGTCGCAGCCGACGATCAGCACGCGCTCGTCCTCGTCGTACCGCTGCGGCACACAGTGCTTGGCCAGGTCCTCGCCGACGATCTGCGGCCAGCGGCCCATCACACCGCCCACCGCCGCCGGGGTCTCCCAGCCGCGCTCGGTCAGCAGCCGGTTGATCGCGGCGCCCAGCGCCATCGGATCGCGGCCGTCGGCGCGCGCGCCGGAGCGCAGCCCGCCACCGCGCCGGGCCTGCTTCTTGTCCCGCGCCGCGTCCCCACGCGCGCGTGCCTGCTCCCGCGCCGCGCGCAACGCCACGCGTGCGAGGTCGACCCCGGACGGTTCGGTCTTCTTCTTCGGGTTCCGGGGAGCGGGCTCGCCGGAAGCCGGTTCGTCGGTGCTCATACGCGCTCCACCGTCCCGCCGGACACGGCGTAGCGCGCCCCGGTCAGCACCTGCGGTACGTCGTCGTCCACAGCAGCGGTGACCAGCACCTGCTCCCCGGGCGCCACCAGCTCGGCCAGCCGCTCCCGGCGGCGCGCGTCCAGCTCGGCGAAGACGTCGTCCAGGACCAGCACCGGCTCGTTGCCCTCGGCCCGCAGCAGATCGTAGGAGGCCAGTCGCAGGGCGAGCGCGTAGGACCAGGACTCGCCGTGCGAGGCGTACCCCTTGGCCGGCAGCTGACCGAGTTTGAGAACCAGATCATCGCGATGGGGGCCCACCAGCGTGACACCGCGCTCGATCTCCTGCTTGCGCGCCTCGGCGAGCGCCGCCATCAGCTGGGCGTAGAGATCCTCGCGCGCGTGGGCGTCGCCGGGCGCGGACGGCTTGTACTCCAGCGCCAGGGGTCCGCCGCCGGGGGCCAGCTGGTCGTACGCCTTGTCCGCCAGCGGCTGCAGCGCGGCGATCAGGTCCAGCCGCTGGGCCAGCAGTTCGGCGCCCGAGCGGGCGAGGTGCTGGTCCCACACGTCGAGCGTCGACAGGTCCAGGGACCGCCCGCCGTGCCGACGGGCGAGCGCGGCCGTCTTGAGCAGCGTGTTCCGTTGCTTGAGGACGCGCTCGTAGTCGGAGCGCACCCCCGCCATACGTGGCGACCGCGCCGTGATCAGCTCGTCCAGGAACCGCCGCCGCTCCCCGGGATCGCCTTTCACCAGGGCGAGATCCTCGGGCGCGAACAGCACGGTCCGTACGATCCCCAGCACGTCCCTCGGTCTGACCTGCGAGGACCGGTTGATGCGGGCGCGGTTCGCCTTGCCCGGGTTCAGCTCCAGCTCGACCAGCTGCTGCCGGTCGCCCTGCCGGACCTGCGCCCGGATGACGGCGCGCTCGGCGCCCATGCGGACGAGCGGGGCGTCGGAGGCCACCCGGTGGCTGCCGAGGCTGGCGAGATAGCCGACCGCCTCCACCAGGTTGGTCTTGCCCTGCCCGTTGGGGCCGACGAAGGCGGTGACGCCCGGGTCGAGCGGAACCTCGGCCCGGGCGTACGAGCGGAAGTCGGCCAGCGAAAGATGCGTGACGTGCATGGTCGTTCCGCCGGCCTTCCCCAGAGTGCTGTGGACTGTGGATTACTTCTTCTCTACGGCGTGGCCGCCGAACTGGTTGCGCAGCGCGGCGATCATCTTCATCTGCGGCGAGTCCTCCTGGCGCGAGGAGAACCGCGCGAACAGCGACGCGGTGATCGCCGGCAGCGGCACCGCGTTGTCGATCGCGGCCTCCACCGTCCAGCGTCCCTCACCGGAGTCCTGTGCGTAGCCGCGCAGGCCCTCCAGGTGCTCGTCGTCGTCGAGCGCGTCGACCGCGAGGTCGAGCAGCCAGGAGCGGATGACCGTGCCCTCCTGCCAGGAACGGAAGACCTCGCGGACGTTCTCCACGGAGTCGACCTTCTCCAGCAGCTCCCAGCCCTCGGCGTAGGCCTGCATCATCGCGTACTCGATGCCGTTGTGGACCATCTTCGCGAAGTGGCCCGCGCCGACCTTGCCCGCGTGCACCGAGCCGAAGTCGCCCTCCGGCTTCAGCGCGTCGAAGATCGGCTGCACCCTGGCGACGTTCTCGGCGTCGCCGCCATACATCAGCGCGTACCCGTTCTCCAGGCCCCAGACGCCGCCGGAGACGCCGCAGTCGACGAAGCCTATGCCCTTGGCCGCCAGCTCCTGCGCGTGCCTCTCGTCGTCCGTCCAGCGGGAGTTGCCGCCGTCCACGACCAGGTCGCCCGGCTCCAGCAGCTCGGCCAGCTGGTCGACCGTCGACTGGGTGGGCTCTCCGGCCGGGACCATCACCCAGACCACGCGCGGCCCGCTGAGCTTGCCCACAAGCTCCTCCAGGCTGTGGACATCCGCGAGGTCGGCGTTGCGGTCGTATCCGATGACGGTGTGGCCCGCGCGGCGGATCCGCTCGCGCATGTTGCCGCCCATCTTGCCGAGGCCGACGAGACCGAGCTCCATCAGTTGTGTTCCTTAGGTCGCTGTGGCGGGACAGGCACCTTCGTGCCGAGCCGAGCCTAAACCGCACTCTTCACGCACAGTTGTGGGCATACGCGCTCATGCGTAGCCCCTGCGACCTGGGACTTTCCCTACGGCACCCGGGCGGCGCCGGCAAGCGACCCGGCCCCGGCCGGCACCGGCACCGGATACCCACAAAGACACCCGGCGCCGTGCACAGCTGTGGACAGAGGATCAGCCGCTGAGCCGCACGGGCATGATCAGGTACTTGTAGGCGTCGTCGGCCTCGGCGTCCACCGCCGGCTTTCCGCTGAGCAGCGCCGGCTTGGTCGACGTCGTGAACGACAGCTGGGCCACCGGGGAGTCGATCGCGCTCAGACCGTCCAGGAGGAAGGTCGGGTTGAAGGCGATGGAGATGTCGTCGCCGTCCAGTTCGGCGTCGACCCTTTCCACAGCCTGTGCGTCGTCGCTGGACCCGGCCTCGAGGATCAGCACGCCCTTCTCGAAGCTCAGCCGCACCGGAGTGTTCCGCTCGGCCACCAGCGCCACACGCTTGACGGCCTCCACGAAGGGCGCGGTCTCGATCACGGCGACGGAGTTGAACTCGGTCGGGAACAGTGTGCGGTACTTCGGCAGGTCTCCCTCGAGCAGCCGCGTGGTCGTACGACGCCCGGCGCCCTCGAAACCGATCAGGCCCTCGCCCGCGCCGGACCCGGACAGCGCCAGCGTCACGCTGTCACCGGCGCCGAGCGACTTGGCGGTGTCCAGGAGCGTCTTGGCCGGGACCAGGGCCACCGCGGAGGCGTCCGGGTTCTCCGGCTTCCACAGGAACTCCCGGACGGCGAAGCGGTAGCGGTCGGTGGAGGCCAGGGTGACCGTGTCGCCCTCGATCTCGATGCGCACACCGGTGAGGACGGGCAGCGTGTCGTCACGGCCGGCGGCGATGGCCACCTGGGACGCGGCGGCCGCGAAGACCTCGCCGGGCACGGTGCCGGTGGCGTTCGGCATCTGCGGCAGTGCCGGGTACTCCTCCACAGGCAGTGTGTGCAGGGTGAACCGGGAGGATCCACAGACCACGGTCGCCCGTACACCGTCTGTGGAAATCTCCACCGGCCGGTTGGGGAGGGCGCGGGAGATGTCGGCGAGCAGCCGGCCGGAGACGAGGACGGTGCCCTCCTCCTCGACCTCTGCCTCCACCGACACGCGCGCGGAGACCTCGTAGTCGAAGCTCGACAGGCTCAGCTGGCCGTCCTCGGCCTTGAGGAGGAGGCCGGCGAGGACAGGCGCCGGCGGACGGGCCGGGAGGCTGCGTGCCGCCCACGCCACTGCCTCCGCGAGTACGTCGCGTTCCACCCGGATCTTCACCGTAAGCCGCCTCCTGCTGTTGCTACTGAGTCCTCCGACTCGGTGTCACCGCCCACTGCGACGGGAAGGACACCGGGGACCAGTCTGACGCACCGCACTGACAGTAGGTGCCTGTCGGGGTCAAGTCGCTCCGGGCGGCAGCCGGACGCGAGACAGCGAGTTGTGCACAGGCCCCGCTTCGAAACGAATGCCGAGCTCTCTCTAGTCGGGAGTAGTAGTAGGGCCTGTGGATACGGTGGATAACCACGTTTTCCCAGCTCAGAGCCGATATTTTGTCCACCGGGCCTGTGGGTGGTGCCGGTGGACAACCGGGGGTATCTGTGGAGAACAGAAAGTTCTGCACATCCCGCCCACAGCCCGAGGGCAGTTCTCCCCAGCTGCGTCCCCAGGTTTACCCACGTTTCCCACACCCCAATCCGGCACCTTCGTGTGACGCCTTTCACTCGACGCGGTGACCGGGTGCGTCGCGTTGCCGAACAGTGGACAGCCATGTGGAGAAGCTGGGGATCACTGGGGACAACCGGCTCCAGCCTGTGAGTCGGCCGTGGAAAACCTCGTGCACAGCCTGTGGATCTCCGCTTCCTCCACAGCCTGTGCAGATCATTTGTCCACGATTCCACAGGCTGCTGAGCTGCGCGAACGCGTTCCGCAGAGACTCCCTGTGGACGCCGTTCGGGACAACTCGGCAGTCCCCAGCATGTGGACGGAAGAAACCCAGCGAATCTGTGGAGGATGGCCGTAACCCGGCACTTAATCGAACACCCGATGGCGGCGGAGGAACATGCGCCGTGGCCGCGGGCAGTCGTGCCGCCGGTCGATGGGCCCTGCACGCGCCGGCAAGCGACCCGCCGGCGGCCGTTTCCAGCGCGCTGGGCAGCCGTCACTGCGGCCGTTTCCAGCGCTGGGCAGCCCCCACTGCGCACGGCGGCCACGCCGAAGGGCGCCCCCGGGAACAGGTGTCCCGGGGGCGCCCTCAGCGTCGGTGTGCGACCGGCGTCAGCCGTACGTCAGCCGTTCTTGATGCGGTTAGTCAGCTCGGTGACCTGGTTGTAGATGGAGCGCCGCTCGGCCATCAGCGCCCGGATCTTCCGGTCGGCGTGCATGACCGTGGTGTGGTCGCGTCCGCCGAACTGCGCGCCGATCTTGGGCAGCGAGAGATCGGTCAGCTCCCGGCACAGGTACATGGCGATCTGCCGGGCGGTGACCAGGGCGCGCCCGCGCGAGGTGCCGCACAGGTCCTCCACCGTGAGCCCGAAGTAGTCGGCGGTGGCCGCCATGATCGCGGAGGCCGTGATCTCGGGCGCACTGTCCTCGCCGCCGGGGATCAGGTCCTTGAGAACGATCTCGGTCAGGCCGAGGTCCACCGGCTGCCGGTTGAGCGAGGCGAAGGCCGTCACCCGGATCAGCGCGCCCTCGAGCTCACGGATGTTCCGCGAGATCCGGGAGGCGATGAACTCCAGCACCTCCGGCGGGGCGTTGAGCTGCTCCTGCACCGCCTTCTTGCGCAGGATCGCGATGCGCGTCTCCAGCTCGGGCGGCTGGACGTCGGTGATCAGACCCCACTCGAAACGGTTCCGCAGCCGGTCCTCCAGCGTGACCAGCTGCTTGGGCGGCCGGTCACTGGAGAGCACGATCTGCTTGTTGGCGTTGTGGAGGGTGTTGAAGGTGTGGAAGAACTCCTCCTGCGTGGACTCCTTGTCCGCGAGGAACTGGATGTCGTCGACGAGCAGGATGTCCATCTCGCGGTAGCGCTTGCGGAAGCTGTCGCCCTTGCCGTCGCGGATGGAGTTGATGAACTCGTTGGTGAACTCCTCGGAGCTCACGTACCGCACGCGCGTGCCCGGGTAGAGGCTGCGCGCATAGTGCCCGATGGCGTGCAGCAGATGCGTCTTGCCGAGCCCCGACTCCCCGTAGATGAAAAGGGGGTTGTACGCCTTGGCCGGTGCCTCGGCCACGGCGACCGCGGCCGCGTGCGCGAACCGGTTGGAGGCGCCGATGACGAACGTGTCGAAGAGGTACTTCGGGTTCAACCGCGCCGTCGGCTCGCCGGGTCCGCTCGCTGGCGCGGGCTGCGCGGCCAGCGGACCGGACGCTCCCGTGCCGCCGCTCGTGGGCAGGTCCGGGCGGCCGGGGCGGCCGGGGCCGCCGCGGTGCGCCGGGCCGCCACCCGCCTGTTCGGGCAGCTCACGGCGGACGGGGTCGCGCTGGTCGTACTCGGTGCGTGACGGGTCGTACTCGGTGCGTCCGGAGTCGTACTCGGTGCGTCCGGAGTCGTAGTCGGGGCGCACCGAGTCGTAGTCCGTGCGCGCGGAGTCGTAGTCCCCGCGGGGGCTGTCGTACTCGCTGCGCTGCTGCTCGTACGACGGCCGCTCCCTGCCCTGCGAGCGGTAGTCCGGGGACGGCGAGCCGTAGGTGCCGGATCCGGAGCCGTAGGCGTCCTGGGACGACGGCGAGGCGTACGGATCGCGCTCGGGGAAGCCCAGCCGGGGCTGCTGCCAGCCGTACTCGTTCTGCGTGGGACGGGGCCAGGCGCCCGGCTCGCGGCGCTGGTACTCGGACGGATACGCCGGGTGCACCTCGGGGAGCCGGTCGGGGCGGGACTGCTCGGCCGGCGGCTGCTCGGCGGCGCGGTGGCGGCCGTAGCCCTCGTACGGCGCGGCCGGCAGCTCCTGCTCCTCGTAGCGCGGCTTGGGCGCCTGCTGCGGCGGTGCCGCGGGAGCGGGTGGTTCACCCGCGGAGTCGTCCACGGTGATCGCGATGCGGATGGGGCGGCCGCATTCGCGGCTCAGGGTCTCGCTGACGATCGGCGCGAGACGGCCTTCCAGCACGCCCTTCGCGAATTCGTTCGGTACGGCGAGCAGAGCGGTGTCCGCCACCAGCGCGAGCGGCTGGCAGCGCCTGATCCAGTGCTCGTCCTTCGCCTCGACACCCTGTCCGCGGCCTTCGCCGAGAAGCTGCTCCAGTACTCGCGGCCACACTGCGGCAAGATCGGCGGGTACGTCAGCCACAGGGCACGCTCTCTCACAGGTCCCACGAACGTGTGATCGCGGGACGGGTCGGGGGGTACTTCGGGTGGTCGGTGGGTCAAACCCGCCGGGGCGGGGGACAAAAGAACGAATCGGAGTTCAGCCACGGTAGTCAGCGCGGCGGGTACGGTTCAAGTTGTTGTCCCCAGCCTGTGGATAGTGTCTCTCCGTGACCCCCGGTTTGACCGGATGGTGCGGCCCCGCGTACCGTAACCAGGTCGAGTTGTCGATGGCTGCTGCCGCCTGCCTCCGATGGGCACAGATCACTTCAGGTGATCGGGAAGCGGTGCACTCGGGCGTGACGCGAGCTACTCGTGGGCGCACGGTGACAGCCAAGACGGCACCCCGCAACTACCGATTTCTTTCTGGAGCCCCCGAGTGAGCAAGCGCACCTTCCAGCCGAACAACCGTCGTCGCGCGAAGACCCACGGCTTCCGGCTGCGTATGCGCACCCGTGCCGGCCGCGCGATTCTCGCGTCCCGCCGTAGCAAGGGTCGCGCCCGCCTGTCCGCCTGATTCCGATCAGGTCATGACGTCGTGCTGCCCACCGAGAACCGGCTGAGGCGGCGCGAGGACTTCGCGACCGCGGTTCGACGAGGTCGCCGGGCAGGACGCCCGACCCTCGTCGTCCACCTTCGTAGCGGTGCCACGGACCCGCACGCGCCTGGGGAGAGCGCTCCCCCGACGCGTGCGGGTTTCGTCGTGAGCAAGGCTGTGGGTGGCGCGGTCGTGCGCAACAAAGTGAAGCGCAGACTGCGCCATCTGATGCGTGACCGAGTCGCCCTGTTTCCCCCCGGTAGCCTGGTAGTCGTACGAGCGCTGCCCGGAGCGGGCGACGCAGACCATGCACAGCTGGCCCAAGACCTGGACGCCGCCCTTCAGCGGCTGCTGGGAGGGGGCGCGCGATGAAGTACCCGCTGCTGGCTCTGATCAAGCTGTACCAGTGGACGATCAGTCCACTGCTGGGGCCGGTGTGCAAGTACTACCCGTCGTGCTCCCACTACGGCTACACAGCCATCGACCGGCACGGTGCGATCAAGGGCACGGCACTGACCGCTTGGCGCATCCTCCGGTGCAATCCCTGGTCGCTGGGCGGTGTGGACCACGTTCCGCCGCGCAAGCGTCCGCGATGGCACGAAATGCTGCGCAACGCTTGGCGCGCACGCAAGGGCGGGACCTCCGCCGCCGAACCGGCCACCCAAGCGAAGCCCGAGACGCCGTCTTCCGAGCTTCCTCCGAGCCCGGCCGCAGAGACCTCGTCCCATGCCCAAGGAGCATGATTAGTGGACACGATTGCCAGCCTCTTCAGCTTCATCACGACACCCGTTTCCTGGGTCATCGTCCAGTTCCACACGGTGTACGGCGCCATCTTCGGCCCTGACACCGGATGGGCCTGGGGCCTGTCCATCGTGTCCCTGGTGATTCTGATCCGTATCTGCCTGATCCCGCTGTTCGTCAAGCAGATCAAGGCCACCCGGGCGATGCAGACACTGCAGCCCGAGATGAAGAAGATCCAGGAGCGCTACAAGAACGACAAGCAGCGCCAGTCCGAAGAGATGATGAAGCTGTACAAGGAGGCGGGTACCAACCCGCTCTCCTCCTGCCTTCCCATCCTGGCGCAGTCCCCCTTCTTCTTCGCCCTGTACCACGTGCTCAACGGCATCGCGTCGGGCAAGACCGTCGGTGTCATCAACAACCAGCTGCTCGCCAGCGCCCAGAAGGCACACATCTTCGGTGCCCCGCTGGCCGCGAAGTTCCTCGACAGCGCCTCGCAGGTCGAGCAGCTCGGTGCTTCGCTGGTGAATGTGCGCGTCGTCACGGCGATCATGATCGTCCTGATGTCTGCGTCGCAGTTCTACACGCAGCGCCAGCTGATGACGAAGAACGTCGACACCACGGTGAAGACGCCGTTCATGCAGCAGCAGAAGATGCTGATGTACGTCTTCCCGATCATGTTCGCCTTCTTCGGCATCCGGTTCCCGGTCGGTGTCCTCATCTACTGGCTGACCACCAACGTGTGGACCATGGGCCAGCAGATGTACGTCATCCACAACAACCCGACCCCCGGTTCCAAGGCCCAGGCCGCCTACCTGGAGCGCCTGACCAAGCACGTCACGCACCACGGCAAGGTCCGCCGCCGGAGCGAGAAGACCATCGTCAAGGCGATCGTCGCCAAGGGTCGCGACCGCAACGAGTTCGAGCGCAAGTTCATCAACGCCCTGAACAAGTCCGGTCTCGCCGCCCAGGCCGACGGCAGTGTGGTGCAGAGCGCGGTCCAGGCCGAGGCACAGACCGAGGACGGCGTGACCACCACGGCCACACCCGGTACCGCCACGGCCGCCCGGCGTCAGCAGCCCAAGCGCCAGAGCAAGGCGCAGCGTCAGTCCGGCGGGCCCAAGCAGGCGGACGAGACCACCTCGCTGGAGAAGTCCGACGAGCCGCAGGACGCCAAGCCCACCGCTGACGAGCAGGCCCCGAAGCCCGGCTCCGGCGGCACCCGCAGCAAGGCCCAGTCCGGCCAGCGCAAGGGTGGCTCGCAGCGGCCCAAGTCCCCGTCCAAGAAGTAAGAAGGAGTCCATCCCGTGACGGAAGGCACCACCTCCGCCGCTGCCGAGGGTGCAGACACCCTGACCCGCCTGGAGCAGGAGGGTGAGATCGCGGCGGACTACCTGGAGGGTCTGCTCGACATCGCCGACCTCGACGGCGACATCGACATGGACGTCGAGGCCGATCGCGCGTCCGTGTCGATCATCAGCGACGCCGGCGGCCGCGACCTGCAGAAGCTGGTCGGCCGGGACGGCGAGGTGCTCGAGGCACTGCAGGAGCTGACGCGCCTGGCCGTGCACCGGGAGACCGGCGATCGCAGCCGGCTGATGCTGGACATCGCGGGTTACCGGGCCAAGAAGCGGGCCGAGCTGTCCGAGCTGGGCGCCGAGGCCGCCGCCGAGGTGAAGAGCAGCGGCGAGCCGAAGCAGCTCAAGCCGATGAGCCCGTTCGAGCGCAAGGTCGTCCACGACGCGGTCAAGGCCGCGGGACTGCGCAGCGAGTCCGAGGGCGAGGAGCCGCAGCGCTTCGTCGTCGTACTGCCCGCCTGATCGGCCCCCACGTTTCACCGGCCCCGTCTGTAGAGCAGACGGGGCCGAACTTTGTCAGCCTGGTAGTTCTGGTGGCCGGTGCGCGAGGCGCCGGCGCTGTACGGAAGGACGGTCCCCGTGACGGAGGCAGCGGTGCTTCCCCCCGCGCCCGAGGAGGCGCGGGAAGTGTTTGGTGATCGCTTCACCGATGCGGTCCGCTACGCGGAGCTGCTCGCCGAGGCGGGCGTGCAGCGTGGCCTGATCGGCCCGCGGGAAGTGCCCCGCCTGTGGGAGCGGCATCTGCTGAACTGCGCAGTGCTCTCCGAGGCCGTCCCCGAGGGGGTGACGGTCTGCGATGTCGGCTCCGGCGCCGGTCTGCCCGGCATCCCACTGGCTCTGGTCCGGGAGGACCTGAACATCACTCTGCTGGAGCCGCTGCTGCGGCGCACGAACTTCCTCACCGAGGTCGTCGAGCTGCTCGGCCTGGACCACGTCACGGTCGTGCGGGGTCGTGCCGAGGAGGTCCTGGGCAAGCTGCCGCCCGTCCACGTGGTGACTGCCCGGGCCGTGGCACCACTGGACCGTCTGGCCACCTGGGGCATCCCCTTGCTGCGTCCCTACGGCGAGATGCTCGCCCTGAAGGGAGACACGGCCGAGGAGGAGCTGAAGGCCGCGGCCACGGCGCTCAGCAAGCTCGGAGCCGTGGAGACGTCGATCCTGCATGTGGGTGAAGGCATCGTGGACCCGATGTCGACGGTGGTGCGCGTCGAGGTCGGTGAGAGTCCGGGCGGTGTGCGGTTCGCAGCCAAGCGCGCCAAGGCGGCCAGGACCGGCCGGGCGCGCCGTCGCCGCTGATCCGTCCTGACGACCAGACGTACTCCACACAAGCTGCCAAACCTACGCAGGCCGGAGTGTCGCGAAGGTCCGGTCGCTGACGCTGTGCATCGTGTTTCACGTGAAACGTCGCTCACTGCTGCACGGCATCATCAGTCGCGGCCGGGCTGCGGCCGAACCCCGCGACCGCAAGCCCCTCGGTTCCCTGGGGGAGGATCCTTCCTCCCAGGGGACTCCGCCCCTCTCCGAGGCCGCCTCATCGCCTTCCCAGGCCACTCCACCCTTCTCCGGAGGCACTCCCTCCCTCTCCAGGGGCACGGAGTTGTCCACAGAGGTGGATTTCTCCACAGAACACCAGGGCTCACTGGTTCACGACCCCGAAGACATGGGAGGCTCTGTTCATTGCGAGCCTGAAGTCGAGGAGAGTGAATCCTTGCGGTCCGACGCCAACATCGCGGGACCGATGACCGATCCGGTCCCCGGTCCCCGTACCGAGTCGATGGGGGTGGATGTTTCACGTGAAACACCGCCTCCGATGGACGACACTCCGATCGGTCGTGCGGCCCAACTGGCGGTAGAGGCTCTGGGCCGCGCCGGCGAAGGTCTGCCGCGACCGGAGCAGACCCGAGTGATCGTGGTCGCCAACCAGAAGGGCGGCGTGGGCAAGACGACGACGACCGTCAATCTTGCTGCTTCGCTGGCTCTGCACGGCGGCCGTGTCCTGGTGATCGACCTCGACCCGCAGGGCAACGCGTCCACCGCCCTCGGGATCGACCACCACGCCGAGGTTCCTTCCATCTACGACGTGTTGGTGGAGAGCAAGCCTCTCGCCGAGGTCGTTCAGCCGGTCCCCGATGTGGAAGGCCTCTTCTGCGCTCCCGCGACCATCGATCTCGCCGGTGCGGAGATCGAGTTGGTGTCGCTGGTGGCGCGTGAGAGCCGGTTGCAGCGGGCGATCCAGGCGTACGAACAGCCACTGGACTACATCCTCATCGACTGCCCGCCCTCGCTCGGCCTGCTGACGGTCAATGCGCTCGTGGCCGGCCAGGAGGTCCTCATCCCGATCCAGTGCGAGTACTACGCACTCGAGGGTCTGGGGCAGCTGCTGCGTAACGTCGACCTGGTGCGGGGTCACCTCAACCCCACGCTGCATGTGTCGACCATCCTGCTCACCATGTACGACGGCCGGACGCGTCTCGCATCCCAGGTCGCGGAAGAGGTGCGCACCCACTTCGGCGACGAGGTGCTGCGGACGAGCATTCCCCGCTCGGTGCGTATCTCCGAGGCGCCGAGCTATGGGCAGACGGTGCTGACATACGATCCTGGATCGAGCGGTGCCCTGTCGTATCTTGAGGCGGCCCGAGAAATCGCGCTGAAGGGCACCGGCATCAGCTACGACGCGAGCCAGGCCCACATCGGCGCCCAGAACGACCCGAGCATGGTGGAGGGGATCCAGTGAGCGAGCGACGGAGGGGGTTGGGCCGTGGTCTAGGCGCACTGATCCCCGCTGCCCCGAGCGAGAAGAACCCGGCTCCGGCGGCGCTGGGAGGCGGCCCCTCCGCCTCCCCCGCGGCCGTCCCGGTGCTGACGACCGACCGTGGGGTGGCTGCGGCAAAGGTGGCCACGCTGCCGCCTGTCTCACATGAAACCGAGGAGTCCCCGGTCCCGGTCAAGGAGACGCCTGCTCCTCCGATGGGGGCGCACTTCGCCGAGATCCCTCTCGACGCGATCTCTCCCAACCCGCGTCAGCCGCGTGACATCTTCGACGAGGACGCGCTTCAGGAGCTGGTCACCTCCATCAAGGAGGTTGGTCTGCTGCAGCCCGTCGTCGTGCGGCAGCTGGGGCCCGCCCGCTATGAGCTGATCATGGGTGAGCGGCGCTGGCGGGCCTGCCGTGAGGCCGGTCTGGAGGCCATCCCGGCGATCGTCCGGGCCACGGATGACGACAAGCTGCTCCTGGACGCGCTGCTGGAGAACCTGCACCGCGCGCAGCTGAACCCACTGGAAGAGGCAGCCGCCTACGACCAGCTGCTGAAGGACTTCAACTGCACGCACGACCAGCTGGCCGACCGGATCGGGCGCTCCCGTCCACAGGTCTCCAACACGCTGCGTCTGCTGAAGCTCTCGCCGACGGTCCAGAAGCGGGTCGCCGCCGGAGTTCTCTCCGCGGGTCACGCCCGGGCGCTGCTGTCGGTGGCAGATCCGGAGGAGCAGGACCGGCTGGCTCACCGCATCGTGGCCGAGGGGCTGTCCGTGCGGGCCGTCGAGGAGATCGTGACCCTCATGGGCTCGCGGCCCCAGAAGCCCCAGCGCCCCAAGGGCCCGCGCGCCGGCTCCCGGCTTTCTCCGGCACTGAATGACCTGGCGACCCGCCTGTCGGACCGCTTCGAGACCCGGGTGAAGGTCGACCTGGGCCAGAAGAAGGGGAAGATCACCGTTGAGTTCGCCTCGGTGGACGATCTGCAGCGGATTCTGAGCGCCCTTGCTCCGGGAGAAGGGCCGGTGCTCCAGCAGGAGCTGCAGCATGCGACGGACGACCAGGACGACTGATCCTGGCCCGACCCGATCGCACAGAGAGCGGGCCGTGTCCGGTGTGTACCGGAACACGGCCCGCTCTTTGCTTTGAGGCAGTATCGAGCGAATCGCATCGTGGATACGATGCGAACGGGTTTGGCGCATCCACCGAACAGCATCTTCATCTCTGAGTGGGGAGACGGGGGCCATGCGATCGATGAGCCGCACCGGACTGGTGAGCGCGGGCCTGAGCCTGGGAGCGGTCGGCGGATTCGTCGGCAGCCTGCTCAGGGAACGCAGTGCTCTGACAGCCGCTCGTGATGCGGCGGGCGAAGGAAGCGAGGAACAGCCTTCATGGGGCGTCGGCTCGTGCCGCTCACGCTGGACAACCTTCAGGACCTTCCCCGACGCTGTCGCTCGTGTGTCTTCTGGGAGTTGGACCCCGTCAGCGGCGAAGCGGCGGTAAAGGCAGGCACCTCGGCCCTGGAGAAGGAGTCGTGGATCTCCGCCGTCCTACTGGACTGGGGGTCGTGTGGCCGAGTGGTCTACGTCGATGACGTGCCGGCGGGGTTTGTGCTCTACGCACCTCCGGCCTATGTCCCGCGCTCTACGGCGTTCCCCACGAGTCCCATCTCCCCGGACGCCGTTCAGCTGATGACGTCGTTCATCATGCCCGGCTATCAGGGCCAGGGGCTGGGCCGTGTGCTCGTGCAGACGGTCGCCAAGGATCTGCTGCGCCGAGGGTTCAAGGCGATCGAGGCCTTCGGTGATGCCCGTTGGAAGGAACCCGCCTGCCTGCTGCCGGCGGACCATCTTCTGGCTGTCGGCTTCAAAACTGTCCGGCAGCATCACACGCACCCCCGGCTGCGGCTCGAGCTGCGGTCGACGCTCTCCTGGAAGGAAGACGTGGAGATGGCGCTCGACCGGCTTCTCGGAGCGGTCCAGAAGGAGCCTGCGCTGAGGCCGCTGTAGGAACATGTTGGTGGCAGTCGGTATCGACTGCGCTCTCATGCGAATGGGCCAACCCATGAGGGTTGGCCCATTCGTGTTTCACGTGAAACACCCGCCGCCGATGCGACTGCTCGGTGCTGCGCCTTACTCGGCGATGAACTCCTCGAGGTCGCGAACAATCGCGGCCTTCGGCTTGGCGCCGACGATGGTCTTGGCGACCTCGCCACCCTGATACACGTTCAGGGTCGGGATGGACATGACGCCGTACTTGGCGGCCGTACCCGGGTTCTCGTCGATGTTCAGCTTGACGACCTCGAGCTTGTCGCCGTACTCGGCAGCGATCGCCTCCAGGGACGGAGCGATCTGGCGGCACGGGCCGCACCAGGCGGCCCAGAAGTCCACCAGGACGGGCTTGTCACTCTTGAGGACGTCCTGCTCGAAGGAATCGTCGGTCACATTCTTCAGGGTGCCGGCCACGTGAGGCTCCTTAGCTCGTTCGTGCGGTGGGGCGGGGGGGAAGGGGGAAGATCAGACGGCAGCGGTCTTCTCGGGCTCCGCCTTGTCCTCGTCCGCGAGGGCGGAGAGGAAGCGCTCTGCGTCCAGAGCGGCGGAGCAGCCAGTGCCGGCCGCGGTGATTGCCTGGCGGTAGGTGTGGTCGACCACGTCACCGGCGGCGAAGACCCCGGTCACATTGGTGCGGGTGGAGGGGGAGGCAACCTTCAGGTAGCCCTCCTCGTCCAGGTCCAGCTGGCCCTTGAACAGCTCGGTGCGCGGGTCGTGACCGATCGCGATGAACAGACCGGTCACCGGCAGCTCCAACAGCTCGCCGGTCTTGATGTTGCGCAGCTTCAGGCCGGAGAGCTTCTGCTCCCCCTGGATCTCGGCGACCTCGCTGTCCCAGACGAACTTGATCTTCGGGTCGCCGAAAGCGCGCTCCTGCATCGCCTTGGAGGCACGCAGCGTGTCCCGGCGGTGGACGATCGTCACGGACTTGGCGAACCGCGAGAGGAAGGTGGCCTCCTCCATCGCGGTGTCACCGCCGCCGATCACGGCGATGTCCTGGTCCTTGAAGAAGAACCCGTCACAGGTGGCACACCAGGAGACGCCTCGGCCGGAGAGTGCGTCCTCGTTCGGCAGGCCGAGCTTGCGGTGCTGGGACCCGGTGGTCACGATGACGGACTTCGCCTTGTGGACCGTGCCCGCCGTATCGGTGACGGTCTTGATCTCACCGCTGAGGTCGACGGAGACGATGTCGTCCGGGATGAGCTCGGCGCCGAAGCGTTCGGCCTGCGCCCGCATGTTGTCCATGAGGTCGGGGCCCATGATGCCGTCGCGGAAGCCCGGGAAGTTCTCGACCTCGGTGGTGTTCATGAGCGCGCCACCGGCGGTGACGGCCCCTTCGAACACCAGCGGCTTCAGCGAGGCGCGCGCGGTGTACAGCGCCGCCGTGTAGCCTGCGGGCCCGGAGCCGATGATGATCACGTTACGGACGTCGCTCACGGCTTGATTCCTCGTCTCTGGTCTGTATCAGTCGACCGGCGGGAGCCCCTTTCAGGACTCTCACCCCACCCAACGGATCCTACGGGGCGCGCATTCCCGGTGTGTCGGGGCACACGCGTGCGTCGGAGACACGGACGGAGGAGCCCACCAGCCAGGCTCAGGGACGAGTGAAGGAGTGCTTCAGGAGAACCCTGCCCGCGGAGCCGGACTGCTGCCCCATGCAGGCCGTGTCGACGATGTAGACCGTGACATGTGTGCCGTCGTTGCCATCGGGCACCACGACCAGGTAGGCCGACTTCCCGTCGTACGTTCCCCTCTTGGCGCCCAGGACGTCATCACCCTGGTGAAGCGCCGCCCGAATGCAGTCGGGGACGGCGACGCTGGTCTGGATCAGCGTGTTTGCGCCCTGGGGGGCCTGGGAGGTTTGCTGCTCCGACTGAAGGCCCGATCGCGGCTGCTCGCTGCCCGAACCTCGCTGCGGCTTGTTCTTGGTGGTGAGCAGATCCTTCACCTGGCTCTGGACGCTCGCGCCGGAGAAGGGACCGATGGAAGCTGTCTGTTTCCCGGGGGCGGCGGTGTCGGAAGAGTGATCGCCGAGCGACTGCAGCACCAGCGATCCGGCCCCCAGGATCGCCGCGGTAAGGACGGCTCCCAGAACCACACGCCTGCGCCGCCGCCCTCGCTCGCGTTCCTTGCGTCCTGGACCGGTCGCTGCCTGCGGACGTCCCGCAGGGCGGTCCGAGGGAAGCGATGTTTCACGTGAAACATCGCCGTCACCGTCTTCGACGCGCTCGCCGCCCGGTTCGGCCTCCGAGATGACCCTGGCGCTCGGCAACCCCTTATCCGAGGCACTGAGCAGTGCTTCGGCGGCAAGGGCGGCATCGATACGACCGGCCACGTCGGCGGGCATGCGCTCTGCCTCCGATGCGGAACCCAGCAGCCCGCGGATCTCCTCCAGCGAGGTCCGGACGTCCGCGCACAGCTCGCATGTCGCCAGATGGCGCCGTACGTCAGCGCTGCGGTTCGGAGGAAGAAGGCCTTCGGTGAGGTCGGAGATCTCCTCGACGTCCGGGTGCCCGGCCGTGTCCGTCCTGGAAGTCACGCTCGCCCACCTCCGCCCTTCACTACGGCTGAATCGCTCGGTCCCGTGTCATCGGGGCCCCCGGTCGGAGCCCCCGATGCCGGTGGGACGGATGTCCCCTGCACCCGGTTCCGTCCCGCGTCGGTTTCTTTTCCGCTCCCGGAACCTTCGGGCCGCAGATGGGTGAGAAGAGGCAGTAGCCGGGCTCTGCCGCGGGCGCACCGGCTCTTCACCGTGCCCGTCGGGACCTCGAGGATCCGGGCGGCCTCGGCCACCGGATAGCCCTGCATGTCCACGAGAACCAACGCGGCGCGCTGGTCGTGCGGGAGCGTACCGAGCGCCTCGAGGAGCTGGCGATGCACATCGTTGCGCTCGGCCGGTGCCGAGGCCGATTCGTGCGGCTCCAGGAGCTGCTCCAGCCGCTCGGTGTCGTCGACCGGCGAGGTCTTCCGCGAGGCTGCCTTGCGGGCACGGTCCAGGCAGGCGTTCACCGTGATGCGGTGCAGCCACGTCGTGACGGCCGACTGGCCCCGGAAGGTATGCGCAGCACGGTAGGCCGACACCAGGGCGTCCTGGACCGCGTCTGCGGCCTCCTCGCGGTCCCCCAGCGTCCGCAGCGCGACCGCCCAGAGCCGATCCCGATGCCGCCGCACGATCTCACCGAAGGCATGGGAGTCGCCTTCCACGTGGCGAGCGAGCAGGTCCTTGTCGCTCACGCCGTCGTATCCGGCGCCCTCCGCCATCTACCCCTCCCGAGTGGAGACCTCAGCTGGTCACCTTGACGTCCGCCACTCTGCCCCGCCACTGGCCCGCCCCGTCAGAGGGCAGCTT
Source organism: Streptomyces sp. NPDC046759 (assembly GCF_040645475.1). Taxonomy (NCBI): domain Bacteria; kingdom Bacillati; phylum Actinomycetota; class Actinomycetes; order Kitasatosporales; family Streptomycetaceae; genus Streptomyces; species Streptomyces sp. NPDC046759. The sequence goes on along the minus strand of NZ_JBEYYJ010000006.1, from coordinate 38,412 downwards.
GGTCAGCCACACCAGGAGGTACCGCGTGTTGACGGGCTTGCCGGGCTTGAGCACCACCGTCGTACCCGAGCCGCTGGCCACCTTGGTGTAGGCGTCGAACAGCGTGGGTTCGGATCCCGCGTCCGCGCCTGCGGTACGGAGCTCGACCGAGGTCTCTCCCAGGAAGGTGACGGTTGCCTTGCCGACCTGCTGGACCTTGCCCAGGTCGAGGATGATGCCGACGCCCGGTTTCAGGTTTCCGAACTCCGGGCTGCGATAGAAGTCCGTCTGCCAGTAGGTGGACGGACTGTTGTCGTAGGCCTTTCCTACGTCAGCGGGCTTTTCGGAGTGGTCCTCGCTGAACGGGTCGAAGTCGCGCGCGCCCTGTACGGCGATCGGCTTGATGGGAGCCGGCTTCTTCGGGCTTTTGTCCCCGTCGTTCGTCTGCTGGCTCTTGTTGGTGTCGTCGGACTTTCCGCTCTGCCCCATCAGTGCGTCCGCCAGCTGCCAGCTGCCGAGGCCGAGGGCGGCGATGAGGAGGGCGGAGACCGCCCACTTCAGGGCCTTGCCGGTACGGCTCTGCAGCGGGGGCGGCGGGGTCGTGATCGGCTGCGTGACACCGGGGTGCGGTGCCGGACGGCCGTACGTGCCCTGCTGGTAGGTCGTGCGCTGGTACTCCGGCGGGGCCGTGAACGCCGACTCCGGCGGGCGGATCCGCGGCATCTCGCCGATCGCCTTCACCAGCTCTTCCGGCGTGGTGCACGCAGCCTCGTGACGGGAGGCGGTAGCCCCGTCGTTGGCGAGGGCGCGCATGGCCAGTTCGGACAGGCCCCGGTGAACACCGGCGCGCACCTGGTCCGGTGCGATGAGGCCGACACCCTTGGGGAGCCCGGAGAGGCCGTACGCATCGCTCTCGTACGGCCAGCGCTGGGTCAGCGCCGCATACAGCAGGGCGCCGATCGCCTCGGTGTCGGTGCGCTGCGGGGTGTCGGAGCTGATGCCGCGCAGGGCGGCGTTCACGGCCAGGCCCCGGATGCGCCACTGTCCGGACGAGGTGCGCAGGACGGCGTTCGGATTGACCCGGAGGTGGGCGAGGCCCTCGCGGTGCGCGGCGGCCATGGCCGAGGCGACCTGACTGACCATCTGGTAGGCGTCGTGCGGCTCCAGCGGGCCGAGCGCGAGAAGCGCGGTCAGCTCGGTGGCGTCGGGCAGCCACTCGTGCACGACGTAGACGAGGTCGTCCTCCTCGACGGCGTCGAGGACCTGGACGAAACGGGGATCGCCGAGCAGCGCGGAGGAACGGGCGGCGGCGAGGACGGAGCGGGCCCGTGCGTGCTTCGCGGGCAGGATGTGGACGCCGACGGCACGACGGAGTTTTTCGTCGACCGCACGCCAGCTGCTGAATCCGTCCAGACGGGTGACGCACTCCTCCAGTCGGTAGCGTCTGGCGAGCTTGTGACCGCTGTGCAGTTCGGGAGGCGAAACCTGCTGCCTGGAATCGTCGGTGCCGCCGCTTCCCACTGCCTCGTCGCTGTCCGTGTCCCGCTCCGGGTTCTTGGCCACCCCGTCGGCCGTGGACTGGTCCGCCTTGGCGGTCAGCGGTTGCTCACCGCTGTTGTCTGCCACGTCGACGGCAGCCGTGCTCCGTTCCGCCACCGTCGTCCCTGCCTCCCCATCCGTTGCACGCTGTCCGACGCCGAAACCAATTGTGCCCACAGTCCGCTGCTATGCACGACACACGACGGCGGACGATGGTTGTGCGCCTACCCCCGCCTCAGCGGCCCAGACGCCCGCGGACCATGCCCACGAGCGAGTTGAGTTCCTCGATGCGCATCCTCCGGGCGGCGACGAAGAAGATGCCGAGAAGAACGGCACCGCCGACGAGCAGCGCGACGAAGGAACCGATGACGCCCTGACCGAGAGTGTGCCCGATGCCGTAGCAGGCCGCGCCGCTGAGCAGGGCCGCCGGCACCGAGGCGATGCACAGGCGCGCGTACGTTCGCAGCACCCGGGCAGCGTCCAGATCACCGCCGAGCCGCTTGCGCAGCCGCCGCCAGGCCACTCCCACACCGATCGCGTAGGCGAGGCCGTACGCGGCCGCCATGCCGGCCACCGCCCAGCGGGCGGGCAGCAGGAAGTAGCAGAGCGCCGAGGCGCCCGCGTTGACGGCGGCGACGATGACGGTGTTGTAGAAGGGCGTGCGGGTGTCTTCGTAGGCGTAGAAGGCGCGCAGGACGACGTACTGCACCGAGTACGGGATCAGGCCGAGGCCGAAGGCCATCAGCATGTAGCCCATGTTGACGGCCGAGCTCGTGCCCGCCGAACCGAAGATCAGCGTGCACATCGGGATGCCGAGCGAGAGGAAGCCGAAGGCGATGGGCACGATGGCGACCGCGGTGGTACGCAGGCCCTGGGAGATGTCGTCGCGCACGGCACCGGCGTCGCCCTCGGCGGCCGACCGCGAGATGCGCGGCAGCAGCGCGGCCATGAGGGACACCGTGATGATCGCCTGGGGCAGACCCCAGATCAGCTGGGCATTGGCGTAGGCGGCGAAGCCGGTGCCCTTGACTCCGGAGCCCTCGCCGGCGGCGGTGGAGAGCTGGGTGACCACCATGGCGCCCGCCTGGTTGGCGAGGACGAACAGGACCGTCCACTTGGCGAGCATCGCGGCCTTGCCCAGTCCGTGCCCACGCCAGTCGAACCGCAGACGGATCCGGAAGCCGGTCTCACGCAGGTAGGGGATCATCGCCAGGGCCTGGACGACCAGGCCGAGCAGCACCCCGACACCGAGCAGGCGCTGGCCCTCCGGCGGGATGCTCGTGACCGTCATGTGGGAGTTGGCGGCGGTGCCGTACACCCAGATGAACGCGCCCAGCGAGATGATGATGACGATGTTGTTCAGCACCGGCGTCCACATCATCGCGCCGAACTTCCCGCGCGCGTTGAGGATCTGACCCATCACCACATGGATGCCCATGAAGAAGATCGAGGGCAGGAAGTAGCGGGTGAAGGTCACCGCGACCTCGTTGGCGGACGGATTGCCGGCGATGGTGGGCGACAGCGCCCGTACCAGGAGCGGCGCGGCGAACATCGCGAGGCCGGTGAGCGTGGCCAGCGCCACCATCACGAGGGTCAGCAGACGGTTGGCGAAGGCCTCGCCACCGTCCTCGTCCTCCTTCATGGACCGCACCAGCTGCGGCACGAAGACCGAGTTCAGGCCGCCACCGACGGTGAGGATGTAGATCATCGTCGGCAGCTGGTAGGCCACCTGGAAGGAGTCGGCGAGGAAGCCGAGGCCCAGGGCGGCGGCGATCAGTGCGGATCGGATGAAACCGGTGAGGCGGGAGACCATCGTGCCCGCCGCCATCACGGCACTGGACTTCAGCAGCCCGCCGGCCTTGCCGCCCTTCTTCGCGGGCGCCGCGGAGGCTGCGGAAGCCGCTGCCACCTCGGGTTCCGCGTCCTTGAACGGACCGCCGGGATCGGGCGCCGCGGCCGGAGCCGGTAGCGGCGGCTGCCCCGGGTTGCCCGGGGCAGCCGGATGGGACGGCTCGGCGTACGGATTGCCCTGCTGAGGGCCCTGCCCGGGCGCAGGGGGGTACGGGGCGGCGGGACCGTACCCGCCGGCGCCCTGAGCGGGACCCGACGGGGAGAAGGCCGGCGGGTCCATGGGCGCGGGCCCACCGCTCTGCTGCTGGTCCTTGAAGAGGTGCGCGAAGGCGTCCGGCTCGTGGCGCTCCTCGCCGGAGTGCGTGACCAGGTCGTCCACGCCCACGAACTGGGTCGTGCGGGGGTCGTCACCGTACGGCAGGTACGGGGTTGCGCCCTCCGGCTCCGGCGCGGGGGTCTGCGCCCACACGCGCGGGTCGGGGGCGTACGGCGACTGGGCGGGCGGTCCGTACAGCGGCTGCTGCTGCTCGTAGCTGCCCGGAGGGGGAGGCGGGTGCGCGGCGCGGTCGTAGAGGGCCTCGGCGACCGGGTCCTGGGCCGCCAGGTCGTGCGCCCGGAAGGGGTCCTGGGTGTAGGCGTCCTGGAGGTACATGTCCGCTGCTTGCTGCGGCGGTACCTGGCCGGGCTCAGGCGGCGTCTCGGGGTAGCCCGAGCCGGCCGCGCCCTGGCCGCGATCACCGTCGTACGGCGCGTTCATGCTTACCCCACCTCATCGTCCCTGGCCCACGGCCACGACATCGCTCAACGGTCCACTCTCTCACCCGTGCCGGACGGGTCGGTGCTTTCCGGTGCGGTGTCCGGAGCAGGGTCACTCGGGTGCTCCGGGGTGTCTGCCCCGGAGGCGCGGTCGGATTCCTCCGGTTTCTCCGGGAGACGGTCTGCGGGGGCGTCGGGGTTCCCGGGCTCGTCCGGAGTGTCCTCCGACGTGCCGGGACCGCCGTCCTCCGGCTGGCCGGCCGCGGCGCGTTTGCGCTGGGTGTACATGCGGAAGCCGGCGAGGACGAGGAGGAGCACACCGCCGCCGATGACCAGCATCACGGTGGGCGTGATCTCGGTCACCTTCACGTCGAAGCTGACGGGGTCGCCGTACCTCTGGCCGTCCTCGGTGTACAGCTGGGCGATCACCGAGACGCGGCCGTTGGCGTTCGCGGAGGTGGTGAACTTCACGGACTGGCTGTGCCCGCCGGAGATCTCGACCGGCTGCTCGGAGTAGGCCTTGCCGCCGATCTTCAGGCGGGTCGGCATGGTCGAGGTGAGGCGCAGGACCAGATGGCCGACTGGCTGGACCAGGTTGTTCTGGACGGTGACCGGGATGGTGGCGCTGCGGCCGGAGAGCTTGGTCTCCGACTTGTCGATCAGCTTGACCTGATCGGCCAGATCGTCGAGCCATCGCTCCACGCCGTTCCGGTAGCTCTCCGCCCCCGTGTTCCTGCCCTGCCACGACGTGGACATCTCGCGGTTTATGGCCCGCCCGAACGGCGTGACGACGCGGGACTGGTCGGAGAGGATCACCTGGAAGCCGGCGAGCTTGTCCTGCGTACGTGCGATCTGCTCGAAGGCCGCCCGCGGCAGCTCCTGCGAACGCAGCGAAGAGGGATACGCGGAGCCCGACGGGATACGCGTGGTGGCGTTCGGGTCCGGCTTGTCCTTGGCCGCCGCGCCGAGGTCCTGGGACTCCGACCAGTTTCCGTCCTGGAGGGCCTTCAGTGCCGCGGCCATCGCCTGTGCCTGGGTTCCCGTGGGCATGCGCTGCGGGGCGACGACGATGCTGCGCTGCTTGTCGGTCTGTGCGTTCACCTCGAGGCTCTGCGCCAGAAACCGCTGCACGGCGAGCGTGGCCGGGCCGGCCTTCGTCAGGTCGCCCTGGAAGGCCGTGGACAGCCGGGCGTCCGCAACCACCGCCGTGGTGCCCCCGCCGACCGGACGGGCGGCGGAGGGCGTGTACGGCAGTCCGGCGGTCTCCTGGAGGCTGTCGCTGCGGGCGATCACCCGGTCGGCTCCGGCAGAGGTCGCGACCTTCATGATCGCCGGATCCACGGCACCCTCCACCGGCCAGGCGAAGTCGGTGCTGGGTGTGACGTGGAGCACGGTCTTGACGGTGATGGCGGCGACGTCGGTGGCGTCCTTCAGGTGGCTGAGCGAGCCGGTCACGCTGGTGCCGTTGTGCGCGAGGGACGCTAGGTCCGGATCGGCAAAGGGCAGCGCGACGACCTCCTTGCCCGCCACCGCGTTCTGCAGTCTCGCCAGCCACTGCTTGGCGATCGTCTGGTGCTCCTTCGGAGCGGGCGTGGTGGTGCCCCCGTCGCCGGGCAGCCGGTAGTTGCCGGTCGCCATCGCGTCCACCGAGGCCAGCAGGTCCGGGTCGATCACCCAGGTGACGTCGAGGTCCTTGCCCAGGTCCACCATCTGGTCCAGCCGGCCGCCTGGCTGGAGCTCCTTGGCCAGGGCGTCGTCGAGGAACACCGGCGTCTGGAGCTCACCGGCCCCCGTTTTGGCCGTCATGTGGACCGTGGAGATCAGCGGCCACAGGTACGTCGTCTTCGTCTTGGTGCCGGCTTCCGACGGCTGCCACGGCAGGAACGTCCGCCGGATGCCGAGCACCTGGTCCCAGGGCTGGGCAGCGGTCTCACCGGAAAGGGAGACACCGAACTGGTAGACGCCGTCGTCGCCGAGATCCAGCTTGTTCACCGGAACGGAGATGCTGAAGTGCTCGGCGACCCCTGGGGTCAGCTTGGCGAACTTCTCCACGTACTTGCCGCCGACCTCGGAGCCGGTGGTGCCCTGCAGGTCGTCGGAGTGCTGGGCGATGGAGTCGATCGCCGAGCGGGTGTCCAGCAGGGGGCCGACCCGCAGGCCCACATGGGCGCCGGTGACGACCTGCTTGCCGTTGTTGGTCACCGTGCCCGACACGGTCAGTGTGTCCCCGTCCGTGGGGGCGCTGGGGGTAAGTGAGTCCAGGGAGACGGACACCGTGTCCGAGGAGGCGGCCTGAGCGGGCGTCGCAGCGGGCAGCTGGAGCAGCCCGGCCAGCAGAGGCGCACCGGCGAGCAGCGCGCCGGCGCGTCGCAGCCACCGACGCGCGGGTGAGGCACTGGTCCCCTGGAAGTCAGCCGCCTCGGCCACGCGCTCGCCCGTCCCTCGTCGTCGTCAGTGGTCGTCGGAATGTGCGTCCACGCATGGTAACGATGCGCGCGGAGCGGAAGTGCCGCGGTCTCCTCCCCAAGATCGGGGAACACCGGCGGGCCGTCCTCTATATCCAGTATCGAGGGGAGAGCTTCCGTACGCCTTGAGGGCAGTGCTTGCGACGGGTATGCAGGGAGCTGTCCAGGCCCTGCCGGCGGGGAGTGCCCCGCTCAAATGGAGGCGCCCCTGGTCGCCGGGGCACGTACCCTCTTCTGTTGTGCCGAACCCCAACGAAGACACTCCCTCCGCCCTGAGTCAGGCGCAGCAGCGCGCGGTCGCCGAGCTGCTGCGGGTGGCCCCTGTCGCCGACGATCTCGCTCGCCGATTCCAGGAAGCCGGGTTCTCCCTTGCCCTGGTCGGCGGGTCGGTGCGCGACGCGCTGCTCGGCCGGCTCGGCAACGACTTGGACTTTACGACGGACGCCCGACCCGAGGACGTATTGAAGATCGTGCGTCCCTGGGCGGACGCCGTCTGGGAGGTCGGCATCGCCTTCGGCACCGTCGGAGCGAACAAGGGCGGCTACCAGATCGAGATCACCACCTACCGGTCGGAGGCCTACGACCGCACCTCGCGCAAGCCTGAGGTGTCGTACGGCGACTCCATCGAGGAGGATCTGGTCCGCCGGGACTTCACGGTCAACGCGATGGCCGTGGCACTGCCGGAGAAGGACTTCATCGACCCGCACGGAGGCCTGGAGGATCTCGCGGCACGCGTGCTGCGGACGCCTGGTACGCCCGAGGAGTCGTTCTCGGACGATCCGCTCCGGATGATGCGGGCCGCCCGGTTCGCCGCCCAGCTGGACTTCGTGGTCGCCCCCGAGGTCGTCACCGCGATGACGGAGATGGCCGGACGCCTCGAGATCGTCTCGGCCGAGCGGGTCCGGGACGAGCTGAACAAGCTGATCCTCTCCACGCACCCGCGCGAGGGGCTGGCTCTGCTCGTCGACACCGGGCTTGCCGCCCATGTGCTGCCCGAGCTGCCGGCACTGCGTCTCGAGCGGGACGAGCACCACCGGCACAAGGACGTCTACGAGCACACGCTGATCGTTCTGGAGCAGGCGATCGCTCTGGAGCAGGAGGGGCCCGATCTCACTCTCCGGCTGGCCGCGCTGCTGCACGACATCGGCAAGCCGCGCACGCGCCGCTTCGAAAAGGACGGCCGGGTCTCGTTCCACCACCACGAGGTGGTCGGCGCCAAGATGACCAAGAAGCGCATGACCGCCCTGAAGTACTCCAACGAGCTGGTGAAGGACGTCTCACGGCTGGTGGAACTTCACCTGCGCTTCCACGGCTATGGCACCGGAGAGTGGACGGACTCCGCCGTGCGCCGCTATGTCCGTGACGCCGGCCCGCTGCTGGATCGCCTGCACAAGCTGACCCGCTCGGACTGCACCACCCGCAACAAGCGCAAGGCGGCCGCTCTGTCCCGGGCCTACGACGGCCTCGAGGAGCGCATCGCCCAGCTGCAGGAGCAGGAGGAGCTGGACGCCATCCGGCCGGATCTCGACGGCAACCAGATCATGGAGATCCTGGGGGTCGGCCCTGGCCCCGTCGTCGGCAAGGCGTACAAGCACATGCTGGAGTTGCGTCTCGAGCACGGCCCGATGGAGCACGACGCGGCGGTGACGGCTCTCAAGGACTGGTGGGCCGGGCAGGCCTGATCTCTGCTGGGCCGGATCCACGATGTTTCACGTGAAACACCCGCCCGGTCCGAGGATGCTCGAGGGGCGATGTTTCACGTGAAACATCGCCCCTCGCTGTTTCCCGCTCCGAAAGTCCGCCGCCGGCAAGCGCATGCAGAATGCGGGTGAGTCAGACGTTGACCGGTGCTTCCCCGTCTCGCTGAGTGTTCAGATAGACGAGAGTCATCATCGCGTAGGCCACGGAAACGGCGCTGACCAAGAACGCCGAGCGGCCGTCCGGGGGAAGCACCAGGGCTGCCACTCCGGCCGCGCCGACGAAGGCCACGTTGAAGAGCACGTCGTACACGGAGAAGATCCGGCCGCGGAAGCTGTCGTCGACGGAGGCCTGGACGATGGTGTCCGTGGCGATCTTGGCGCCCTGGGTGATGAGCCCCAGGACGAAGGTCGCGACCAGGAGGGGCCCGGTGGTGAACGAGAGTCCGAGGACGGGCTCCAGTATGGCGGCGGTGCCGGAGCACACCGCGATCCAGCGTCCGGGACCGAGACGTCCCGCGGCCCACGGTGTCACCACGGCCGCCGCGAAGAACCCCGCACCCGACAGTGTCAGCGCGAGTCCGAGCAACCGGAGCCCGGCCTCGGGACCGGCGGACAGGGCGTAGCGGCACAGCATCAGCAGAAGGACGAGGAGTGCGCCGTAGCAGAAGCGCAGCAGCGTCATCGCGGCCAGCGCCCAGGCGGCTTCCCTGCGCGAGGGTGCGGCCAGATGACGGACGGCCGCCATGAGCTCGCGTGCCGTTATGGCGAGGGCGGTGGTCATGTGCGGGCGTTCGGGACGTCGGTCGGGGCCGAGGAGTGCGGGCGGCATGGTCAGGGACGTGAGGCCGGCACACAGATAGAAGAAGGCACCGAGGAGTATCACCGCCGCGTCGGGTCCCGACGCCACGAGCCGTACGACGAAGGCGAGGCCGCCACCGGCGGTCGCGGCGAGCGTTCCGGCCGTCGGGGACAGGGAGTTGGCGAGCACCAGACGCTCGGCGTCCACCACGCGGGGCAGGGACGCGGACAGTCCGGCGAGGATGAAGCGGTTGACGGCCGTGACGCACAGCGCCGAGACGTAGAAGAGCCAGTCCGGGACCTGGCTGACCATCAGCACGGCGGTGACCGCGGCCAGCAGGGCGCGCAGGAGATTGCCGTGGACGAACACCTGCCGGCGCTGCCACCGGTCCAGCAGGACGCCCGCGAACGGGCCGACCAGGGAATAGGGGAGCAGCAGGACCGCCATGGCCGAGGCGATGGCGGTGGCCGAGGTCTGCTTCTCCGGGGAGAAGACGACGTACGCGGCGAGCGCTACCTGGTAGACGCCGTCGGCGCCCTGGGACAGGAGGCGGATGCACAGCAGGCGGCGGAAGTACCGCAGGCGCAGCAGGACGCGCAGGTCACGGACGACAGGCATGGGGCACAGCCTCACACAGCGGAAGGTCCCCGGGTCAGGGAACCCGGGGACCTTCACAGCCCTGGCAGGAGCGTTCTGAAGCGGGCGATCGCCTTCGAGCGCCTTAGCGCTCGACCTCGCCGCGGATGAACTTCTCGACGTTCTCGCGGGCCTCGTCGTCGAAGTACTGGACCGGCGGGGACTTCATGAAGTACGAGGACGCGGAGAGGATCGGGCCGCCGATGCCGCGGTCCTTGGCGATCTTCGCGGCGCGCAGGGCGTCGATGATGACGCCCGCGGAGTTCGGGGAGTCCCAGACCTCGAGCTTGTACTCCAGGTTCAGCGGAACGTCACCGAAGGCACGGCCCTCGAGGCGGACGTAGGCCCACTTGCGGTCGTCGAGCCAGGCCACGTAGTCGGACGGGCCGATGTGGACGTTCTTCTCGCCGAGGTCCCGGTCGGGGATCTGGGAGGTGACGGCCTGCGTCTTGGAGATCTTCTTGGACTCCAGGCGCTCGCGCTCGAGCATGTTCTTGAAGTCCATGTTGCCGCCGACGTTCAGCTGCATCGTGCGGTCGAGGATGACCCCGCGGTCCTCGAACAGCTTCGCCATGACGCGGTGCGTGATGGTGGCGCCGACCTGGGACTTGATGTCGTCACCGACGATCGGCACACCGGCCTCGGTGAACTTGTCCGCCCACTCCTTGGTGCCGGCGATGAAGACCGGGAGGGCGTTGACGAAGGCGACCTTGGCGTCGATGGCGCACTGCGCGTAGAACTTCGCGGCGTCCTCGGAACCGACGGGCAGGTAGCAGACCAGGACGTCGACCTGCTTGTCCTTCAGGACCTGGACGACGTCGACCGGCTCGGCCTCGGACTCCTCGATGGTCTGGCGGTAGTACTTGCCGAGTCCGTCGAGGGTGTGACCGCGCTGGACGGTGACACCGGTGGAGGGCACGTCGCAGATCTTGATGGTGTTGTTCTCGGAGGCGCCGATGGCGTCCGCGAGGTCCAGGCCGACCTTCTTCGCGTCGACGTCGAAGGCGGCGACGAACTCCACGTCGCGCACGTGGTAGTCACCGAACTGCACGTGCATCAGGCCGGGGACCTTGGACGCCGGGTCGGCGTCCTTGTAGTACTCGACTCCCTGCACCAGCGACGCGGCGCAGTTGCCCACGCCGACGACGGCTACGCGAACCGAACCCATTCCGGTTGCTCCCTGTGTGTACGAGTGAGGCCCTGGTGGGTCTCACGTGGCGGTGTCGTCGGGCGTATCCGTGCGGGGGGTGTCCCCGCGACGGGGCAGGCCGCCCGTCGATCCAGTGGTGGTGTCCTGCTGAGCGGACTCCCCGGATGCGGAACCTTTCAGATCCCGCCCGGCCCGCTCGCTCTCGATGAGCTCGTTCAGCCAGCGCACTTCGCGCTCCACGGACTCCATCCCGTGGCGCTGGAGCTCAAGTGTGTAGTCGTCGAGGCGCTCCCGCGTCCGCGTCAGCGAGGCGCGCATCTTCTCCAGGCGCTCCTCGAGACGGCTGCGCCGGCCCTCCAGCACGCGCATGCGCACATCACGCGACGTCTGCCCGAAGAAGGCGAAGCGCGCAGCGAAATGCTCGTCCTCGTACGCGTCGGGGCCGGTCTGCGAGAGCAGCTGCTCGAAGTGCTCCTTGCCTTCTGCCGTCAATCGGTACACGATCTTCGCTCGGCGTCCGGCGAGAGGAGCGGTGTCCTCGTGGGCGCTGCCCGTCTCCTCGATCAACCAGCCGTTGGCGACCAGCGTCTTGAGACAGGGATACAGAGTTCCGTAGCTGAACGCCCGGAACACACCCAAGGACGTGTTGAGTCGTTTGCGCAGCTCATAGCCGTGCATCGGGGACTCGCGCAGCAGGCCGAGTACGGCGAACTCGAGGATGCCGGAACGCCGGCTCATCGTCGCCTCCTCTCGGCCTCATGATCGTTCACGCGGGTCTCGCGGTACCTCTCAGCGTCTTTATCTCGCGCTGATGTATCGACTCGATACATCAAGACGATAGAACGGCCGTCCGCAGGCGACAAGAGGGACGGCGGTGAACGGGGTCACATCACTGATTGGTACGGGGCAAGTTGCCTGTTTTGAGGTGAACTTCTACTCTCGGCAGGTTTTGGCGGTGCGTAGTCTGTGCGGCATGCAGACCACCGGGAACCAAGTGACGCCTGGGGAGCGTCGTTGTCCCCGGTGCAGTACGGGTGAATGCAGAAGCGACCGCATCCGTACTTCGGGGGGACCGGAAACCAGCCGCCGTTCCAGGCGCGCACGGGTGCGCCTGCCCGAGGAGTAGTCGTTCGATGAGCGAGCACCGTCGCAAACCGCCGCAGCCGCAGGGAGGCGGACGTGCCGCGGCCCGACGCGGTCAGCCCGGCTCGTCCTCCGGTCGCCGTGCGGCACCGCGAGGCGCCACCGGGTCTACATCCGACTCGTACGAAGATGGACCTTATGGGCCGGGAGGCAATGCATCGCCGTACAGTGGCCGCGCCGAGGCGCGGCGCGCCGCTCAGAGAGGAGGCCGCCGCAGAGCGGCCGAGCCCGTCGGCCGTGGTGGTCGACGCGGTCCTGGCGGCGGTACGGGCCGTGCGGCTCCCCCTTCCGGGAAACGGATCATCGACTATCCGCGTGCCGACAGGTACGGCTGGCGCCGATGGATGCCGTCCTGGAGGCTCGTCACCGGACTCTGCATCGCGTTCGTCGGAAGCCTCGTGGCAGTGGCGGGCATCGCGTACGCGATGGTGAGCGTTCCCGACGAGGCCGCGGTCGCCAAGGCGCAGAACAACGTCTTCTACTGGTCCGACGGCTCCGTCATGGTCGCGACCGGCGGTGAGGTCAACCGCCAGAACATGAACTACGCCAGCATCCCCAAGGAGATGCGCTACGCGGTCATCTCGCAGGAGAACAAGACCTTCGAGACGGACAGCGGCATCGACCCGAAGGGCATCGCGCGTGCCGTCCTGAACATGGCCCGCGGTGGTCAGACACAGGGTGGTTCGACCATCACCCAGCAGTACGTCAAGAACGCGATGCTGAACGACCAGGCGCAGACGTTGTCCCGGAAGGTCAAAGAGATCTTCGTCTCGATCAAGGTGGGAGCCCAGGTCCCCAAGGACAAGATCATGGAGGGCTACCTCAACACGACCTACTTCGGCCGCGGGGCCTACGGGCTCCAGGCCGCATCCCGGGCTTACTTCAACAAGGACGCGACGAAGCTGGACCCGGGTGAGTGCGCCTTCCTCGCGGCGATGGTCAAGGGCGCCACCTACTACGACCCGGCGGGCGCTACTTCCCTCGATCCCTCGGCGACTCCGGAGGCCAACAGGCAGCGGGCCCTGGCGCAGATGCAGGACACTCTCGACAAGATGGTCAAGTACGGCCATCTGAGCGCTGCGGAGCGCGCCAAGTACACGACCCTTCCCAAGATCCAGAATCCCCGGTCGAACGGCCAGCTGGGGGGCCAGATCGGCTATCTCGTCGACCTCGCCAAGGCGTACCTGGTCAACAACCCTGCCTCGCACGTCACCGCGGACGATCTGCAGAAGGGCGGCTACCAGATCTACACGACCTTCGACAAGAAGAAGGTCAACGCGCTCGAGGCCGCGGTGAAGAACGTCCAGAAGGCCAACATCAAGCCCAAGCAGCGGCCCAAGACGGACACCTACGTCCAGTTCGGCGGGGCTTCCGTGGACCCGACCTCGGGTGCCATCAAGGCCATTTACGGGGGTGAGGACGCCACGAAGCACTTCACCGACAACGCCGACTCGACCGGCGCCCAGGTGGGTTCGACATTCAAGCCGTTCGTGCTGGCGGCGGCCATGCAGTGGGGCGTGCGCGACCCGAACGGTCCGGAGTCACAGCCCCAGGACGCCCGCACGGTCGCCTCCCCCAAGAGCCTGTACAGCGGCAAGAACAAGCTCAAGATCAAGGAATACAACGGGAAGGTCTGGACCGACAAGGACGGCAACGAGTGGCTGCAGACCAACGACGGCGGTGAGTCCGTCGGACATGCGCCGGACTACAAGATCGACCTTCGCGAGGCGATGCAGTACTCGGTCAACTCCGCCTATGTCCAGCTCGGCATGGACGTGGGGCTGGACAAGGTCAAGGAGAGTGCCATGGACGCCGGCATTCTCAAGGGGAGCCTCGCCAGCGCCAATTACCCGTCCTTCTCGATCGGTACGTCCGATCCCAGTGCCATCCGCATGGCCTCCGCCTACTCCACGTTCGCGGCAAGGGGGCAGCAGCGGGATCCCTACTCCGTCGTCAAGGTGAGTGACAAGGACGGCGTGATCTTCAGGCACCAGGACAAGTCCACCGAGGCTTTCACCACGAAGGTCGCCGACAACGTGACCGATGTGCTCAAAACCGTGGTGGACAAGGGCACCGGCACCAAAGCCCAGCTCCCCGGCCGCGACGTCGCCGGTAAGACGGGTACCACGGACGGCAACAAGTCCGCGTGGTTCGTCGGCTACACCCCGCAGCTGTCGACGGCGATCAGCATGTTCCGGCTGGACGACAACGCGAAGAACAAGAACCGGACGTTCCTGGAGATGTACGGAACCGGCGGCCAGGAGAAGATCCACGGTGCGTCGTTCCCGGCTGAGATCTGGCACGACTACATGGCTCAGGCGCTGCAGAACGAGCCGGCGATGAGTTTCCCGACTCCGGAGCCCATCGGCACGGTGCTCAACGCCGAACCGAGTCCTACACCGACTCCCTCGGCCACTCAGAGCCCGACGGCGAGTCCGTCGCCGAGCCCGTCGCCCAGCAACACCTCGCCGTCCCCGTCCCCGTCATCGAGCGACACCTGCCAGTGGAGCTGGGGCAATAACTGCAACGGCAATGGCAACGGCATCGGTGGCACGGACACGGGCGGTACCACCGGAGGCACCGATCCGACGCCCACGGTCACGGACACGACCGGTCCAGGCGGTAACACCCGGGGCAACGGAAACGGCACCATCTTCGGAGGTCCGAACGGCTAGCCACAGAACCTGACCGGTTGGCGGCCATTTCGCCGGCTGCGGGTGTTTCACGTGAAACATGGGCCGCCGCACCCCACCAGGTGTGGCGGCCCTCGGCGTTTTCCTAGACAGGTACGGCAGGATGTGCCCCATGCCCAGTGCAGAGATGACGCCCGCGAGCATGCACGAGCCCGAGCCCGTGCGGCCCGCCACGGCAGAACCGGTGCGCCCCACCGACGAGGACGAGATCGCCCGGGCCGGCAGTGAGCTGATCGGCGGTCCCCTGGGGAGGCGGGCCCTGCTCGGGACCTCCTGGTGGACCCCCGTACGGGTTGTCGCGCTCGTGGCCATCGGCATGTTCGCCCTCGGCCTGGTCCAGAAGGCGCCCTGCTACCACAGCGCCTGGTTCTTCGGCGCGAGTAGCCAGTACACGAAGGCCTGCTACTCGGACATCCCGCACCTCTACCAGGGCCGTGGATTCGCCGACCATCTCGTGCCGTACTTCGACAGGCTCCCGGACGACATGTCCGGGGGCATGGGGTACCTCGAATATCCGGTACTGACCGGTGTCTTCATGGAGGTGGCTTCCTGGCTGACCCCGCACAGCGGCACCATCCAGCACCAGGAGCAGTGGTACTGGTTCGTCAACGCCGGAATGCTGATGGTGTGCACGGCCGTCATCGCCGTCTGTGTGGCCCGTACGCACCGCCGGCGGCCCTGGGACGGCCTGCTGGTCGCCCTGGCGCCCGCCTTCGTGCTCACCGCGACGATCAACTGGGACCTGCTGGCGGTGGCGCTCACCGCCGCCGCGATGCTGATGTGGTCCCGGAGCCGTCCCGTCGCGTTCGGTGTCCTCCTGGGCCTCGCCACGGCCGCCAAGCTCTACCCCGTGTTCCTGCTCGTCCCTCTGCTCGTGCTCTGCTGGCGGGCCGGCAAGTGGCGCGAGTACGCCCAGGCCGTGGCCGGCGCCGTGGTCGCCTGGCTCGTGGTGAACGTGCCGGTGATGCTCTTCGCCTTTCCGGGCTGGTCGAAGTTCTACACGTTCAGTCAGGAACGGGGCATCGACTTCGGCTCGTTCTGGCTGATCTGGGTACAGAACTCCACCAGTCCGCCCACCACCGGCTTCGTGAACACCGCGGCCACGGTGCTGGTGGTGCTGTGCTTCCTCGGCATCGCCGTGCTCGCGTTCACCGCGCCGCGCCGGCCGCGCTTCGCCCAGCTGGCCTTCCTGCTGGTGGCGGTCTTCATCGTCACCAACAAGGTCTACTCCCCGCAGTACGTCCTGTGGCTGGTGCCGCTGGCCGTGCTCGCCAGGCCCAAGTGGCGCGACTTCCTGATCTGGCAGGCGGGCGAGGTGGCGTACTTCCTGGGCATCTGGATGTACCTCGCCTACACGACCAGCGGTGACGCCCACAAGGGGCTGCCGACGCACGGCTATCAATGGACGATCGTGCTGCACCTGGTAGGAACGTTGTACCTGTGCGCGGTCGTCGTACGGGACATCCTGATGCCGGACCGGGACGTGGTGCGACGGTCGGGCGACGACGACCCCTCGGGCGGGGTGCTCGACGGCGCGCCGGACGTCTTCGTGCTCGGCGCGGCGGCGCATCCGCCGCGGCACGCCGCTCACTTCGAGGGGCCTCAGGTGGACTGGGGCAGGCCGGTCCCCCCGGCCCCGGAGGATCGTTCGCTCTGAGCGAACGCACCGTCGGGCGGCCATGAAGGAAGGCCGTACACGCGCGACGCGTGTACGGCCTTCACACTGTCCTGAGGGGGCTCAGCGGTCCACGAGCCGGTCGAACTGCGTGGTGGTGTGTCGCAGATGGGCCACCAGCTCGTCGCCGACCTTCGGCTCCGGGGCGTCCGACGGGACGAACAGGATCGACACCTGCATGTGCGGCGGTTCGGCGAACCAGCGCTGCTTGCCGCCCCAGACGAACGGGGAAAGGTTCCGGTTGACCGTGGCGAGGCCGGCCCGTGCGACGCCCTTGGCGCGCGGCATGACGCCGTGCAGGGCCTTCGGGGCCTCCAGGCCCACCCCGTGCGACGTGCCGCCCGCCACGACCACCAGGTAGCCGTCGGAAGCCGCCTTCTGCTGCCGGTAGCCGAACCGGTCGCCCTTGGCCACGCGCGTGACGTCCAGGACGGCACCGCGGTACTCGGTGGCCTCGTGGTCCCCCAGCCACAGCCTGGTGCCGATACGGGCGCGGAACCGGGTCTGCGGGAACTGCTGCTGCAGCCGGGCCAGTTCGTCCGCCTTGAGGTGGCTGACGAACATCGTGTGCAGCGGCAGCCGGGCCGCACGCAGCCGGTCCATCCAGCCGATGACCTCCTCGACGGCGTCCGAGCTGTCGGTGCGGTCCAGCGGCAGATGGATGGCGAAGCCTTCCAGCCGGACGTTCTCTATGGCCTGGTGCAGCTGGGGCAGATCCTGCTCGCTGATGCCGTGGCGTTTCATCGAGGACATCACCTCGATGACGACGCGCGCGCCGACGAGGCCGTACACGCCGTCTATCGACGACACCGAGCGCACCACGCGGTCCGGCAGCGGCACGGGCTCCTCACCGCGCCGGTACGGCGTCAGCACCAGCAGGTCACCGCCGAAGAAGTCCTTGATGCGCGCGGCCTCGTACGTCGTGCCGACGGCGAGCAGGTCCGCGCCCAGCCGGGTGGCCTCCTCGGCCAGCCGCTCGTGCCCGAAGCCGTAGCCGTTGCCCTTGCAGACCGGGACGAGACCCGGGAACTGCTCGTGCACGTGCTTGTGGTGCGCCCGCCAGCGCGCGGTGTCGACGTAGAGCGTGAGCGCCATGGCCGGACCCGGAACCTTTCTTCGTGGCTGCGGTGGAGCAGAGGGGTGAACGCTGTGAAGCCTATGGAATCAAACGCCCGCGGCTCACCGACGCGACATGTAGATGTCGAGCGCCTTGTGGAGCAGCTTGTTCAGCGGGAAGTCCCACTCGCCGAGGTACTCGGCGGCCTGGCCGCCGGTGCCGACCTTGAACTGGATCAGGCCGAACAGGTGGTCCGTCTCGTCCAGCGAGTCGGAGATGCCGCGCAGGTCGTAGACGGTGGCGCCCATCGCGTAGGCGTCGCGCAGCATCCGCCACTGCATCGCGTTCGAGGGCCGGACCTCACGGCCGATGTTGTCGGAGGCGCCGTAGGAGTACCAGACGTGTCCGCCGACGATCAGCATCGTCGCCGCGGACAGGTTCACACCGTTGTGGCGTGCGAAGTACAGCCGCATCCGGTTCGGGTCCTCGGTGTTGAGGGCCGTCCACATGCGCTGGAAGTACGACAGCGGGCGGGGCCGGAAGTGATCGCGCACAGCGGTGATCTCGTACAGCCGCTGCCACTCGGCCAGGTCCTGGTAGCCGCCCTGGACCACCTCGACGCCGGCCTTCTCGGCCTTCTTGATGTTGCGGCGCCACAGCTGGTTGAAGTTCTTGTGGACCTCTTCCAGAGAGCGGTTGGCCAGCGGCACCTGGAAGACATAGCGCGGCTGCACGTCACCGAAGCCGGCACCGCCGTCCTCGCCCTGCTGCCAGCCCATACGGCGCAGCTTGTCGGCCACCTCGAAGGCGCGCGGCTCGATGAAGTCGGCCTCCATGTCGCGCAGACGCTTGACGTCCTGGTCCTGGATGCCCTTCTTGATGGTCTCGGCGCTCCAGCGCCGGATGATCACCGGCGGGCCCATCTTCACGGAGAAGGCGCCCTGCTGCTTCAGGTGCGCCAGCATCGGCTGGATCCAGTCGTCCAGGTTCGGTGCGAACCAGTTGATGACCGGACCTTCGGGGAGATAGGCGAGGTAGCGCTTGATCTTGGGGAGCTGGCGGTACAGAACCAGGCCCGCACCGACCATCTCGCCCGTGCGCTCGTCGAACCAGCCGAGGTTCTCCGAACGCCACTCCGCCTTCACATCAGCCCAGGCCGGAACCTGCATGTGGCTCGCCGCCGGCAGGCTCTGGATGTAGGCCAGATGTTGCTCGCGGCTGATGGTCCTCAGGGTCAGGCTCATGTCGGGGCGCTCCTCGGGCTGGTGTGTCCCCATGGGTTCAGGGGCTCCGGCTCTCGCGCCGAAGCCTACTGCGCCGCGCCAGCGCCCCGACCGGGCGTACGGATTAGAAGAGGCCGCCGAACAATCCGCCGTTCGCCATGCTGATGAGGAAACCGACGCCGGAGGCGCCCATACCCAGTACCAGCGCGAAGCGCTCGCGCGTGGTCACCGAGATCCACTGCCCGTACGCCCCGCCGACGATGCCGACCAGGCCCGCCCAGGACGACAGCAGGTGCAGACCGGGGAAGAACGAGGTGATGAAGGCCAGCACGCCCAGGACCAGCGTGGCCACCGCCAGGGTGTCCTGGAGCGGATGGGGCTTGCCGTCCGTGGCGAAGAGGGATCCGGCGGTATTGGGCTGCAATGCCTGTGCCATAGGGCACCTCCTGCGGAAGGCGGCGCATCGTAGCGCCGTACACACCCGACGTGTACAGATTGACGGCCTTCAGGGCCGGATTTCAACCGGAAGCGGGTGTGCGGGTAGTCTGTAGCGTCTGCACTGGTGTCTGCCCAGGCCTGCTCAGCTCACACTGCCAGGCGCACTGCGGGATCTCTCGAGGACCCGATTGTCAGTGGCGGCCGATACCGTTGCGTACGCATCACGACCCTCCTGCCACGGAACGACCGTGGCCGCTGAGTCCAAAGGAGGTGGGTTCCACATGCGTCACTACGAGGTGATGGTCATCCTCGACCCCGATCTCGAGGAGCGTGCTGTCTCCCCGCTGATCGAGAACTTCCTGTCCGTCGTCCGTGACGGCGGCGGCAAGGTTGAGAAGGTCGACACCTGGGGCCGTCGTCGTCTCGCCTACGAGATCAAGAAGAAGCCCGAGGGCATCTACTCGGTCATCGACCTGCAGGCCGAGCCTGTGGTCGTCAAGGAGCTCGACCGCCAGATGAACCTGAACGAGTCGGTCCTCCGGACCAAGGTCCTCCGTCCCGAGACTCACTGAGCCCTTCCGCTCAGCTGATCTCGGGATTCGAGTAGCAAGCAAGCAGCCAGAGCAAACCCGCCGAGAGGTTCCCCCATGGCAGGCGAGACCGTCATCACGGTCATCGGCAATCTTGTCGACGACCCCGAGCTGCGCTTCACCCCGTCCGGTGCGGCGGTCGCGAAGTTCCGTGTCGCGTCTACTCCCCGCACCTTCGACCGCCAGACGAACGAGTGGAAGGACGGCGAGAGCCTCTTCCTGACCTGCTCGGTCTGGCGTCAGGCGGCGGAGAACGTCGCCGAGTCGCTGCAGCGCGGCATGCGCGTCATCGTGCAGGGCCGGCTGAAGCAGCGGTCCTACGAGGACCGTGAGGGCGTCAAGCGCACGGTCTACGAGCTGGACGTCGAGGAAGTCGGCCCCAGCCTGCGCAACGCCACGGCCAAGGTCACCAAGACCGCCGGTGGCGCTCGCGGTGGCCAGGGCGGTTACGGCGGCGGTGGCGGCCAGCAGGGCGGCGGCTGGGGCGGAGGCTCCGGTGGCGGCCAGCAGGGGGGTGCTCCGGCCGAAGACCCGTGGGCAACCGGCGCTCCCGCCGGTGGCAACCAGGGCGGCGGCTGGGGCGGAGGCTCCGGCGGCGGTGGCGGCTACTCGGACGAGCCCCCCTTCTAGGTCCTCGGACCAGGGGCGGTTCGTACCCCAAACTTCTTGATCACACAGGAGAAACACCATGGCGAAGCCGCCTGTGCGCAAGCCGAAGAAGAAGGTCTGCGCATTCTGCAAGGACAAGGTCACGTACGTGGACTACAAGGACACGAACATGCTGCGGAAGTTCATTTCCGACCGCGGCAAGATCCGTGCCCGCCGCGTGACCGGCAACTGCACGCAGCACCAGCGTGACGTCGCCACGGCCGTCAAGAACAGCCGTGAGATGGCGCTGCTGCCCTACACGTCCACCGCGCGCTAAGGGAAGGGTGACCGACTCATGAAGATCATCCTCACCCACGAGGTGTCCGGCCTCGGTGCCGCGGGCGACGTCGTCGACGTCAAGGACGGTTACGCTCGCAACTACCTGATCCCGCGGAACTTCGCGATCCGCTGGACCAAGGGTGGCGAGAAGGACGTCGAGCAGATCCGTCGCGCTCGCAAGATCCACGAGATCCAGACCATCGAGCAGGCCAACCAGGTCAAGGCCCAGCTCGAGGGCGTGAAGGTCCGCCTGGCCGTCCGCTCCGGCGACTCCGGCCGTCTCTTCGGTTCCGTCACCCCGGCCGACATCGCGTCCGCGATCAAGGCTTCCGGTGGCCCCGAGGTCGACAAGCGCCGCATCGAGCTCGGTGCGCCGATCAAGACCCTGGGCGCCCACGAGACGTCCGTGCGTCTGCACCCCGAGGTTGCCGCCAAGGTCAACATCGAGGTCGTCGCGGCCTGATCGCTGCGCTCTGCTTGAGCAGCTCTGAGAGGGGCCGCACCATCACGGTGCGGCCCCTTTCACGTGGCCGGTGCGGTCGCCGGAGCATGTTTCACGTGAAACGGTCAGCGGGTGGCGCCGGTGACGATCCAGCGAGCCGAACGTGTGCGCAGCCACAGGGTCAGCATGCGGATGCTCATCATCAGCGTCATCGCAGCCCACAGCGCGGTGAGACCGCCACCGAGGGTCGGGATGAGCAAAGCGACCGGAGCGAACACCGCGAGGGTGACGAGCATGGCTCCAGCCAGATACGGACCGTCGCCCGCCCCCATCAGGACTCCGTCCAGCACGAAGACGATTCCACAGATGGGCTGAGAGAGAGCCACCATCAACAGCGCGGGCAGCGCCGTGCCCTTGACGACGGAGTCACTGGTGAACAGCGGCAGGAAGAGCGGACGGGCGGCCACCACGAGCAGCCCGAGAACCACACCGGTAGCAATGCCCCACTGCACCATGCGACGACAGGCCTCGCGGGCGCCATGGACGTCGTTCGCACCGAGATAGCGGCCGATGATCGCCTGTCCCGCGATCGCTATCGCGTCGAGAGCGAAGGCCAGCAGACTCCACAGGGACAGGATGATCTGATGGGCGGCGATTTCGGCGTCGCCCAGGTGTGCCGCGACCGCCGTCGCGATCATCAGGATTGCTCGCAGCGACAGGGTGCGCACCAGGAGTGGCACGCCTGCCTGGGCCGATGCCCGGATACCGGCGGTGTCCGGGCGCAGGAGTGTCCCGTGTCTGCGGGCCCCGCGCACGACCACAGTCAGATAGACGGCCGCCATGCCGCACTGGGCGAAGACCGTGCCCCAGGCTGAACCGGCGATGCCCAGCCCGGCGCCATAGACGAGCCCTGCGTTGAGTGCTCCGTTGGCGACGAAGCCGGCGACTGCGACGTAGAGAGGTGTCTTGGTGTCCTGCAGTCCGCGGAGCACTCCCGTGGCGGCGAGGACGATGAGCATGGCCGGGATGCCCAGTGAGGAGACGCGTAGGTACGTGGTGGCGTAGGGCGCGGCGGTCGTGGAGGCGCCGAAGAGGTCGACGATGTCGGGGGCCAGCGGGAGGACGACAGCGATGACGGTGATGCCGAGCAGCAGTGCCAGCCAGATGCCGTCCATGCCCTGCCGAATGGCGGCCTGGAGATCGCCCGCGCCGACGCGCCGGGCCACGGCGGCGGTGGTTGCATAGGCGAGGAAGACGAAGACGCTCACCGCGGTGGTGAGCAGGGCAGAGGCAACGCCGAGACCGGCGAGCTGGGCGGTTCCGAGATGGCCGACGATGGCACTGTCCGCCATGACGAAGAGAGGCTCGGCGACGAGCGCGCCGAAGGCGGGGACGGCGAGCGCGACGATCTCTCCGTCGTGCCGCCGACGGGTGACCTCGGGTATCGCGGGAGCCTGTGTCATGAGCACTAATCTAACCGTCCACAGGTAAGTGACGCAAATAGCTAGTGACCCTTACTCACCCTCGGGACGTGTGTCCTTTCGCGCACCGTTCGAAGCGATCTTGATCCGACAGGGGAAGTTTTTCTTCTACACAGCCGGTGGACGTCGAAAGTGCAGGTCACAGCGTTCTGTCGAGAGTGATGGAGGGCTTGTTCACAGGGCTGTCCACTGGGTCGTGCACAGGTTTCGGCGAGTTCTCCACAGCATCTGGGGTGTCGTCCACATGGCCTGTGGATAACCAGATTGGCTGACGGTGCCGGGAGGCCTACCGTTGTCCGGCGCCCGCTCCTTCCTCCGGCCTGGAAAGTGTGCCTTCCTCGGCCATGGAATCGTCATAAATCCGACGCGCCAGAACCGGAGTTGGGCCTCTCATTTGTCAGTGTCGTGCCGTACAAAAGAGGACACGGCGAGGTCCGCCGCGCGGACGGGAGGAGGTGGCTCGGTGAGCATTTCCGAGCCCTTGGACGATCCGTGGGCCGAAGCCGGACCCAGTGATCGTCTGCCGGCCTCCCGTCGACGCGGCGACGGCGGCCGGGGTCGTGACGAACAGCACGACCGGGGCCGGGAGAACGCCTCCTGGGACGGCGGAGCTCCCTCCTTCGAGCGGGTGCCGCCACAGGACCTGGACGCCGAGCAGTCGGTGCTGGGCGGCATGCTCCTGTCCAAGGACGCCATCGCCGACGTCGTCGAGATCCTCAAGGGCCACGACTTCTACAAGCCCGCACACGAGACGATCTACCAGGCCATCCTGGACGTCTACGCCAAGGGTGAGCCGGCCGACCCGATCACCATCGCCGCCGAACTGACGAAGCGTGGCGAGATCAACAAGGTCGGCGGGGCCGCATATCTGCACAGCCTCGTCCAGACCGTGCCGACGGCGGCCAACGCCGAGTACTACGCGGAGATCGTCCATGAGCGCGCGGTCCTGCGCCGCCTGGTCGAAGCCGGCACGCGCATCACGCAGATGGGATACGCGGCCGACGGCGACGTGGACGAGATCGTCAACCGGGCCCAGGCCGAGATCTACGCCGTCACCGAGCAGCGCACCAGCGAGGACTACTTGCCGCTCGGCGACATCATGGAAGGTGCCCTCGACGAGATCGAGGCGATCGGTTCGCGCAGCGGCGAGATGACCGGTGTGCCGACCGGCTTCACCGACTTCGACTCGCTGACGAACGGTCTGCATCCGGGCCAGATGATCGTCATCGCGGCCCGGCCCGCCATGGGTAAGTCGACGCTGGCGCTGGATTTCGCGCGGGCTGCCT
Source organism: Streptomyces sp. NPDC046759 (assembly GCF_040645475.1). Classification (NCBI taxonomy): domain Bacteria; kingdom Bacillati; phylum Actinomycetota; class Actinomycetes; order Kitasatosporales; family Streptomycetaceae; genus Streptomyces; species Streptomyces sp. NPDC046759. The sequence continues at coordinate 14,582 of NZ_JBEYYJ010000006.1, read as the reverse complement.
CGATCAAGCACAACCTGCCCAGCGTCATCTTCTCCCTCGAGATGGGCCGCAACGAGATCGCGATGCGTCTGCTGTCCGCCGAGGCCAGGGTCGCGCTGCACCACATGCGGTCCGGCACGATGACCGACGAGGACTGGACGAGGCTCGCCCGCCGCATGCCGGACGTCTCGGCCGCTCCGCTGTACATCGACGACTCTCCCAACCTGTCGATGATGGAGATCCGTGCCAAGTGCCGGCGCCTGAAGCAGCGCAACGACCTGAAGCTGGTCGTCATCGACTACCTCCAGCTGATGCAGTCCGGCGGCTCCAAGCGCGCCGAGAGCCGTCAGCAGGAGGTCTCGGACATGTCGCGTAACCTCAAGCTGCTCGCGAAGGAGCTCGAGATCCCGGTCATCGCGCTGTCCCAGCTCAACCGTGGACCCGAGCAGCGCACCGACAAGAAGCCGATGGTCTCCGACCTGCGTGAGTCGGGCTCCATCGAGCAGGACGCCGACATGGTCATCCTGCTGCACCGCGAGGACGCGTACGAGAAGGAGTCCCCGCGTGCGGGCGAAGCCGACCTGATCGTGGCCAAGCACCGTAACGGCCCCACGGCCACCATCACGGTCGCCTTCCAGGGCCACTACTCCCGCTTCGTGGACATGGCTCAGACCTGATCCGAGTGGTCCGGGCAGAGCGCCTTCCGCCTGGGGAAATGCACTCGACGTGCGCCCTCCCAGCCGGTGGACTGGGCGCATGACCTCATCTCAGGAAGAGCTGCTCCCCGGAACGCGCCGTGCGCTGCTGCACCGGATCGCCGTCGCCCAGGCCGAAGGCAGGGCTCCCTCGCTGGTGGCCTCCGTGGTGCGGGGCGGTCGCGCCGTATGGCACGGGGGGCGGACCTCGGTGGACGGGCACGGGCCGGACGAGAACGTGCAGTACCGGATCGGGTCCATCACCAAGACCTTCACCGCCGTCCTGGTGATGCGGCTGCGCGACGAGGGACTGCTGGGCCTCGGCGATCCACTGGAAAAGCATCTGCCGGGGACGGGCGCGGGCGAGGCGACGATCGCCGAACTGCTCGCCCACACCGCGGGGTTGGCGGCCGAGTCGCCGGGGCCCTGGTGGGAGCGGACGCCGGGTTCACTGCGGCCCGAGCTGAGTGATGTGCTCGGCGAGCAGCCCCTCCTGCATCCCGTCGGCCGGCGGCACCACTACTCCAACCCCGGCTACACGCTGCTGGGCGCCCTGGTGGAGGAGGTGCGCGGCGCCCCCTGGGAGGACGTGCTGCGCGCCGAGATCCTCGAACCTCTTGGCCTGCACCGCACGAGTATGCAGCCGCAGGCCCCGCATGCCGGCGGCTGGGCCGTGCATCCGTGGGCGGACGCCATGCTGCCGGAGCCGCTGGAGGACCTGGGCAGGATGGCACCGGCCGGCCAGCTGTGGTCGACCGCGGGGGACCTGGCACGGTTCGCTGTGTTCCTGGCCACGGGGGACGACCGGGTACTGAGCGCGGAGTCGGTGGAGGAGATGCGCACGCCCGCGGCCCCGGGTGAGCCGGCGGATGTGCTGGACGGGGCCACCTACGGTCTCGGCCTGCAGATCCAGCGTCGCGACGGCCGGCTTCTGGTCGGACACTCCGGTTCGCTGCCGGGCTTCCTGGCGAACCTCACCATCAGCGTGCAGGACGACGTGGCCGCAGTGGTGCTCGCCAACTGCACCAGTGGACCGCTGCTGGGAGCGGTGGGCGCCGACCTCGTGCGGATCGTCGCCGAGGCGGAGCCACGGATCCCAGAGCCCTGGCGCCCGCTGCGCGACGTCGATCAGACGGTCCTGGAGCTGGCGGGGCAGTGGTACTGGGGAACCAACGCCTTCGGCCTGCGGGTGACCGCGGACGGCCTTCTGGTGCTCGGTCCGCTGACCGGAACCGGCCGGCGCTCCCGTTTCCGCTCGAACGGTGACGGCACCTGGACGGGACTGGAGGGGTACTACGCCGGAGAGCTGTTGCGGCCGGTACGGCGCGCGGACGGGGGCCTAAGCCATCTCGACCTAGGCTCGTTCATGTTCACCCGTCGGCCCTATGACCCCGAGGCTCCGGTGCCGGGCGGGGTGGACCCGCAGGGGTGGCGGGGCATCGGCTAGGTCTCCGTGATGCCGGGCTGTGTTTCACGTGAAACACAGCCCCGCGGCGCTCGCGTTCGGCAGCGCCGTCAGAGCCGCAGTTTGAATCCCTCGTGCGTGGCGCTGAAGCCGAGCCGTTCATAGAAGCGGTGGGCGTCGGTGCGGGTCTTGTCGGACGTCAGCTGCACCATCCCGCACTCCAGCCGGCGCGCGGTGTCGATCGCCCATTCGATCAGCAGGCTGCCCAGCCCGCTTCCCCGTTCGTCGGCGTGGACGCGTACGGCCTCGATGAGCGCGCGGGTCGCCCCTCGGTGCGAGAGCCCGGGGACGATCGTGAGCTGCAGGGTTCCGATCAAGCGGCCTTCGCGGACTGCGACGACGAGATGCTGGTGGGGATCGGTCTCCAGGCGTTCCAGGGCGGCCTGATAGGGGGCCATGTCATCGGGGGACTCGCGCGCTGCGCCCAGTGGGTCGTCGGCAAGCATCGCGACGATCGCCGGAAGGTCGTCGGCGGTCGCACGCCGTATTTCAAGATCTCCCATGAGCGCACCCTATGCGGACGCGTGCAGCGACTCCACCACTCGTACCAGCGGAGCCAGTTCGGGGCTCCCGGACGCCGCGTCCAGGGCCTCTCGCAGCGCGGCGTCATTGGTGGGCCGTGCCTCTTCCAACAGCCGCAGACCTGCCTCGGTGACGTTCGTGTAGATGCCGCGCCGGTCGGTGGGGCACAGATAGCGCTCCAGCAGGCCGCGGTCCTCCAGCCGGGTCACCAGGCGTGTGGTGGCGCTCTGGCTGAGGACGACCGCGTCGGCAACCTGCTTCATCTGCAGATGGCCGCCCTCGCCGTCGTGCTGGCGACTCAGCACATCGAGCAGCGAGTACTCGCGCACGCTCAGGTCGTGCCTCGCCTGCAGGGCGCGCTCGATGTGCGCCTCGATCCGTCCGTGCAGGGCAGAGAGGGCACACCAGCCCTGTGCGAGGGCAGTGAGCGCGGGATCCGTCGCTGTCATGGGCGTTCTCCTCCGTCCCGGAGCGGCTGCATCAAGGGTAGAGCAAGCCCGCAATAGTGGGCGCTTGCAGTTAGCCCGCGTCTGCAATTATTGTGGACGCACGCAAAGCGCACCTGCAATCGTCTGGGAAGGTGTACCCCTTCATGCCTCTCGCGCTTCTGGCCCTCGCGATCGGGGCCTTCGGTATCGGAACGACCGAGTTCGTGATCATGGGCTTGCTGCCCCAGGTCGCGGGCGACTTCGGGGTCTCCATCCCCACGGCGGGCCTGCTCGTGACGGGCTATGCCCTCGGGGTGGTCATCGGCGCTCCGCTGATGACCGTGGTCGGCACCAAGGTCTCGCGCAAGCGGATGCTGATGCTGCTGATGGGCCTGTTCATCGCCGGAAACCTGCTGTCCGCGGTGGCCCCCACCTTTGCCGTCATGCTGATCGGACGCGTGGTCGCTTCGCTCGCGCACGGTGCCTTCTTCGGCATCGGTTCGGTCGTCGCCGCCGAGCTGGTGGCGCCCCACAAGAAGGCCGGCGCCATCGCCATGATGTTCACCGGCCTGACCGTCGCCAATGTCGTCGGCGTCCCGCTGGGCACGCTCATCGGCCAGCACGTCGGCTGGCGTGTCACCTTCGGCATCGTCGCCGCGCTCGGGGTCGTGGGTCTCACCGGCGTCGCCAAACTGGTGCCCGAGATGCCGCGGCCCGAGGGTGTGCACCTTCGGCATGAGCTGGCGGCTTTCAAGAACGCCCAGGTTCTGCTCGCCATGGCGATGACCGTCCTCGGCTTCGGTGGCGTCTTCGCAGCCATCACGTACATCGCGCCGATGATGACCCACATCGCGGGATTCGCCGACGGCTCGGTCACCTGGCTGCTGGTCCTGTTCGGCCTCGGCATGGTCGGCGGCAACCTCGTCGGCGGCAAGTTCGCCGACCGCGCCCTGATGCCGATGCTGTACGTCTCCCTGGGCGCCCTGGCTCTCGTTCTGGCGCTCTTCACGCTCACCGCACACAACAAGATCGCGGCGGCCGTCACCATCGCCCTGATCGGCGCGCTCGGCTTCGCGACCGTGCCGCCGCTGCAGAAGCGCGTGCTCGACCAGGCGCACGATGCCCCGACGCTCGCGTCGGCCGTGAACATCGGTGCCTTCAACCTGGGCAACGCGCTGTCCGCCTGGCTCGGCGGCATCGTGATCGCGGCCGGCTTCGGCTACACGGCCCCCAACTGGGTCGGTGCCGCCCTGGCAGCGGCCGCCCTGGTCCTGGCCGTCCTGTCGGCGGCACTGGAGCGCCACGACGCCGGCCGCGGCAACGTGATCGCCTCCGGGGCGCCTGCCGAGCGGCGGATGCCGGTCCATCGCTGAGTTCCCCCGACAGCCCCGGGCGCCTCACCAGCCCATCCGACACACCTCCGTACCGGGGCGGGGCCCTGGTGCGGCAAGCACCCCTCTCAGCAGCGCCTAGGAGACCTTCATGACCACCGCCGTCGCCCCGCTGTCCATCGAGGACGCCGAACTGCTCGTCGCCACGGCCCGCCGCGCGGCCGAGGACGCCGGGGTGACCGTCAGCGTCACGGTCCTGGACGCCGGAGGCCATCTGCTGGCCTTCCGCCGGGACGACCGGGCCGTGCTGATCTCCGGCGAGACCAGCACCCGCAAGGCCTACACGGCCCTCCAGCTGAACACCCCCACCGCCGACCTGGTCGAGGCCGTCCAGCCCGGTGGCCTCTTCCACACGCTGCCCACGGCCCTGGACCGGCCCCTGCTGTTCATCGCAGGAGGTGTGCCTGTCCACCGGGACGGGCGGCTGATCGGAGCGATCGGCGTCGGCGGCGGTACACCCGAGCAGGACCACGGCTTCGCCGCCGCGGCCGTACGGGCGTTCGCCTGAGCCGAACCGTGCAGGGACAGCGCCGGCCCCGCCTCAAGACGCGGCGGGGCCGGCGTCCGTCGTGCGTCGGATCAGCCTGCGGCCACGGTCAGCGGGGCGAACCGGCGGGTCCAGTCCCCCGGGAGCTCTGTGATGCCGTAGGTCATCACGGCGTTGAAGGCCACGGAGGCCAGCCCCCGTGCCTTCGCCCAGGTCAGCAACTCCTCATGGCGCACATCGATGTCGGTGCGCAGCGGACGGTGCGTACGGGCTGCCAGCGAGCTGATCAGAGCCTTGGCCGTCTCCGTGTCCCGGGCGACAAGCGGACCTACGACGTGGGTGTCCATATTGGGCCAGGCGGCTGTGTAGCCGATGATCCGGCCGTCCTCCTCGGCCACCCGCAACTGGTCGGCGAAGGCGGGCAGCCGGGTGATCAGGGGAGTGCGGTCGGCGCCGAACACCTCCTCGTCGAGACGCAGAATCGAGGGCAGGTCCTCCGCGGTGGCGTCACGGGTGAGCACACCGGTCCGACTGTCCGGAGTGAAGCGGCCCATCAGCATCTCCGCCCGGCCCGTCACTTTGAAGCCCAACTCCTCGTACAGCGGACGTCCGTTGGGAGTGGCGTGCAGGGTGAGCGGAGTGGTTCCCATGGTCGACACGACATGGCGCATCAAGCGGCGCCCGACGCCCCGGCGGGCATGACGTTCGGCCACGAGGACCATGCCGATGGCGCCGAGATCCGGGCGCTCCCAAGATCCGTACTGCGTGACGACGCATGCAGTGACGAGACCGCCCTGGGGATCGTCGATGCCGAATCCCTTTCCGGCCGCGAGAAGGAATCCCCACTTGTGCTCCTCGCGTGGCCACCCCCTGTCCTCGGACAAGTCGGCGCAGGCGGTGAGATCGCGGAGCGTCAGACGGCGAATGGGCAGAGCAGCGAGGGAAGGAGTCGACACGCAGGTCAGGCTGTCCGACCGGCACCCCCGGCGTCCACCCGTTTCGAGGGAGACGGACGTGCTTTTGGTCATGCCGTGGCCCTATGCACAACCTGTGGTCAGCCAGATGTGTTTCACGTGAAACATAGACCCCCGGATAGCCTCGGTCCGTGGCGAGACTTCATATCTTCGATCTCGACGGCACCTTGCTGCACGGCAGTACGGCACCCGTGGAGATCTCCCGCCAGTTGGGGCTGGAAGCGGAGACGGTGGCCCTGGACCGGGCGATCTCGGAGGGGCGGATCGGACCGCCGGAGTACGCGGCGCAGGTGTACGACCTGTGGGCCGAACTGACCGAGGCGCATGTCGGCGCAGCATTCGCCACGGCTCCCTGGCTGACCCGCATCCGTGAGGTCTGGACAGAGATCAGAGAGATGGGCGAATACTGTGCTGTGGTGTCTCTCTCGCCGTCCTTCTTCGTGGAACGGCTTCTCGACTGGGGCGCTCATGCGGCGCATGGATCCCGCTTCCCGGCCGTGCCGTTCACCGAGCCCGTCGATCCGTCGGGGGTGCTCAGTGCAGCCGCCAAGGTGTCCATCGCGGACCGGCTCTGCGAGGAGTTCGGGGTGACGCGGGCGGACTGCGTGGCGTACGGCGATTCGCTGTCGGACAAGGATCTGTTTGCTGCCGTACCGGTTTCCGTGGCGGTCAATGCGGATGCCCATCTGGCTGGACTCGCGACGCACTCCTACCTGGGGCGGGACCTGTGGGATGCCTATGAACTCGTGCGCGTGGTCCGCTAGGTGACGAGCGCCCTGGTGCGCGCCCTTGCCTGACTCGAGAGGAAGGGTGGGGGACTTGTGTGCGTGGTGCCGGCCGGTAGGGTCGACTCCGGTTCACGCCGTGCTACGGCTGGCCGCCCGCCGGGGGAAAGTGTGCACCTTCAGGGCAGGAGGTGCGCAGAACGACCGAAAGATGTTTGAGGCGAGGCACACCATGGACGCTCCGACCACCGAGCCGGGGGAGAACGGCATGTCCGGCGGGGACGGCTGGTTCCTGCCACGCATGACACCCACGGCCCCGGCGCCGGCTGAGCAGCTGGGCCCGCCCGTCGAAAGGTCTTCGGATGCTGTCCTCATACGCCGCACGCTGGCCGAGATAGGGCCGGTCGCCGACAAGGTCACCTCTTACTTCTACGCGCTGCTCTTCGTCCGCCATCCCGAGCTGCGGACGCTGTTCCCGGCAGCGATGGACATCCAGCGGGAACGCCTGCTGAAGGCGCTGCTCACCGCGGCCGAGCACCTGGACAACACCCGGGTGCTCGTCGACTACCTGCAGAATCTGGGCCGTGGACACCGCAAGTACGGCACGCACGCCGCGTACTATCCGCCACTCGGGGAGTGCCTGATCGACGCACTGGGCAAGTACGCCACCACCGTCTGGAGCCCGGAGGCCGAGACGGCCTGGGTGCGCGCGTACACGACGATGTCCCAGGTGATGATCGACGCAGCGGCGGCGGACGAGTTGCGGGCTCCGGCCTGGTGGCAGGCCGAGATCGTCATGCACGACCTGAGAACCCCGGACGTCGCCGTGCTCACCATCCGCCCGGACCAGCCCTATCCCTTCCTGGCCGGTCAGTACACGAGCGTGGAGACACCCTGGTGGCCCCGTGTGTGGCGGCACTACTCATTCGCCTCCGCGCCCCGCTCGGACGGTCTGCTGACGTTCCATGTGAAGGCCGTGCCGGCCGGCTGGGTCTCCAACGCACTGGTGCACCGCGCCCGGCCCGGAGACGTCATACGCCTCGGGCCGCCTGTCGGCTCCATGACCGTCGACCATACGACCGGCAGCGGATTGCTCTGCCTGGGTGGTGGCACCGGTATAGCGCCCATCAAGGCCCTGGTCGAGGACGTCGCCGAGCGTGGCGAGCGTCGGCCCGTCGAGGTGTTCTACGGCGCCCGCACCGATCACGACCTCTACGACGTCGACACCATGCTCCGGCTCCAGCAGCGCCACCCCTGGCTGTCCGTCCGGACGGTCGTCGACGAGCAGGCACGCATCCAGCTCCCTGACGCATTGCGCGACCACGGCCCCTGGACCGGGTACGACGCCTATCTCTCGGGCCCGCCCGGAATGATCCGCAGCGGTGTCGACACGCTCCGGGACATCGGCATCCCGTCGAGCCGTATCCGGCACGACTCGGTGGACGAAATGCTCATTGCCGTGAACTGAGTGCGCTAACCGAGGTCGGGGGCGTGCATGGCGCGTACCCCCTCGATATTGCCGTCCAGATAGTGCCGCAGTGACAGCGGGACCAGGTGGACGGAGGCGATGCCGACACGCGTGAACGGGACGCGTACGATCTCGTACTCGCCGGCGGGCTCGTCCATTTCGGGACCGTGCCGCAGAGCTGGATCCATGGACTCCAGCCGGCAGACGAAGAAGTGCTGCACCTTCACACCGGTCGCGCCACCGTCCTCACCGATGTGCTCAACGGTGTCCACGAAACACGGCACCACGTCGGTGATCTTGGCGCCGAGCTCCTCGGACACTTCTCGGTGCAGGGCGTCGACGACGGTCGAGTCCCCGGGCTCGACCCCGCCACCGGGGGTGACCCAGTAGGGATCGACACCGGGCTTGGTGCGCTTGATGAGGATCAGGTCGTCACCGTCGAGGAGAACGGCACGGGCGGTGCGCTTGACCACGGGTCGGACGGTCATGGGAGAAATGTGGCCCGGCTGGTTCCACGTGAAACATCGCAAAAAGTCACCCCCCGTTCACTGCGTGTAGAAGCCGAACGTGAGGGCCTCAGCACCAGGCCGTGGCCGCCCGCTGAAGCCACTCGTGGGCTCGCGCTATATGCGGCATGGCGAGGGTGCCGGTGCGTACCACCAGGAAGTAGGTGCGCAACGGCGGTACCGCAGGATCCTGCAGGGCCTGGACGGTGCCGTCGGCGAGGGCCGCAGCACACAAGTAGCGGGGCAGCACCGCGAGTCCGGCGCCCGCGATCGTGCAGGTGAGCACCGCCCGTAGATCCGGGACGATGACCGTGCCCGAGGCGGCCGGACGGCAGTCGAAGACGGAGGCCCAGTAGCGAGAGACGAAGGGCAGCGACTCGTGGACCTCGACGACGGGCAGATCCTCCAGCGCGGGCGCACCCTTCCGCCGTAGCGCCTCGGCACCGATCCGATCCATCCAGCGAGGAGCCGCGACCAGCACGTGTTCCTCGTCGCAGAGCGGAGTCGCGGTGAGAAGGGAACCACGCGGGCGGGCCGTGCTGATGGCCAGATCATGGTGTCCGGAAGCCAGTCCCTCCAGCGTCTCCTCCGCCGTGCCGAAGGAGGCGCGGAGCGCGAACCCCTGGCCGTCGTCGCCGGTGAGCTCCGTCAGGGCGGGCAGGGCGCGTTCGGCGGTGAATTCCGGTGGCCCGGCGAGATGCAGGGTTCTGAGCGAGGACTCCTCGTCCAGGCCGGTCTCCGCTATCTCCACCAGTGCGTCGAGATGGGGCGCGGCCTTGTGTGCGAGTTCGTCGCCGATGGTGGTCGGCGTCACGCCGCGCGCCTGGCGGAGGAAGAGAGGCCTGCCCAGCTGTTGTTCCAGTGTGCGGATCTGCGAGGTGACGGCGGGCTGGGAGAGGCCGAGCAGGGCGGCAGCGCGGGTGAAGGAACCAGCCCGGTGCACAGTGACGAAAGTGCGCAGCAAGGCCAGGTCCATGGTGTGCCCTCCTCTGTCTCTGCCCTCCTCCGGCCCCCAGGCAGGCTCCAACTATAAATAAGTCGATAGGTCTCTGTCGCTAGCGTGATTGGACACTGACACAGAGTCAACTAGCCTTGGTCACGCGGTTCTTCGCGCGCGGAGCCGAAGACGGTCCGAGCCACGAGGGGGGAGGCTCGGACCGTCGTGCGCCGACAGCCCGAGGTCGGTACGGGGCGAAGGACGGATACGGGCTCACCCGGCGGAGTCGTCCAGGGCCCGCAGCACATCGGCGATCAGGTCATCGGGGTCCTCGGCGCCCACGGACATGCGGATGAAGCCCTCCGGGACCGCGTCCCCGCCCCAGCGGCGGCGGCGCTCGGCCGTCGAACGCACCCCGCCGAAGCTCGTCGCGTCCTCCACCAGGCGCAGAGCTGCGAGAAAACGCTCGGCACGCGCGCGCGTGGGCAGCGTGAAGGAGACCACGCAGCCGTAGCGGCGCATCTGCTGCGTGGCGATCTTGTGCGACGGGTCGCCGGCCAGCCCGGGATAGCGCAGGCCGGACACCTCGGGCCGCTGCTCCAGGGCCTCGGCGACGGCCAGGGCGGTGGCGTTCTGCCGGTCGACGCGCATCTGCAGCGTGGCGATGGACCGGTGCGCGAGCCACGCCTCCATGGGGCCGGAGATCGCCCCGACGATCTTGCGCCAGCGCCGTACGGCGGCCATCGCCTCGCCGTCGCGGCCGGTGACATAGCCCAGCAGCACGTCGCCGTGGCCGGTCAGCTGCTTGGTGCCGCTGGCCACGGAGAAGTCGGCGCCCAGCTCCAGCGGCCGCTGCCCGAGCGGGGTCGCGAGGGTGTTGTCGACGGCCACCAGGGCGCCCTGCGCGTGGGCCGCTGCCACCAGCCGCCGGATGTCGCACACGTCGAGCCCCGGGTTCGACGGGGACTCGATCCACAGCAGCCGCGCGCCGTCAAGGACCTGCAGCTGCGCATCACCACCGGTCGGGGCGGTGCGCACCTCGATGCCGTACGCCTCCAGCTGGGTGCGGACCAGCGGCAGCGCCTGGTAGCCGTCGGAGGGGAGAACGACCGCGTCACCGGCGCGCAGCTGGGAGAAGAGCACGGAGGAGATCGCCGCCATGCCGGAGGCGAAGACCAGCGTCTCGACGTCGTCGCGCCCGGGCGCCTCCAGCTCGCAGATGGCCCGCTCCAGCAGCGTCCAGGTCGGGTTGTCGTCGCGGCCGTAGGAGTACGGGCCCGTCACCTCGCCGGGCAGATGGAAGTGCGCCGCGAACACCGGCCCGGGCAGGGTCGGCTCGTGCTTGACCGGCTCGGGCAGTCCGGCGCGCACCGCCCGCGTGCCCTCGCCGGTACGACCCTCGTCCTCGCCAGTGTCGCTCATGCGGCCCGTCCTTCCAGGTGCTCGCGTACGGCGGCGAGCAGGCCGGTGCTCGCCGCCTCCACCATCTCAAGACACTCCTCGAAGCCGTCCCGGTGTCCGTAGTACGGATCGGGCACCTCGAGATCGTCACCGGCGGCGGAGTCGTACGAGCGCAGCAGACGGACCTTGCGCGCGTCCTCCTCGGAGGGCGCGAGGCGGCGCAGGGCCTTGAGGTGACCGGTGTCGAGAGCGATCACCAGGTCGAGGCGGGAGAACCACGACGGCTGGAACTGGCGCGCGACGTGATCACCGTCGTAGCCGTGCTCCTCGAGGACCGAGACGGTCCGCGGGTCGGCGGGCTCCCCCTCGTGCCAGCCGCCGGTTCCGGCGCTGTCGACCTCGACCCGTTCCTCGAGGCCGGCCTCCGTCACACGGGCGCGGAAGACGGATGCGGCCATCGGGGAACGGCAGATGTTGCCGGTGCACACGAAGCAGACGCGGTAACTCATGGAGCGCTCAGTCCTCGTCGGGCAGGACGACGTGCAGCGCCCAGGAGACGATGGAGACGATCAGACCGCCGAGGACGGCCGTCCAGAAGCCCTCCACATGGAAGCTCAGGTCGAGCTTGCCGCACACCCAGGAGGTCAGCAGGAGCATCAGCGCGTTCACGACCAGGGTGATCAGGCCCAGGGTGAGGATGAACAGCGGGAAGGTGAGCACCTTGACTATGGGCTTGACCAGCCAGTTCACCAGACCGAAGATCAGCGCGACGACGATCAGAGTGCCGGCCTTCTTGGCGGTGTTGTCACCCGTGAGTGTGATCTTGTCCAACAGCCACACGGCGACCGCCAGGGCGCCCGCGTTGGCGATCGTCTTGACTACGAAATTCTTCATGTGTCTGATCGTGGCAGACCGGATCGGAACTGAGCAGTGAGGCGAGGGCGACAGCGGCGATGAAGGCATTCCGGCTGGACGAACTGGAGGCGGAGCGTACCGCCAACGAAGGCGCCTACCTTCAGTTCCTGCGGGAGCGGAACATGTCCGTCGGCCTGTACGCCCTCGACGCGGGCGGGCACGACCCGCAGAAGCCGCACAACCAGGACGAGGTGTACTTCGTCGTGAGCGGCCGGGCGTCGATCACGGTCGGACTGGAGACGACCGAGGTGGCGCGCGGCAGCGTGGTGTACGTGCCGGCCGGGGTCTCCCACAAGTTCCACCACATCAGCGAGGACCTGAGGGTTCTCGTCGTCTTCTCTCCGCCCGAGGCGTGACCCCCGCCCCGGGATTCCCTAGGGGACGGGTCAGGGGAGGACAAGGGACGCGAGGCGTCCGCGGGACCCCTCTTCGGCCCTAGCATCGAGTGCAGAACATCAACCGCTGTCAGAGAAGACAGACGTACGAGAACGCAAAGGACGAGGGCGATGCGAGAGATCTTCGCGGGACTGCCGTGGTGGGTGAAGTGGGTCGCGGTGCCGGTCATCGCCCTGGTCGTGTTCGGCGGCCTGATAGCGACCGTGGTCGGATTCGTGATCGGCCTGCTGTTCAAGGCGCTGGTCTTCGTCGCGCTGGTCGGCGGACTCATCTACATCGTGCGGAAGTTCATGTCCAACTCCTCGTCGCGCGGCGACTGGTGACGGCCCGGGACTGGTGACCGGCGACGGAACCACCGGTCCTGGCAAGGCGATCACCGGCTTCCCTCGCGCGAGGGAAGTTTCCCCGTGAGGCCGTCTGCGCACGGCGACGGACGGTTAGAGTCCGGAACTCCCGCGGGGTCCGACCCCCGCGGGCGGCGCAGATCCCCTCCGTGCTGCCCCGCACGGGCTGCCCCTCGCGCTCAGGGAGTGACCCTTGGCCACGGTCGACACCACACCGGCAGAACCGCACGCACCCCCCGCCCCGCCGCGCTCCTGCGCACCCCCCACCCAGCGGCCGCCCTCGGTCACGGTCCCCGGACAACCGCACCCCGTCGATGCCCCCGGTCCGCCAGCGGCCGCCACCCTGATCGGATCCGTTCAGCGCGCCATGCGTCTGCTGGAGACCGTCGCCACACACGTGTACGGCGCCCCCGCCAAACAGCTCGCCCGCGAGACCGGCCTCGCGCTTCCGACGACGTACCACCTGCTCCGCACCCTGGTGCACGAGGGCTATCTGCGCCGTGAGAAGGGGCTGTTCTTCCTCGGCGACGCGGCCGAACGGCTGGGTAGCAGTGGAGCACAGCAGAAACGTCGCAGCGCGGTGGCGGACACGCTCGCGCACTGGCGCGATTCCATCGGTGTCCCCGTGTACTACGCGATGTACCGGGACGGCGAGATCGAGGTCATGTGCGTCTCCGACTCCCCCACGGCGCCGGCGGTGCAGGAATGGGCCGACTTCCGCGAGACCGGCCACGCGCACGCGATCGGCAAGTGCCTGCTCGCCCAGGTGGACGAGGACGCACGCCGCGACCACCTGTCCCGCTATCCCGTGCAGTCCCTGACGCCGTACACCGTGCGCGACAACGACGCCCTGCTGCGGCGCCTCGCCCGGATGCCACGCATGGAACCCGTGGTGGAGCGGCAGGAATACGCAGTCGGAACGGTTTGCGCGGCGGTACCGATCACGGTCGGCACCACCGTGGCCACGATGGCCATGTCGCTTCCCCTCCACCACGCCGACCGGCTGTTGCCCGCGGCCCGTCGGCTGCAGGCGGAGATCGGCCGGCATCTGGGGACGCTCACCCTCTCTATCAGTATCTGAAATCTTACTCCTTGTGATCTCCCGTGTACTTTCAGCAAGATTTGACCACGGTCAGGGGGATCGATCCCGGCCAGTCCATGTCCATATGACGGGGTAGACGATGCGCGATTCCGTACAGGCAGAAGTCATGATGAGCTTTCTCGTCTCGGAGGAGCTCTCCTTCCGCATCCCGGTGGAGTTGCGCTATGAGACCAGTGATCCCTATGCCGTGCGGCTCACCTTTCATCTGCCCGGCGATGCACCGGTGACCTGGGCCTTCGGACGTGAGTTGCTGATCGACGGTGTCGGACGGCCGTGCGGGGAAGGGGATGTCCGCATCGCTCCCGCAGATTGCGAGGTGCTGGGCGAGGTGCTGATCAGGCTTCAGGTCGGCAGCGACCAGGCTCTGTTCCGCTCCTCCGTTCCTCCACTCGTGGCCTTCCTGGACCGTACGGACAAGCTGGTGCCGCTCGGTCAGGAGGGTGCGCTCGCCGATTTCGACGCTCATCTGGAAGAGGCTCTCGACCGCATCCTGCGGGAGGAGCAGAGCGCCGGCTGAAGCGTTACGGCATCGGGCGCCGAGCGCTCCGCCGAGCCGCATGGAATCGTGCAGGAACGCTTCTGCAGGGGCTGTCCGGACTCAGCCGGGCAGACAGTGGCTCACGCCGGCCCGGTCGGGTCCACCGCCGGGCTGCTGGGCCTACCGTTTGCGGCGCCGCCCCCGGCCACCGCGTACCGGGGTGCGCTCGGCCCGGCCCGGGCTGTCCGCGCCGGGGCGGTCGGCTGAGACGACGAGGGCGGCGAGGAGTGTGGTGACCGGTACGGAGGCGACCAGTCCGATGGATCCGACCAGGGTGCGTACGATCTCTTCGGCGACCAGTTCGCTGTT